>JBIQKN010000102.1:0-7931 GCA_044506565.1 Sphingomonadales bacterium | reverse complement strand
CGACGAGCAGCCGATCGCCTGTCGCATGACCCAGGCTGAAGTTGACGTACTTGAAATTGTCGAGGTCGATGAACAGCACGGCGTACAGCGCGCCGCTGGTGCCTGCGGCTGCGCGCAGCAACTCGCGGAGCCGCTGTTCGAGCAGCGCGCGGTTGGCCAGGCCGGTCAGCCCGTCGATGAGCGCCGCACGCCGCAGTCGTTCCTCGATCTCCGCGATGGCGGCGTCTGGCAACAACCCGGAGCCGGTTCGCGACGAGGGGTCTGCGGAGGGATGTCCGAACGCTCTCGTGCGGCCGGGATGGGCGTCCCGGCCATTCTGCGGCGACTTGCGCGTCTTCACGGTTCAGTCCAGTAAATCGGCCGGTCGGTGCGAAGCTTGACCGTTCGAACGGTTGCTGTCGCTCGAGCGTGGGTGGCGCGTGGCGCCAGTGGCCATCCTGGTGTGGCGCGGGGGGCGGGTCAGTGCCGGCGGTAGTCGGTGTCGGGGGCGGCCAGTGCGTCTTCCCACGCGCGTCCGATCGCCACTCGGGAGGAGAAGTCGGCCGTCAGGAGCGCCGCGGCATCGGCGCCGTCGACCGGGCGCCCGAGCAGGAACCCCTGCGCCAGGTCGCACTCGAGTGCCAGCACCGTCGCCATGTGGGTCGTCGTCTCGAGACCTTCGGCGGTGGTCACCTTCCGGAGGTTGCGTCCGAGCGTGATGATCGCATGAAGGATGGCGATGGCTTCGCGCCCGCTGGCGGCCTCGATGAAGCTGCGGTCCACCTTGAAGCCATCGAGGGGGAGCGTCCGCAGCAGGCTCAGCGACGAGAGGCCCGTGCCGAAGTCGTCGAGGTGCAACTGCGGGCCGAGGGCCTTGATGTCGCGCAGGGCGTCGCGGAGATTGTCGGGCGCGGCTGTCACGGCCGATTCGGTGATCTCGAGGCAGAGCCGCTCGGGCGGCACCGAGAGGTCGTCGACGAGCGAGGCGAGGGTGGGCAGGAAGGTCGGGTCGGCCAGCTGGCGGCGTGAGACGTTCACGTTCATGCGGACCTGTTCGCCGCCCGGCAGCCGGCTGAGCCGCTCCAGCACCCCTATCGCGCGGCCGAGCAGCGTGTAGGCCAGCGGCACGACCAGGCCGTTTTCTTCCGCAATGGGAATGAATTCGTCGGGGCCGATGGGGCCCAGTTCCGGGTGCTGCCAGCGCGCCAGCGCCTCGAACGACACCACGCGTCCGGATTGCAGGTTCACGATGGGCTGGTAGACCGCCTCGATCTGCCCGGCGGACACGGCGTCGCGCAGGTCCGATTCGAGACGCAGCCGGCGCGTGGCAGCGGCGTGCATCGCCGCCACGAACACGGCGTGGCGCCCCTTGCCGGCGGCCTTTGCATGATAGACGGCCGTGTCCGCATCACGCAGCAGGTCCTCGGCGCGTCCGGGCGAGGCGGCCTCGCGCGTCGCGATGCCGATGCTGCAGGGTACGGTGAGGTGTTCGGCGCCAATCTGCATCGGCACACCAATGGCGGCCTGGATCCGGTCGGCCAGCCCCCGGACCTCGTCGAGCTCTGTGACCCCGACCAGCAACACGACGAAGGCGTCACCGCCGAATCGCGCGACAAGTGGGGCAAAGGGAGTGGGCCGAAGGTCGCCGGTCCCGGTCGCCTGCCGCAGGCGGCGCGCCGCCTCGACGAGCACGAGATCGCCGGCCGCGTGACCGAGGCTGTTGTTCACGAAGCGGAAGTTGTCGAGGTTGACGAAGAGCACGACGGTCAGGCCGGGCGGGGGGAACTGCCCGAGCCGACGCAGGCGTCGTTCCAGTTCGGCGCGGTCCGCGAGGCCCGTGAGCGGATCGAGACCTTCGCCGCCAGCCGTTCCAGGTGGATGCGGGTCCCTGTCGCGGACCACGTCGGTATCGGCCGAGCCCGGCCCCTGGGGCGCCATGTGGGTTGGATTGGGCCTGTCGGCCCGCACACCTTCACATCGGCCGCGCGGGCCGGGACTTCACGGCGGGCGCGCGTTGGATGCACGCGCCTGCACGGACGTTCCTGGATCCGGAGGTCGTTGACATCGAGCGAAGCTGTTTGCTATAACTTTCAACTCGATGGTTCGCCTGCTGCCGCGCGCGTGTTGTTGTCCCGACATCCTTTGTCGGTTCAACACCGTTGTGCCTGCGAACGATCGATAGCTTTCGAGCGTTCGTAGCCGCAGCCTTGAAGGGCCGGGAAAGGTACTCACCTTTCCCGGCCCTTTGTCTTTTCGTGTCCGGCGCGGTGGCGAAGTGGTAACGCGGCAGCCTGCAAAGCTGCCATCCGAGGGTTCGAATCCCTTCCGCGCCTCCAGTTTTCCGACAGGTTCTCAACAGGTTCCGATGATGTCCATGACGTCGTGTCCCGTCCCGTGCTGTCGACCGCGAGTGCTCCCCGGGGCGTTCGAACGCTGGAGGTGTGACGTGACGGCCTGACCGACTGGCCGCAACAGCAGACCTGGTATCGCGAGTGTCGAACGGACCGGAAGCCTGTGCTTCCGGGCCGTTCTGTTTATACGCATGTTTTCTTCCCGAGGTTGGTGATGCTACGAAATGCGCCATTCAGCAGTGCGGCCCCCACGTGGCCGACTCTTTCACGACCACAGCTCCTGTCACCCGATACATCGGCCCCGCGCTGGACTTCGATCCTGCTCGCGCTGCTGCTGATGGCGGGACCCGGCGTCTGGGCCGCCCGAGCGCAGGGGCTGACCGGCCAGATCAGCGGCGTCGTGCTCGATGCCCAGGGCGCCGTTGTGCCCGGGGTCAGTGTGCGTGCCCGCAACATCGACACGCAGGCGACGGGCACGGCCGTCAGCGACGGGACCGGCGAGTTCGTCGTCACGAACCTGCTTGCCGGCCGGTACGAGATCGAGGCGATGCTCGATGGCTTCAAGACATATCGTCAACAGGGCATCACGCTCAATGCCGCCGATCGCGTCACGCTGCCGCCCGTCACGCTCGAGGTAGGGGCGGTGGGCGAGGCCGTGACGGTCGAGGCCGACGGACTCGCCGTTCAAAGCCAGAGCGGTGAACGGTCGGCCACGATCACCTCGCGCGACATCGAGAATGTCGGCCTGCGCGGACGCGACTTCATGGGCACGCTCAAGGTCCTTCCCGGTGTCGTCGATACCAGCGCACGCGATGCACCGGGATGGGGATCGGTGGGCGGCATGACGATCAACGGACAGAGCTCGTTCAATTTCTCCTATGACGGCGTGACCAACAAGGACACCGGGTCGAACTCGGGCAACTACGCCGCGCCGGGTCTCGACTCGATCGCGCAGGTCAAAGTGCAGACCTCCAACTTCCAGGCCGAGTACGGCCGCAGTGCCGGCGCGACGATCACGGTGGTGACCAAGAGCGGCACGCGCAACTTCCACGGCAGCCTGGCGTACTTCAAGCGCAGCGAGACTTTCAACTCGAACTCGTGGGAACGTCTCCGGCAGTGCGATGCGGGTGAGGCCGCCAGTTGCGCCAAGCCGCCGTACCGCTTCGACAACACCGCCTGGACCATCGGCGGCCCCGTGATCATTCCGGGCACCGACTTCAACCGCAATCGCGACCGGCTGTTCTTCTTCTTCTCTCAGGACTTGCTCGCCCGTACCGACCCGGGCACGCTGCGGCAGTTGACCGTGCCGACGACGCTCGAGCGGGCGGGTGATTTCTCGCAGACGGTCAATAGCGGCGGCGCGCTCCGCTACATCCGCGACCCACTGTCCGGCCTGCCGTGCAACGTGAACTCGGGTGGCGCCGGGTGCTTTGCCGGCAACGTGATTCCAGCCGGTCGCCTCAATCCGCTCGGACAGGCCATCCTGAACCTGCTCCCGCTGCCCAACGCCGTCGATCCCTCGGGAACGCGCCAGTACAACTACGTGTACCAGAACGTGGTGGAGAAGCCACGGCACGACCAGGTGCTGCGCGTGGACTACGACGTGCGACCGGCGACGACCTTCTACAGCCGCGTGCAGTTCGGCAACGAGGTCAACGATCGCAGCCGTTCCGGCAACCTCGCGGCATCCGGCAACGGCGGCTGGCCGCAGTTCCATTCGTCGTACGAGATTGGCACGGTGAGCCTGGTGAACACGCTGCTGCACTCACTGTCCCCGAGCACGGTCCTCGAACTCACCGTCGGCCTGAACTGGGCTCGACAGTCGGTGGGTCCGGTGGAACAGTCGGCGCTCGACGCCAACGACCGCACCCTGGTGCTGCCCGGGTTTCCGCAGTTCTTTCCTGACGCCAATCCCCTCAACCTGATCCCGAACATGACGTTCGCGGGCGCCAACGCACTCCCGAACCTGCCGAGTTTCAGCTTCGAAGCCCGGTATCCCTTCAACGCGCAGAACACGATCTGGAACTACGCGGCGAACCTCACGCACGTCCGGGGCTCGCACAACGTGAAGGGCGGCGTGTTCGCGGAACGGACGGTCCGGTTCGCGCCGCGCGCGTCGAGCTTCAACGGCACGGCCAACTTCAATGGCAACGTTCAGAACCCGTTCGACACGAACCTCGGGTGGTCCAACGCGCTGCTTGGATCGATCAATCAGTACACCGAGTCCACGACGCACCCGGCCGGCGACGCGCGTTTCACGCAGATCGAGGCGTTCGCCCAGGACAGCTGGCGGGCGCGCCCACGACTGACGGTCGAGTACGGCGCGAGGTTCTACTACATCGGTGCCACGTACATGGCCGGACAGCCGGTGGCCTACTTCGATCCAGCGCAGTTCTCGGCCACAAATGCCGTCGTGCTCTACCAGCCCGTCTGCCCGAACGGAGCGGTCACCTGCAACGCCACCAGTCGGCAGGCCTACAACCCCGTGACCGGCGACGTGGTCAACAACACGTTCATCGGCAAGCCGGTGCCGGGCGTCGGCAACCTGGTCAATGGCATGGTCGTCGATCCGGACGGGACCCCCTATGACGGCCGTTTCCACGTGGCGCCCCGGGTGGGCTTCGCCTGGGACGTGACCGGTGATGGCAGGACAGCCGTGCGCGGCGGTGCCGGCGTCTTCTACGATCGGTACGGCGACGGCACGATCCTGCCCGGTGTCGAGGCGCCGCCGCTCGTCGAGACCCGCAGCACCAACTTCACGACGCTGCCGACGCTGTTGAGCGCGCCGCTCGTGGCCAGCACGAACCCTGCCGTCACGGCCTTCGACGCGCCGTTCAAGACGCCGGTCGTCGTCAACTGGAGCCTTGGCGTGCAGCGCGAACTCCCGTTCAGCATCGTGGCCGACGCGGCCTACGTCGGCAACACCAACCGCCACACCAGCACGACGGAGGCCATCAACAACCTGGCGTACGGTACGACACGCACGGACCTCAATCCCGGCCACATCGATCGGACCAATAACGGCCAGCCGGTGGCGACTGATTTCCTGCGCCCCTACGTCGGCTACCAGGGCATCAACCGACGCGTGTGGCGGGGGACGGCCGACTATCACGCGGTTCAGGTGTCGGCCGCGCGGGCCTTCCGCGGCAACGTCGCCTTCAGCGTTGCGTATACCGGTTCGGTTCGCCGGAGCCTGTCGACCATCAATCCGTACCTGGCCGACGTGGGCATCGACAACGCGGCGCGCAACCGATCGGCCGCCGGCAGCCGCCCGCACAACCTGGTGCTCAGCTACAACTACCTGGTGCCCGAGCTCGACGGTGTCGGGAACGCCGTCGTGCGCGCACTGCTAGCGGGCTGGCAGGTGTCGGGCGTGACCTCGATCCAGTCGGGCCCGCGCGGCGGCTTCACCTACGGGTTCACCGGGGCGCCCCAGGCCGACATGACCGGCGGTCCGGGCGACTCCCGGGTCGTGCTCGTTTGCGATCCCAACCTGTCGAGGGGCGAGCGGTCGATCGATCGCCAGTTCCGGACCGAATGCGTGCAGGCGCCCGGTCCGGCCACCAACGCGGGCGACACGTACTACCTCGGCTCCGCGCTCGGCGACGAATGGGGCGCGCCCGGCTACATCAACCACGACCTGACGCTGTTCAAGAACCTGGGGCTGGGATCGGGCCGCAACCTGCAGATCCGCCTCGAGGTCTACAACCTGTTCAACAGCAACCAGTTCACCGCCGTCGACACGAGCGCGCAGTTCGACTACGCGACCGGTGTCCAGACCGATGCGAACTTCGGCCGGGTCACGGCCACGCGGGCCGGGTCGGCGCGTGTGATCCAGCTCGGCGCCCGTTTCACGTTCTGAGAAGGAGTGCGTCCATGACAGCCACACTGACGGCCGGCCTGCGAGCCGGCACTCGATTCCGCCTGGTGCGATGGAGCGTGCGCGCGACCGTCGCGGCGCTCGTCGCGGGACTGGCCGCGTGGTTCGCGGCTGCCGCGCCCGTCGATGCGCAGGCGCCGCCGCCGATCGCGCCAGATGCGCGACCGAACATCCTGCTGGTCGTCTTCGACGACCTCAACGACTGGACCGGCCCCACCAAGGGCCACCCCCAGGCGTTCACGCCGAGCCTCGATTCCATCGCGCAACGCGGCGCGAACTTCACGAGCACCCACGTGCAGGCCCCCCTGTGCAATTCGTCCCGATCGAGCTTCCTGTCGGGATTGCGACCGTCGACCACCGGCGTCTACGCGCTGCAGCCGTCGCTTCGCACGGCGTTGTCGAACTATCCGGAGCTGCGCGACCACGTCACGCTGCCCGGCTACTTCACGGCGGCCGGCTACCAGACCATCGCGGTCGGGAAGATCTTCCACACGCTCGAGGAGGAGCATCGCGCGCGCGAGTTCAACACGTGGATACCCGGCGGCCGCGCCGCGCGACCGGCCCAGCGGCTGGCGCGCGGTGATCAGGGGGGGACGCTCGTCGACTGGGGCGTGTACCCCGAGCGGGACGAGGACGCCGGCGACTACAAAACGGCCGACCTGGCCATCGAGCAGCTGAAGACGGTTTCGCGCGACAGGCCGTTCTTCCTCGCCGTGGGCTTCGCGCTGCCGCACGTGCCGGTGTACGCGCCGCAGAAGTGGTTCGACCGGATTCCCGCCGACCAGGTGGTGCTGCCGCCGTCCACGCAGGGCGATCGCGACGATACGCCGCCGTTCTCGTGGTTCCTGCACTGGAAGCTGCCCGAACCTCGGTGGTCCTGGTACGAGAAGTTCGACGAAGGGGCGAACTTCGTCCGGGCCTATCTCGCCGGCACCACGTTCGTCGATGCGCAGCTGGGGCGACTGCTGGCGGCCCTGCGCGAGTCGGGACTCGATGAGAACACCATCGTTGTCGCTTTTGGGGACCACGGCTATCACCTCGGCGAGCAGGAGATCTCCGGGAAGAACACGCTCTGGGAGCGGTCGACGCACGTGCCACTGGTGATCGCCGGCCCGGGTGTGCCGCGTCGCATCGTCGACGACCCGGTGGAACTGCTCGACCTCTACCCGACGCTGGCCGAGCTGGCTGGCCTTCCGCCGCCGTCCGGCGTCGAGGGGCTCAGCCTGGTGCCGCAGTTGCACGGTGAGGCGCGGACCCGCCCGGCCATCACAACCCACAACAAGGACAACCACGCCGTGCGCACGAAGGACTGGCGCTATATCCGCTACGCCGATGGTTCGGAGGAACTCTACGACCGCCGGGTCGACCCGAACGAGTGGACGAACCTGGCGGGGCAGCCCGCGTATCGGTCCGTCATCGAGGAACTGGCGGCATCGGTGCCGGGATTGAACCGGCCGGCCGTGCCGGGCAGTCGGTCACGCGCCTTGACCCAGGCGGCTGATGGGACTTGGCTCTGGGAGGGGGAGCCCATCGTCGCCACCGACGCGGTCCGGTAGGCTCCGAGCCTCCGGAGGCGGGCTCGTGTCCGGACGCCGGCGATGGCCGGTGGCCCGGGCGCGCGGCCCGCTGGCGCGTCCCGCTTGACCCGTCGGGCCCTCCGTGCTACTCTCGCAAGGTTCTTGTCGAGCCTGGGACACCCTATCTAGGTTCGAATCCAGTAG
>JBIQKN010000014.1:12327-48908 GCA_044506565.1 Sphingomonadales bacterium | reverse complement strand
CGCGCGATTCCAGCGCCTCGAGAAACGTCTCGAACGCCCCGGTCGTCACCACGAAGCCGGGTGGCACCGCGATCCCGGCGCGAGTCAGTTCGCCGAGCGATCCGCCCTTGCCGCCCACCGTCGGCCGGTCGGCAATGCCGACGTCCTCGAACCAGGCGACCGCCATCACTCCCCCTCCCCTTCAGGGGAGGGGGTTGGGGGGAGGGGGCCGCCGTCAATCAGCGCAACGTTCCCCTCTCCCAACCCTCTCCCCTGCAGGGGAGAGGGCTTTTTCACGCGAATCCCCATCACGCCTCTTCCAGCACCCGTTCCTCGTCGAGGATCGTCACCACCCCGCGCCCGCCGTCGACGCGGACGCGCTGGCCGTCCCTGATCCGCTGGGTCGCCTTGCCGGTGCCGACCACCGCCGGGAGGCCATACTCGCGGGCGACGATCGCCATGTGGCTCATCGAGCCGCCGATGTCGCTGACCGCGGCGCTGATCTTCTGGAAGATCGGGCTCCAGGTCGGATTGGTCACCTGGCAGACCAGCACGTCGCCGGGCTGGATGCGGCCGATCTCCTCGACCGACTTGACCACCCGCGCGGTCCCTTCGACCACCCCGGAGCAGGCGGCGAAGCCCTTGAGCTCGTTGCTGTCCTCGCTGCCGTCGTCGAGCCACTGGTCGAGATTGTCGCGGGTGATGCCCCACAGCATGACGATCGCCGGATCGTCGATCACCTCGGGCACCGCGCCGAGCGCGGGCGAGGTCGGGTGCTTGGACCATTCGGCGATCGCCGCCTTGCGCTCGGCGACCACGGCCGGCCAGTGCTTAGGTCCGCGCGGTTCGCTGCCGATGCCCCAGGCGAGCATCAGGTCGATGATCGCGCTTTCCAACTCGTACTGGGTAAGGTGGAACACGTCTTCCTCGCGGCCCTGGGGCCCGAAGAAGCCGTGTTCCGCCAACAGGGTACCGAATTCCCTGATCTTGTTGAAAAACAGGTTCGTATACCAGTGCTCGCAGTAGAACTTGTGTCCTTCGACATAAGGGAAAACGCGGTGGGCGAGCCCGATCATCTGGTCGTAGGTCGCCCGGTCCTCATCGGTCTCGAGCAGCTCGCGGTAGTCGGCGACGAGCTGGTCGCGCTCGCGCACCAGCTGCTCGGTCGGCCGCTCGATGTTGGTCCCGGCCTTGATCTTCTCGATGTAGCCGGGGAGCGCGGCGAACGGCAGGCTCAGGTCATCGTTCCAGCTGCGGTGGTAATGGTAGAACCCGTCGCCCGAGCTGACGTTGAACCACGGATTGCGGCTGGTCTCGAGCTCCTCGAGCCAGGCCTTCCCCGCGTTGCCGACCTTGTCGAGCTCGGCGAGCACGGTGTCGATGTCCATCCCGTCGGTGAAGTGATGATCGACGCCGAGCTCGACTGCGCGGCGCGCGAGCCGCTTCACTTCCTCGTCGGGGCGGAAGATCTCGGCCTCCATCCCCGCGACCATCCGGCTGATCGCCTGGTCGCTGATCTCGGGGAAGGCCTTCTTGCAGAAGTCGAAGAAGGTCATGTAGGCGCCGTAGCCGAGCAGCAGGAACTCGAAGTGGTGGTGCCACATCCGGTGGTACCCTTCGATCTGCTTCTGGTAGATCTCAAGCAGCGCGTGGTTGCTGGCGACCCCTTTGCCGGTGTGGGTCGTCTCGAGCGGCTCGTAGTCGGGCAGCGTCGGTTTCGGCAGCGCCTGCGCCTCGGCGATCAGCGCCTTCATCTTCTCCTTCCACTGCGCGTAGAGCTCTTCCCAGTGCTCGTAGTAGTAGAACGCGCGCTGCTGGAACTCGCCGACGCGCTCCTGAATCTCTTCAGGGTCGGTCACGGCGACGCCGCCGATATAGACCCGCCCGTTGATCACCCGGTGCTCGATCCCCTTCGCGGTCGGCAACACGTGCACCCGCGTGTTGAACGCGCCCAGCGCGACGTAGGCCGCCTCGGCGGTGATCATGTCGAAGTGATGCATCGGCTCGGGGAAGTGCATCGAATTGTAGAACCAGAACTTCTGGTCGTCCTCGGGCACGAACTGGGTGTAGTACGGATAGGCCGCTTGCGCGCCTTCGGTCCCGGGTACGACCTTGAGGTCGCTCGGCAGGGGGAAACTCTTCGCTTCGGTCATCGTCGGCAAAACCTCTCTCGGGGATGGCGCCCGCGGACCGTTGCGGCCTCTGGTTGCGGGCTTTCATCCTAGGGTTGCCGCTCTAGCCCTTGCCCGCAACTGAATGTGAGGATTCGCGCGCACGGGGCGTGGGACAAATGCGCAGGGCAGGGCGGTCGGGGGCTCGCCCGTCGGTTCCTATCCCTTTCCCCCATCAAGGGGGAAGGGGCCTAGTTGCCCCTTCCACTCGCCGCAGCCGGCGCCGCCGGCGCCGCCACCCCCGGGTCCCGGTCGAAGATCTCCACGAACCGCGACCGGTCATCGCTCGCATCCGGCTCGATCGTCCCATCCGCCAGCCCCCGGCGCTTGGCCCGCGACGAGCTGATGTACCCGCGGATCGCGTGATTGCCTTCGTGGCAGGCGTATTCGTAGAACTGGTAATCATCGTCGCGCACCCACTCGATGCGTGTGGTCCACGGGGCGGTGAAGGTTTCCGGGTCGTCGTAGGTCAACTCGTGCACCAGCGTGTCCGGCCCGGTCATCGTCAGCCGCTCGGTCACCCGTGTCTTGTCGCTCATCGGGATCGTGTTGAACGGCGCTCCGCCGATCATCGTCACGATCACCGGCGCCGCCGAGCGTTTGTTGGGATCGCGCGACACGCCGTCGCCCGACATGATGTTGCTCGTCTCGATGACCAGCGTCTTGCCTTCCCAGCGCCCCCGGCTGTGCCCCATCCACTGCTCGACCTCGCCCGGCCACGGCGGCGCGTCGCCGAGCGGGATCACCCGCGTCGCCAGCATCTCGGCCTGGATCACGATGTAGCCGGGCGCCTGCCACACGCGGATGCCGTTGTTGTAGCGGTTGGGGAACATCGACGCCGGGAAGCCGCGGGTGATGCAGCGGTCCCAGGTGTCGAAGTCGGTGACCCAGTCGTATTCCTGCCCCGGCACCCAGCCCGAGCGGCCCGCGCGGAACAGTTGCTCGCCTTGCGGAGTCAGCGGCGGCAGGCGGCCGTCCGCCGGGCTGACCAGCAGGCTCGTACGCTTGGCGAACGGGGAGGTGCGCGTCCACTCGGTCAGCCCCTGGCTGCCCGGGTAGTTGATCCCCTGTCCCTCGGGCGAATAGGCCGCGTCCGAGCGCTCGGCCGCGGCCACCCGTCGGGCGTGCTCTTCGTCGGTGACCCACACGCGGTCACCGTATTCCTCGGGCCGCTGGAACAGGATCCGGCCGCTGTTGTAGTGCTCGATCAGGTAGGTCGCGCTGAAATCCCAGTCGCCCCACTCGGTCTTCGGCGGTGTGTATTCGGTCGGGACCGGCGGCAGCTCGGTCAGGTCGGCCGGCCTCTCCTGCGCCGCGGCGGGCAGGGTCAGGGCCAGCGCGGCGGCCGCGCCCCATGCGAGATGGCGATGCCTCATCGGGTCGGCTCCTCTCCAGCCGGTGCTTTGGCAACCAGTCTATGGGCGTTCGCATCGCGGCGAGAGGATTCTCGCGCACCTGTGGGGGGACAATCGCGCACCGTCGGCGATTTGAGCCGCGTCAATGCCCGGCAGACGCGCGCGGCGCATCAGGAGACCATGAAACCACACGGAAGGACCCTGAAAGTGCGCGCTCCGATCCTTACCCTGGCGCTGATTCCGCTGCTTGCGGCATGCGGCTCAGCCGATCCCGAAGAGGTGCTCACCGCGGTGCGCGCCACCGAGCAATCGCAGATGGAAGCGATCGTGGCCGACGACCTGCGCGGGGCGATCCGCAACTACGAGGCAAGTGCCACTGTGCTCGTCCCCGGCGGTTCGCACGTCACCGGCGCGCCGGCGATCGAAGCCGAGTTCCAGCGGCTGCTGACCGATCCCAACTTCGCGCTGACGATCGAGCCCGGCAGCGGCTGGGTGGCCGAAAGCGGCGAGCTGGCGGCGACTACCGCGAACGGCACGGTCACCACCACCGACGCCGAGACCGGCGAGCCGCTCACCGTGCGCATCGCCAACCAGACCGTCTGGCGCCGCGAGGACGGCGTGGGCTGGAAGATCGCCTCGGAGCACAACGCCCCGCTACCGTCGGGCGACTGACCGTCAGCGCGGCTGGCGCAGGTCGCTGGTCCGACAAACCATCGGCGTCATGCGGCCGATCGTGTAGACGATCTCGTCGCCGCGGCTGCGGATGGTGTGGGTCGGGGATTCGTACCACAGGCCCGAGCCCGAGGGGCGGCGTTGCAGGACGATGGGCTGCTCGCCCGGATTCTCGATCCGCGCGGTTTCGCCGGCATAGACGACGGTGACCGTCTGCCCGCGGTCGCAGGCGTAGGTGAAGCGGCCTTCGGCCACGTCGGGCGTCGTGCTGCACGCCGCGAGCGCTACCGCGGCCAGGGCCGGTAACGTTGCCTTCATCGTCCGCTCCTTCAGCCGGTCCGCGTGCACAGCACGTCGGAGAGGTAATTGCGGCCGGCGACGGTTTCCTGCCGCTCGTAGGACGAGGCGGTCCAGCCGCGCGCCTGGCAGAACCGGTCGGCGCTCTCGGCGACGCACGCGGCAGAGCCCGAACCTCCCGGACACGACAGCACACGCCCGTTGCCATCGCTCGGCTGCGGGAAGTATTCGGACACCATCCCGCGCAGCGATTGCGCGTTGGCCGGCGGAACCGGGATCGGCGCAGGAAGCGTCGTGGCGTTCGCCGGGCGCGCGGAGCGGACGGTCAGCGCGGCATTGGCGATGCTTTCGGCGATCGTCTGGCAGCGCCCGCCATATTCGGTCGACGTGCAGATTTCCCAGCTCTCCCCCGGGGCGACCTGTGCACTCCGGATCGAGAACGGTACGCTCACGTTCGTGCGTGGCCCCGTCACCGTGTACGACTGCCCGCGGAAGCCGATGTCGCTGTAGAAGGTCAACTGGCCGGATCGCTGCGCCGACGCGCCGGCCGGCAACAGTATTGCGACGGCCAGAGCGATCGCGGAAACCTTTAAGGGTCGAATCATGGTCGTGCTCCCTCTCGATCGAGGAGACGCCAAGAGAGCCGGGCACAGGCTCGGTTGGGCACGAGCCGAACAACCCAGCGCTGCCGGCGTTCCGACCTGCGCGATGGAACGTGCCTGAGGCGCGGCCATTGCTCCTGGCTGGGCCCGAAAGGCGGTCTCGCGCGTTCGACTACCAGCAGAGGGATTTCGGCATGGCACAGGACACTCCGAGAAGGCGCGCACCGCGTCGCCTGGAAACCGGGACCGAGCAGGGCGCCTCCTGCGAAGAGCATCGCGAGGCGCTGCTCGACGATGCGCTCGACGACAGCTTCCCGGCGAGCGATCCGCCGGCGATCACGCAGCCCTCGCGTCGGCGCTGCTGATCTTGGCCGATCTCTCCCCCGTGATATTCGTCGGCCACGGCAGTCCGATGAACACGCTCGATCGCAACGGCTTCACCGACGCCTGGCGCACGCTCGGGGCGGGCCTGCCGCGGCCCCGCGCGCTGCTGGTGATCTCGGCCCACTGGTTCTTCGGCGCGACCGCCGTGACGGCCATGCCGCGCCCGCGCACGATCCACGACTTCTACGGCTTCCCCGAAACGCTTCACGCCTTCGAGTATCCGGCGCCTGGCCTGCCCGAGCTGGCGGAGGAAGTCGCCGAGGCGGTCAAGCCCATGTGGGTCGGGCTGGACCGCGACCAGTGGGGCCTCGACCACGGCACCTGGAGCGTGCTTGCCCATCTCTATCCGCAAGCCGACGTGCCGGTGGTCCAGCTGTCGATCAACGCGCTCCAGCCGCTCGAGTACCACCTCGACCTTGCCGTCCGGCTGGCGCCGCTGCGGCGCAGCGGCGTGCTGGTGCTGGGCAGCGGTAACGTGGTCCACAACCTGCGCCGCGTGCTGTGGGATCGCCCCGACTTCGCCTACGACTGGTCCGAGCGGTTCGACGACGCGGCGGTGGCGCAGATGGCCGACGATCCCGCGGCGGTGCTCAAGCTGCGAGAGCATCCGGACTACGCGCTCGCGGTACCGACTCCCGACCACTTCATTCCGCTGCTCTACACGGCCGGGCTCGCCGCGGCCGACGAGGGCACCGCGACGCCCTGGCTTCGCGGCCACGCGCTCGGATCGATCTCGATGACCTGCTACCGCGCCGGGAGCGGGAGCCGCCCGGCGCTCGAGGGCGCAGGCGCCGCGGGGCTTCCGGCCGACGTCCCGGCCGAGCAGACCAACGTCTAGGTAGCGCGGCGGCCGCGCCACTCGCTCGGCGTGCGGCCGAAACGCTTGCGGAAGGCGCGCGCGAAGTAGCCCGGGTCGAGGAACCCGCAGCGGTAGGCGATCTCGCCGACGCCGAGGCCGCTCGCGCGCGGATCGCTGAGCATGTCGCTTGCGCGGTCGAGCCGGGTGGCCGTGAGCTCCTGCACGAAGCTCGTGCCGCTGCCGGCGAGCAGCTGCTGCAGGTAACGCTTGGAGATGCCGAGCTCGGCGGCCAGCCCTTCGGGCGACAGCTCGGGGTCGGCATAGTCGGTCTCGATCCGGCGCAGGATCTGCCGGGCGAGCTGGCCGCGGTGCCGGCTCTCGCTCGCCGGCTCGTGAAACCCGGTCGCGAGCGTCAGCAGAGTGCCGACCTGCTCGGCGATCATCGGCCGGGGCAGGGGCGTGGCGTCGATCCCCTCGGCCATCGTCTCGAGCAGGCTGCCGAGCGGCGCGCCCCAGCCCGTGCGCGCGGAGACCGGCCGGCCGAGCAGCGCGCCCGGGTCGGGCAGGTAGCGGTCGAGCCAGCCGAGCGGCATCATCAGGTCGAGCGCCTCGTGCGCGGTATCCATCTCCATCTGGTAGAACCGCGTGTTGTCGAGCAGCACGAACTCGCCCGGGCGCACGGTGAAGCGCTTGCCGCCCATCCGCGTCTTCAGCGCGCCCCTGCGCGCGTAGACCAGCTGGATCGACGGCGTGGCCTTGCCCGCGCCCTCGTTGCCGCAGTGGACGACGCGCTGGGCCGGCGCTTCGAGCCGGAGCAGCCGTAGCTGGCCCACGCCGTGGCTGCTCCACCGCGCGGCGAAGGCGTTCTCGTCGAACACGCAGACGTCGATCGGCGCGATCGTGTGCGCCGCCCATTCCTGCCACGCCCGCACCGCGTCCGGCCGGGCGAGCCCGGCCGAGCTCCAGCTCATGTCGTCAGGGGCCGGGGCGGCTTGCATGAGAGGAACCTAACGCGCCGTCTCGGCTTCGTCACCAGCGAAGCGGAGCGCGGTGGCTTCCCGCTGCTTGGCGCATCCGCGACACAAATTGCCATTCCTGCGATAGCGCGCCGATCCGGCCGCGGTAATGTCCCGCCATCGAACGGGGGAGGCCAGCATGGACTACCGGATCGGCTACGTGATCGTCGGGGTGAAGTCGTTCGATACGGCGATCCCGTTCTACCGCGACACGCTCGGCTTCGAGCTGCTGTTCTGCGAGCCCGAGTTCCACTTCGCCTCGTTCAAGATGCCAGGCTAGGCCCGAACGAGTGCTTTTATTGCCGCTTTCCGCAAGCATTTCGGGGTGACCCCATCGAAACTCGGCTGAGTCGGGAGTGCCGAAGGGATTGCCGGGCGGTCTTCAGCCGCTAGTCTCCGGCCGCAAGTTCGAGGAGAAAGCGATGGGTCGTGTGGGATTGGCCGTGGCGGCGGCGCTGGCATTCACGACGGCGCTCGCCGCTTGCGGGAACGACGATCCGGGCCCGATCGCCGTCTACGGCAACAAGCAGACTTTCGAGATCGCCCCGGTGCTGCTTGCGGCCGAAGACCACTACCCCGGCGAGGCCAGCGTCCGCATGGGCAGCCTCGCCAATCTCGTCGGCGCGCCGCCGGTGCCCGGTTTCGGCGAGGAGGGCGAGGCGGACGTCGCCACCAACGCCGAGACTCAACTGCTGCGCTACTCGGTCGAGAATCCGAACCTGCGCGTGATCCTCGGCGTCAGCGAAGGTCTCTACCGGATCGTCGCGCGCCGCTCCGCGGGTATCGAAAGCGTCGCCGATCTCAAGGGCAAGGCCGTCGCGACGATCCCGCAGACCAGCGCGGGCTATTTCCTCCACCGCATGCTCGAGCGCGCCGGCCTGACGTTCGCCGACATCGAAGCGCGGCCGATCGTCCCGCTCGCCGGCATGACCGAGGCTTTGCGCAAGGGCGAGGTCGACGCGGTGGTGATCTGGGAACCCGAGAGCGAGAACGCCGCGCAGGTGCTCGGGCCCGACATGATCGAGTTCTCGGGCGAGGGCGTCTATCGCGAGCTGTTCAACCTCAACACGACCGCCGAGAAGCTGGCCGACCCGGCGACGCGTGCGCGGATCGTCCGCTTCGTGCGCGCGATCATCGACGCTTCGGCTGAGCTGCGCGCCGACCCGGCACGCGCCAGGGCGCTCGTCGTCGAGGCGGGCGGCTTCTCGCCGGAGGACGTCGAGGACAGCTGGAAGCATCACCGCTACGAGCCCGGCATTCCGCCCGACCTGCTCGACGTGATGGTGGTCGAGGAGCAATGGCTTGCCGCGCAGTCCGACCGCCCCCCGCGCTCGCGCGAGGAGCTTGCGGCACTGATCGACACCAGCGTCTACGAGGAAGCGCTGGCGCTCGATCCCTGACGCGGCCGCCGCCGGACGCCGTTCCTTGACCCCTTCAGGCTATCCGCAGGTCATGGCATCACGCGACTTGCGCCTTCCGCGCGGCTTCCTCGCCGCCCTGCTCGTGCTCGGCGTGCCCTACTGGCGCGCCTCCGACTGATCTCGAGAAAAGAGGGACAGTCCCTCTTTTCTCGCCGGACGAGGGCCGCGCGCCGTCGCGCCCTTCCGACTCCGGCCAGGGCCAGCTTCGGCTCTCCATCCAGCGGCAAGCGTTGGACTGGTCCGAGCCTAGAAGCCGTGCTTGAACAATCTCCTCCGCTCCGACAATCTCGCCGCAAACGGAACCCTGGAGGAGAGCCGCATGCGTCTGATCGCCACCGAGGAAGCCTGGTCGATCCCCGAAGTCGCCGAGGAACTGCGCAAGATCGCCAACAGCCCGACGCAGAGCCTCGACAAGCTGTTGGTCAAGGGCATCTACGACGCGCCGACCGACACCTCGGGCTACGGCAAGCTCGATTTCCTGACCGGCCTCAAGGACGTCGAGCAGCACCGCCTGCCGCAGATGGACGAACTCGGGGTCGACATGCACCTGCTCGCGCTGACCGCGCCCGGCGTGCAGATGTTCGATGCCGACACCGCGCACGAGCTGGCGATGCTCGCCAACGATCGCCTCGCCGAGGTCTGCCGCAAGTACCCGACGCGCTTCGCCGGCCTTGCCAGCTTCGCCCCGCACAGCCCCAAGCGCGCAGCGAAGGAGATGGAGCGCGCCGTCACCGAGCTGAAGCTCAACGGCTTCATGATCAACAGCCACACCCACGGCGAGTACCTCGACGATCCCAAGTTCTGGCCGATCCTCGAGGCGGCCGAGGCGCTCGGCCGCTGCATCTACATCCACCCGCGCGCCGCCAGCGACACGCTCAAGGGCCCGCTGCAGGACTACGGCATGGACTCGGCGATGTGGGGCTACGGCGTCGAGGTCGGCACCCACGCGGTGCGGATGATGGCCGGCGGGGTGTTCGACCACTTCCCCAAGCTCAAGATCTGCATCGGCCACATGGGCGAGGCGGTGCCGTTCTGGCTCTGGCGGATCAACTTCATGAACAGCCGCGCGCAGAAGGTCGGCCGGGCGAAGAAGACCGAGCGTTCGATGGCCGAGTATTTCCAGGACAACTTCGTCATCACGACCAGCGGCGTCGAGGATCCGCTCGCGCTGCGCTATGCGATCGACAAGCTCGGGGTGCACAACGTGCTGTGGGCGATCGACTACCCGTACCAGCCGATGGAGCCGGCGGTCCGTTTCATCGAGCAGTTCGAATGCACCGAAGAAGAACGCCACGCGCTGTGCCACGGCAACGCCGAACGCGTTTTCCATATCGCGCCGGCAGATTGACCGCGTGACCCCCTCTCCCATCCGCTCCGTTCCCCCCTCCCCGGCGGGGAGGGGGTGGGGGAGCGCGACCGAAGGTCGCGCGTCAGCGCCGACGTGGTACACCCCCACCCAGCCTCCCCCTCAAGGGGGAGAGGCAAGGTCAAAATGAGCATGGGACCACCCCTCTCCGGCATCAAGGTCGTCGAGCTCGCCCGCATCCTCGCGGGCCCGTGGGCCGGGCAGGTGCTCGCCGATCTCGGGGCCGAGGTGACCAAGGTCGAGAGCCCCGACGGCGACGACACGCGCCGCTGGGGCCCGCCGTTCGTCGACAACGGCGACGGCAGCGAGGACGCGGCGTACTTCCACGCCGCCAACCGCGGCAAGCGCTCGGTCGTCGCCGACTTCGCCACCCACGCCGGCCGCGAGACGGTGCTCGACCTCGTGCGCGAGGCCGACGTGGTGATCGAGAACTTCAAGCTCGGCGGCCTCGCCAAGTACGGCCTCGACCACGCCAGCCTCGCCGAGATCAACCCGCGCCTCGTCTACTGCTCGATCACCGGCTTCGGCCACGACGGCCCCTATGCGCCGCGCGCCGGGTACGACTTCATCGTCCAGGGCATGAGCGGGATCATGGACCTGACCGGCGATCCCGCCGGCCCGCCGATGAAGATCGGCGTCGCCTATGCCGACATCCTGACCGGCCTGTACGCGGTGATCGCAATCCAGGCCGCGCTCCACCAGCGGGCCACCACCGGCAAGGGCCAGCACATCGACATGGCGCTGCTCGACGTGATGACCGGCACGCTCGCCAACCAGGCGATGAACTATCTCGTCTCGGGCAAGGCGCCGCGCCGCCTCGGCAACGCGCATCCGAACATCGCGCCCTACGAGGCGTTCCCGGTCGCCGACGGCTGGATCATCCTCGCGGTCGGCAACGACGCACAGTTCCTGCGCCTCACCGACGTGATCGACATCCCCTACGAGAAGAAATGGTGGACCAACGCCGGCCGTGTCCGCGACCGCGTCGCGCTGTCGCGGGCGATTGCCGCGCAGACCCGCGACTGGGAACGCGATGCGCTGCTCTCCGCGCTGGAGGAGCAGGGCATCCCCGCCGGCCCGATCAACACCGTCGCCCAGGCGCTCGCCGACCCGCAGATTGCCGCGCGCGGCATGGTCCTCGACCTCGGCGAGGGCATCAGGGGCCTGCGCACCCCGATCCGCTTCTCCGCCGCCGAACTGGCCCCGCCGAAGCGTTCGCCGAAGTTGGGCGAGGGCTGACCGCGCGCTCACCCGCCCGCGCACGCGGGCTGCATTTTTTTTTCGCACAAAGCCGCGAAGCCACGAAGAGACAGCGGCGATGTGACCGGGGCACAACCCCTTGGCGTCTTGGCGTCTTTGTGCGCCAATTCCTATTTGATCATTCACGCGAGCGCGGGAAGCCGGTAGCAATTCGGGGCAGGGCAAAGGTCCGATATTCGGCAGTGACTTGAGCGGAGGAGTTGCGATGCGTCGATTTGCATGGGCTGTGGCCTTGTCCCTCGCGCTGGCGACCCCCGCCGCCGCAGCATCGGTGGACGGGCTCGAAATCCACTCCACCGTCCAGGGCACCGGTGAGCGGACGGTGATCTTCGTCCACGGCTGGACCTGCGACGAGAGCTCGTGGGCCGCCCAGGTGCCGGCCTTCGCCGGGGATTACCGGGTGGTCACGCTCGACCTCCCCGGACACGGCAAGAGCGACGTGCCGGCGCCGGAGGCCTTCTCGATGGACCTGTTCGCAAGGGCGGTCGAGGCTGTCCGAGAGGAAGTCGGCGCCGACAAGGTCGTGCTGGTCGGTCACTCGATGGGAGCGGTGGTGATCCGCGAGTACGCGCTCGACTACCCCGAACACGTCGCCGGCCTCGTCGCGGTCGACGGCCCGCTCGACGTGCGGTCCTTCGCGGACTTTCCCGGGTTCGGTCCACTCACGCCCGAGGCGCGCAAGCAGATGGTCGAGAGCATGTTCGTCCCCGCTACCTCGCCCGAGTTGCGCGAGGCGATCAGCGCGATGATGCTCGCTGCTCCTGAAGCGACGGTAATGGGAGCAGGGCGAGCGATGTTCGACCCCGTCCTGCAGGAACAGGCGGACGCGACCATCGCTGCCCCTGCGCTCAGCGTGTTCGCCGGCGGCCCGGGTTTCGGCAAGTCCGACGCCACGCGCGAGGTCCTGCCCGACTGGACCTCCGAAACCTACGACGCCAACGGACACTTCCTGATGATGGAGGACCCGACGCGCTTCAATGCGGCGCTCCGGGCCTTCCTCGAACAGCGGGCGAGGTTCTGAACGTGACTACGCGCCACCTCGTCGATCCGCAGATTCTCGAGATGCTCGACATGCCGAGCCTCGAGCTGACCGCGGAATTGCTGCCCGAGATCCGCGCCAACCCGATGTTCACCGGCGAAGGCCTGCCGCCGCCACCGTTCCCTGTCAGGGAGGAATGGGCGCCGGTCGACGGCGGTGCTGCGGTCCGTCTGGTGGTGATGGATCCGCCCTCGCAGGCGAGGGATCGCGGCGCGGTGCTTTACATCCACGGCGGCGGCATGGTCGTCGGCACTGCCGACAGCGCGCTCGAGGACAAGCCGCAGCTCGCGCTCGAGCACGACTGCGTGGTGGTCTCGGTCGACTATCGCCTCGCGCCCGAGACGCCATTCCCCGGGCCGCAGGAGGACAACTATGCCGCCCTCTTGTGGCTGGCGGCGAACGCCGCGGGCCTGGGCGTCGACCCGGCGCGGATCGTGGTGATGGGCGCCAGCGCCGGCGGCGGCCTTGCCGCCAGCCTCGCGCTGATGGCGCGCGACCGAGGCGGCCTGCCGCTGGCCGGCCAGGTACTGATCTACCCGATGCTCGACTGGCGTACCGGCAGCGCCGCCTGCCCCTACAACAACCGCCACACCGGCGAGTGGGTCTGGACCCGTGAGAAGAACCGCTTCGGCTGGGAAGCGCTGCGCGGCGACTACCAGCCGGTCGACGAACGCAAGGGGTGGTTCTCCCCGGCGCTGGCCGAGGATCTCTCGGAACTCCCGCCTGCCTACATCAGTACCGGTGCGCTCGACCTGTTCCTCGACGAGGATCTCGACTACGCGCGCCGGCTGATCGACTGCGGGGTGCCGACCGAGCTCCACGTCTATCCGGGCGCGATCCATGCGTTCGAAACGGTTCCGGGGACGACCCTGGCCGAGCAGGCGGCTATGGACCTCAATCGGGGGCTGCGCCGGCTTTTGAGGTAAGGTTTGCTGTCCAGGGTTTCGCCTTCCGGGTTCGCGCACGCCCTTTCCGTGCCGCAGGAGTTCAAAGCCGAATTCGGGCGACGGGCGACGGCCATGGCCGCGGCGCTGGCCATCCAGCTGCTGTTACTGCTGGCGCTGCTTTCGCTCGGCGTCACGATCGAGCCGACGCCCGAGGCGCAATTGACCGAGGTCAGCCTGGCGGCGCGCGACGTGGCCGAAGCCGCGCCCCCTGAACCCGCGCCCGACTTCGTCGCGCCACAGCCCACCGAGCGGGAATCACCCCAGCCGGTCGAAACGCCGGCACCTGCGCCGCAACCGACGCAGGTGCCCGTGGCGGTGATCCCGGCGCCGACGGCTCCGCGCGTCCCGCCACCGGCCGAACCGCCGCGCACGGCCCCCCGTGCCGTGGTCCGCGACGAAGTTTTCGGCCCGCCCGATACCGGAGCGCCGCGGTCCGACGACTCCGAACGGGTGGGCACCGCGCCGAACGGCGAGCCGCTCTACGCTGCGCAGTGGTATCGCCAACCCGGCGACGAGTTTCACGGCTACCTGTCGACCGCCTCGCCGGGCTGGGGCCTGATTGCCTGCCGCACGATCCCGAACTTCTACGTCACCGATTGCGTCGCGCTCGACGAGACGCCGGGCTCGCGCCTCACGCGCTCGATGCTGGCGGGCGCAGGCGTGCTTCGCGTTCGCCCGCCACGGCTGGGCGGCCGCTCGCTGGTCGGTGCGTGGGTGCGGATCAGGGTCGACTACACCGTGCGGCGATAGTTGCGTCGGCGCGCCGAGGCGGAGGACTCCCCCTCGGCGCCCGGTTCAACGATCGGCTTACTGGCAGAGTCCGGCCGCGCGTTCGGCAATGCCGCGCAGGCCGCCGCGGCAGCGGGGCAGTGCGTTCTGCGGCGGCGCCTCGCTGCGCTCTTCGGTCTCGCTCGAGCCGTCCTCGAACCCGCCCATTCCCGGCATGCCGTGCATCAGCATGGTGTTCGAGCGGAAGCGCACGCGGGTAATCCAGTCGGGCTCCCAGCCGCGCGGTGCGTTCGCCGGTCGCTCGGGCCACGAGAAATTGGCTTCGGGGCCGTAGGCGAACAGCTGGGTCATCAGCATCGGCCCGCCCGCCTGCTTGACCTCGGCCGGGATCGTGCACTGCGTCTGGCTCGGTGGCATGACCGTGCCGGCCTGAACGAGCCGGGCGACCGCCGCCGGCGACAGCCAGTCCGACATCGGCCCGCCGAATTGCTGGGTCGACGACGAAGTCCACCACACCATGTCGCGCGAATTGCCGCGCTGGTCGGGATTGGTGGCGATCGCCCAGGCATAGTAGCCGGTGGCCTTTTCCAGCGCATTCCAGCTCAGCCCGATGGCCCCGCTCGCCGTATCGCGCGAGGTCGCGCGCAGCGCGGGCATGAAGTCCTCGGCCAGCGTGAACCTGATCTCGGGCGCGAAGTTGCCGGCGATGCGGTGCTCGCCGACCAGCGACGAGTCGGCCGGAACGGTCTTCGAATCGCGCGCGTTCGGCCAGTCGGCGTAGCTCGTGCTGTTGGCCGAGGTCACGGTCCAGGCCTCGGGAAGGTCGATTCCGGTCGCCAGGAGCCCCGGCGGAATCTCGCCGCGTGCCATCCTGGAGAAGTCGATGACCACCGGCTGCCCCGGCCCGGCATGCTCGCCGCAGCCCCAGAACAGCAGCAGCCTGCCCTCGGGCGTCTGCGGCATCGTTCCCGGCGTCCCCTCGCGCGGGCTCGACTGGACGCGCTCGCCGACCAGCTGCACCGATCGGCCGAGCTTCGCGCCTTGCGGCATGAAGTGGTCGGCCTCCGCCGGGTTCGCCGACTGGGTCGAACCGAGCCGCAGGGTCAGGTCGTGAGCGACATTGTTGCCGCCGCCGCGGAGCATCGACATGGCCGCGCCGACACCGCCGCCTTGGCCCATCGCCATCATCCCCGACGTGGTCCCCGCGTCCACCGTGTAGCGGGCGATCGTTCTGCCCGTCCCGACCTGCTGCGACAGCGCCGGTACGGCGGCGAGCGCGACCGCGCCGGCTGCTGCCGCGATGGCGGCGAGATGAGTCCTCTTCATGTGCGAATAGCCCCCTTCAAAGACGCCAGCAGGCGCTCCGTTCTTCTACTCCCGAGTCCGTGTCAGCTGCAACCATCGACCGCGGGCCGCACCCGCTTTGTCAGCCTGCGTTCGGGTCGAGCCCGATCGGCGAGCCATCGTCGTCGACCTGCGGCCCCGGGATTGCAGTCAGGGTGTGGATCTGGCTGAACTTGCCGTCGATGTAGCGGAAGGTGTGCGAATCCGGCCCGCCGGTCGAGCCGCCGAAGCGGCAGAACACGTTGATCGTGCCCATCTCTTCATCGACCAGATAGTCGCGGTTGACGATGTACAGCACGCCCGGCGGCATGCCGATTTCGCACGAGGGATTCGGGTTGTTCTGCCGGTTGGTGTAGAGGCCGCCCTCGAGCCTGGCGCAGGGCATGCCCCATGGGATGTCCGTGAACTTGTCGGAGAAGCCGTCGAGGTAGGCGTTTGCGCCGCGGATCATCTCGGATTCCGGCGTCCGCTGGTACGGGTGGAGCGGTTCCCAGTTCTCCTGTTTCGTATACTTGAGGAAAGCGTTGGCGTTGAACAGCCAGTCGCCGGTCTTGGTGACGATGCTGTCGACGCGGATGACCTTGCCTTCGTGCAGGTACAGCCGGGTGCCGAGGATGTACGGCGTGCCGCCCTCGGTGACGACGATCTCGGTGAAGGTCTTGCAGCGCCTGTCGTCGTGGAAGCTCATCGCATTGGCGATCGGCAGCGCGGTGTTCCACAGCCCGGCGCCGCGATCGACGTCGGTCATGTTCTCGAGGAAGCGGACCTTCTCGTGCAGCGGCAGCCTGCCGATATCGCCCGTCCGCTGCGCCTCAACGTAGGCGGCGCTCGCCGCCTTGAGCTCGTCGCGCGTGCAGGTCGGCCGGTCCTGCAGCGGGGCCCACGGGCTCGGCGGCGGCCCGCCCTGCGCCAGCGCCGGCGTGGCCGCGCAGGCGAGCAGCCCCGCCAGAAGGGTCTTCCTGATCATTCTCGCTCCTCCCAATCCTGACCTGTCTCGGGTCCACCAGCGCGGCAAACGTGGTTCGACAGGCTCACCACGAGCGGACCCTTCTCTTCACTCACGACACCCGCTCATCCGCAGCGCGTCGAAGGGCAATCAACGAACGTCGTGAGGCTCTTCGCTGCGGCACTGCTCGTACGTGCTCCAGCCGGAGCAGACGCCGTAGGGTCCGCGGATGAAGATCGCCTCGATACGGCGGATCTGGTTGTTCTCAATCTTGAACAGCTCGCCGAGTTGCCAGGTCCAGTTGATCGGCCGGTGATCGAAGAAGGCGAACGCGAACACGATCCCCCGCTCGCGGTCGACTGCCACGAAGCGCCGGTCGCGGATGCTGGTCACGGCGCCGATCAACGAGGTCTCGAGCTGTTCCTTGCAGCCCTGGACCTCCTGTCCGCGCATCCCGATCGTGCCGGGCGGGCCGACCACGATGACGCCGTTCTCGTAACGCAGGCAGTCGTCGGTGAACGGGTAATAGTCCTTGCCGGTGTTGCGCTCGACCGCCTCGAAGTAGGCGTCGCCGACGGTGATCAGGTCGGCGCGGCTCATCCGCTCGGCCTCGGGCACGGCCTGCAGGAAGATCGGATGCGGCGAACCCATCGCCTCGACCGCCGCGCCGGTGGCCGGGAATGGGCTGCTCGGCGGCGCCGCTCCTCCGAGCGGCCGGTCGGGACGCGCGGCGATCTGCTCGATCTCGGTGATCTTGCCGTCGACGATCCTCAGGCGCAGCGACAGGCCGACCGCCTCGGGTTCGCGCGCCGGGCCGGTTGCGGAGCTCGAGGCCTGCTCGAACACGGTGCCGAGAAACGCGACTTGCTGTGTCTCGATATCCGGCACGTAGAACTTGTAATTGCCGACCGCGCTGGTGGTCGCCCACAGCCCCTCGTTGCCGAGCGGCAGCTCGATCCCGTTTTCGGTGAACCGGGCAGTCGGCGCGAACAGCGCCGGGTCGACGTTGCCGTCGGCCATCGCCTGCAGGTAGCGGTCGACGAACCCTTCGAGGCACGCGCGCTGGCACTCCTGCGATGTTTCCGGGGCCTGCGCCGAAGCGGCGGCGGGGAAGCCGATGGCCAGCGCGGCGAGCCCCGCGTAAATCGCTTTCCTCATCCCTCTTTCTCCCTGCTCTTGCGCGATCTAGCCCGCGTCGGTCCCGATCCGCCAGTCCCCGCTCGCGCGAACGGGGGGCCGCGCAGCCGTCATTCGAACGTCTTCCCCGGCGCGCCGATCATCAGGCCGTAGAGCGCCACGCCCATCATCTGGATCACGGCGCTCATCCCACTCGAGGCAATCTGCGAGACGGCGATACCGACCGGATCCGCGGGGTCGAACAGCATTGCGCTCGCGATCATCACCACGATCGGCCCGATCGCGAGCGCGAGCAGCGCGATCAGGATTGCAAACTCTGCCCCGCGGGTCCGCTCCCAGCTTTCGCCGAGCGCCTGCCGGGCGCCGTCGCCGCGGGCGATCACCAGCGGCCCGGCGAGTAGCCAGCGGGCCAGGATCACCAGTCCGGGAATGACGAGGAGGATCAATCCGCCGATGATGCCGAGGATCGAGAGGATCGACATCAGGCAATAGGGCAGGAAGGTATCGTCGGATATCCGCGAGCGGAGGCCGGTGCGCCTGACCACGGCCTCGAGCAGCAGGTAGGAGGCGACGATGCCGACCGCGAACCCGGCGATCCCCAGGACCACCGCATCGGTCACCCGCGTCATCTCGCGCGAAAAGTAGGTGATGGCTCCGTTGATCAGCGTCAGCCCGGCGACGAACAGCAGCACCGGTCGGACGTTGAGCTCGATCACGCCGAGCGTCTTGTCGATGATCGTACCGATCTTCAGGCTTCGCGGCGGTGTCGGTATGGTCATCGCTGGTGTCCCCTCCCTGGAACGTCGCTAACGTCGGCGGATTGGGCGCAGAGTCAAGCGCCGCCGCGTGCCGTCTGCCTTCCGCCGGGTCGCCCCATTCCGGGACCTCCGCAAGAATCCTGAGGACGGCGTCGCGGGAACAGTTACCTCGTGCGGGCCATTGGAAAGCACGAACAAGTGGAGGCGTCGGGATGGAGCACGGTCGGCTCCGCATACCTGTGGCGGTGGCAACACTCGTGCTTTTCGCGCTCGCCGAGCCTGTCTCGGCCGCATCTCAAGGCGCCCTCGGCGCCTCGTCGCGCGGTTCGGTCACCATCACCGTGTCTGTGCGCGCCCCGGCGCGGATCGCGGGTCTCGGGGACTTCCGCATCGACGGCAGCTCCTCGGCGCAGAACATCTGCTTCAGGGGCGCCGCGCACCGTTACACGCTGGCTGCTCAGGGCAGCGGGCCGGGCGGCGCTCTCAGCCTGTCGAACGGCGAGGACGAGATCCCCTATCGCGTCGAGTGGCTGTCGCAGGCCGGAGCCGATCGTGTCGCCCTCGCGCACGACGCGGCCGTCGGCATCGAGGCCGTCGCCGATGCCGCGAGCTGTGGGAGCGCTCCCGGGGCGGGGCAGTTGCGGATCGTGCTCGCCTCCGATGACCCGGCCCGGCTGAACGGCGCGCCTTACGCCGGGGCGTTGCTGCTGACGCTGGCTCCCGAATAGCCGCGCGGATCGTCCTTTCCGTCCTTCTTAATCACGCGGCTCGGTTGCCGTCCTCCGGGACATGTCCGAGCGCGGCCGATTTTCGCTGACGCACCTGGTCCCGTTTCGACGCTTGCGGGACGATGCGCACGCGCGGCCGGGCGACCCGGCGGGCAGCGGGCTCAAGCGCTTCGTCGAGGATGAGCGCCGCCAGCTGCTCGAGGACATCAGCGGCTTCCTGCTGCGCCACGACCTCGCGGTGAACCCCGCCAATCTGACCTTCGCCTGGGAAGCCTTCTCGGGCTCCTCGCCCGGTCTCTTCCGCCGGATCGCCGCCCGCGCGGCCAGTGCCGAGCCGATCACCCAGGCGTGGATCGACGAAGTCGCCGCCGAGCATGGCGCGGAGGCCGCCGCCCACGAGCTGCGGGCGATGTTGGCGGAGCTCGACCACGGCGTCCGCCAGTTCACCCGAACCGCCACCGCCGCGCGCAGCGCGACGCAGGAATACAGCACCGATCTCGACCGCCACGCGGTCGAACTCGAGGATGCCGATCGGGCGGCGGACCGGACGGCGCGGCTCGCCGCGCTGGCGCGGGCGATGGCCGAGCGCACGCGCCGCGCGGAAGCCGACCTGCGCGAGCGCGAGCGCGAGGCCAGGACCCTGCGCCGGCGGCTCGGCAAGGCCATGCGCGACGCCGAGCACGACACGCTGACCGGGCTCCCGAACCGCCGCGCCTTCGAAGCCGAGTTCGCCCGCCTCAGCGCCGAAGCCGGCGCGAGCGGCAAGCCGCTGAGCCTGGCGTTCTGCGACATCGACCACTTCAAGCAGGTCAACGACAGCCATGGGCACGACGCCGGCGACCGCGTGCTCAGGCTGATCGCGCAAGTGCTGGCGCGGCGCTCGAACGACAGCTGCCACGTCTCGCGCCACGGCGGCGAAGAGTTCGTGCTGCTGTTCCGCGACCTGACCCCGGGCGAGGCCAAGGTCCGTCTCGACGCGGCGCGCGAGGATCTTGCCGACCGCTCGCTGCTCAACCGCGACACCCACCAGCCATTCGGCCGGGTCACCTTCTCGGCCGGCGTGGCGCGGGTCGACGCCGACAATCCGCGCGCCGCGCTCAAGGCCGCCGACGACGCGCTTTACCGGGCCAAACAGGCCGGGCGAAACCGGGTGCTCGTCGCCTGAGGACGGCGACCGGCGCCGTCAGAGAGCGCGCTTCATGCCGTGCAGCCGCACGATCCGGCCGCTCGCGTCGGCCACCGGCAGCGCGAGGATCCTGATCCACTGGCGGCCGAGGTTTTCCGGCGCGATCTCGGCGTCGAGGATGAACCCGAGCCCCCGGCGCAAGGCGAAGTCGCGCACGTTCTGCAGGGTCGTGCGCGACGGCGCGAGGTAGCGCCCGACGGCCCAGGCGCGGTCGATCGCGGCACCGACGGGCAGGCCGAACAGCACCTGGACCGTGGCGGACCAGGCCAGCCGGTCGTGCTCGGCGATGTCGCAGCGCCAGTAGCCCCAGTCGGACGCCGCCTGCGGGTCGGGCGGCAGGCTCGGGCCGGCGCGGAAGACATATCCGTCGCGGAACGTGCCCGTGCGCTGGTCGTGAAACATCCTCGACGCCAGCAGGGCTCGCCCGTCGGCCTCGTCGCACGCCGGCGCCTCCACGCCGGGCGGCAGTGCCGCGAGACGGCGGCAGGCTTCCGACAGCCGATCGGGGAAAACGTGTTTCACGGGCTGACCATAGCCCAATCCGGCCACGCTGGCCACGCGGCGCCGCGGGGATTCGGTGGAGCGCGTCTCAGGCGCCGGGTTCGAGTTCGAGCGAGACCGTGCGCTGCTCGCCGCCGCGCACGACCGTGAGTTCGACGGTCTGCCCGACGCGGAAGTCGTCGAGCCGCGCGAGCAGGTCGCCGACGCGCGAGACCGGGCGGCCGTTGAGCGCGACGATCACGTCGCCCGGGACGATCCCGCGCGGGGTCCGCGCGGCCGCGGTGAGGCCCGCGCGTGCCGCGGCCGAGCCGGGCTCGACGCGCAGGACGAACACCCCGTCGAGGCCCGCGGCGCGCTTGAAACGGTCGTTGATCCCTTCCTCGCTCTCGATTCCGAGCGTCGGCTGAACGTAGCGCCCGTTGGCGATCAGCTGCGGCACCACGCGCATCACCGTGTCGACCGGCACCGCGAAACCGATCCCCGCCGAGGCGCCCGACGGACTGTAGATCGCGGTGTTGATACCGATCAGGCGGCCGGCGGAATCGAGCAGCGGCCCGCCCGAGTTGCCCGGGTTGATCGCCGCGTCGGTCTGGATCAGGTGGTCGATGTCGGGCCCGCTCTCGTTCGGCAGCGAGCGGTCGAGCGCCGAGACGATGCCCTTGGTCAGCGTCCAGTCGAGCCCGAACGGGTTGCCGATCGCGAACACGTTCTGCCCGACCTGCAGGTCGCCGCTGGTGCCGATCGGCACGCGCGCCGGGGCGACGAAGTCGGCGCCGCCGATCTTGAGCACCGCGAGGTCGTGTTGCGGGCTGGCGCCGACCAGCGTGGCGCTGAACTCGCGCCCGTCGGCGAGCTGGATCTGCGCCGACGAGGCGCCGCGGATGACGTGATAGTTGGTGATGATGTGCCCGGCCTCGTCCCACACCAGGCCCGAGCCCGAGCCGCGCGGCACGCTGTAGACGTTGCGGGTCCAGAAGTCGGCGACCTGCCGGCGGGTGGTGATGAACACCACCGACTCGCGGGCGTTGCGGAACAGCTCGATGGTCGCCCTTTCGTCGGCCGCGAGGTCCCCGCGCGGGGTGACCACCGGCGCCGGCGGCGGGGCGGCCGCGGGAGCGGTCTGCGCGAAATAAAGCGAGGCGGCAGCGGCGAGAAGCAGCACGTTCATGATCACCAGTACGACGATGGTGGTTCGCCCGGACTGTCCGAACGGAGGCTGAACGGATGGCATGGGCGGGATTTAGGGAGTTGGGGGCGAGGTTGGAAGGCAGCAGGTAATGGGGAGGCAGTAGGTAGTAGGCAGTAGTGAGAGTGCCAGCGGCCGCGTGCATTTCCTCTCCCTACTGCCTACTGCCTCAAATCAGCTCACGGCTGCACCACCCCCTCCGCAACCGGCCACCCACCAAGATCCAGCTCCGGCGGGAAGATCCGGATGTACGCCTCGACCATGTGGATCTGGCCGTCGTAGACCTTGAACGCTTCCCACGCGGTCAGCTTGTCGGAGCCTTCGCCGCCGCGGACGTTCCACGACAGGCGCATCATCACGATGCCCATGCGCTCGTCGACCACGACGTCGCGCACGGTGACCCGGCCGAGCTGACGGAAGATCGCCAGCGACTGGTTGCCGATGTCGCCGCACCCGGGGATGAAGCTGCAGCCGGGCCCGGCCATCAGCATGCCGTTCTCGAGCCGGTAGGCCTCGGGCGCGAACGGGGTGCCGACGGCGTTAAAGGTCTCGGCGTTGGAGAGCCCGCGCGGGTAGTGCATCGCGATGCGGATCGCCTCCTCGCGGCTTTCGAGCTGGTCGGGCCGCGGGGGGAGGTTCATCGCCAGCGAGGCGGCATTGCCGAAGCCGTCGACGTTGTAGAGCAGGCCGTCGGCCCGGCCGCGCGTCGCGACCAGCTCGAGCTCGCTGATCTTCGCCTCGCCGTCGACCTTGACCCGCACCGCGAGCAGCACCGGCGAACCCGATTCCTCGACCATCGCCCCGGTCACCGCCACGCCCGCGCGCTCGTCGATCACGTCCTGGCGATAGCCGCGCAGCTTGGTGACCGTGCGCACGAGGCCGACCTGATCGAGCGTCCGCTCGACGCCGTCCTCGGTCACACGCAGGTTGCCGGCGACCGCGAGCTTGCCGACGTCGTCGTGGACCAGCGCGTGGAGCACCTCGGTGACCTTGCCGCGCAGGCACTCGCGGTCGCAGGCGGTTTGCGCGCTGGCCGGCTGCGCAGCCATCGCGGCGGACACGATCAGGCTAAGGGCTAGGATCAATCTCACGGCCGGTCTCCCTCGGATTTCATTTTTTCGCGCACGGCGCGTGCCGCCCCGTACTACCGCTCGCGGCGCCGCGTCACCCCCGGGGCCGCTTCCCGGTTTTCCCATAACGTCTTGGCAAACCGGCTCGTCCGTCGCAAACCTTGGTGCGAAAACAGAATACGGGATTCGCCGTCCCGAACGAGGGGATCGATATCATGCGCCTGAATGCCGGCCTGTTGCGTCTTTGCTTGTTGCCGCTGACCCTGCTGTTCGCCGGGAGCCCGGCGGCGGCGCAGGGCGACCATTCGGGCCACGGCGAAGCCGCCGCGCCGCTCAATCCCTCGGCGATGAAGCAGCTGCGCTGGTCGGACCCCGCCGCCTGGCCGGAGGGCAGGATCCCCGGCGAAGGCGACGCGGTGACGATCGCGCGCGACATGGACATGCTGCTCGACGTCGACCCGCCGGCCCTGCGCAGCCTGACGATCGACGGCCGGCTGACCGTCGCCAACGACCTCGACGTCGGCATCGAGAGCGAGTGGATCTACCTGCGCGGCGGCGAGCTGCACATCGGCAGCGAAGACCGGCCCTACACGCGCCAGGCGACGATCACCCTGACCGACGCCGTCCCCGGCGAGGACATCAACACGATGGGCGACCGCGGGATCATGCTGATGGGCGGCACGCTGAGCCTGCACGGCGACCGCACGCATACCTGGACCAAGCTGACGAAGACCGCCGAGGCCGGCAGCCGCCGGATCGAGGTGCTCGACGCGAGCGGCTGGCGCAAGGGCGACGAGATCGTCCTCGCCTCGACCGACTTCGACCCGTACCAGGCCGAGCGGCGCACGATCGCGGGCATCAGCGGCAACGCGATCACCCTCGATCGCCCGCTCGAGTTCATGCACTTCGGCGAGATCACCTTCGGGGTCGACGAGCGCGGCGAAGTCGGCATCCTGACCCGCAACATCCGAGTCAACGCCTCGGACGATGCCGAAACCTCGTATTTCGGCGGCCACATCATGGCGATGGCCGGCTCGACCGTGCGCATCTCGGGCGTCGAGCTGACGCGGATGGGTCAGCACCTGACGCTGGCCCGCTACCCGATGCACTGGCACCTCGTCGGCGACGGCGCCGGCCAGTACATCCGCAATGCCTCGATCCACGACACCTACAGCCGCTGCGTCACCGTGCACGGCACCGACAACGTGCTGGTCGAGAACAACGTCACCTTCAACACGGTCGGCCACTGCTTCTTCCTCGAGGACGCGGTCGAGACGGGCAACCAGTTCGTCCGCAACCTCGGCATCCTGACCAAATGCCACCCGACCAAGCCGTGCGAGCCGACGCACCTCGGCCCGGCCGGGCTCGCCAGTTCGGCCAACCGCGGCGCCGCTGGCCAGCGGTCCGACCAGATCCTGATCCCGTCGGACAACACTGCCTCGACTTTCTGGGTCACCAACCCCGACAACATCTACCGCGACAACGTCGCCGCCGGCTCCGAGGCGATCGGATTCTGGTTCGCGCTGCCGGTCCACCCGACCGGACAGTTCGAAGGCACCGAGCGCAGCGCGAACACCTGGCCGCGGCGGATCGCGGTGCGCGAGTTCAAGGGCAACACCGCGCACTCGAACTTCGACGGGCTGATGTTCGACCGCGGGCCCAACCCCGACGGCAGCTTCAGCGTCGGCGGCAGCAACTATCATTTCGCGACCGCCGATCCGAACGACCCGAACAGCGAGCCGCTGGTCTCGCTGTTTGAGGACTTCACTGCCTACAAGAACCGCAACGGCGCCGTCTGGGGCCGCGGCGAGCTGCACCTGTTCAGGAACCTGCGCGTCGCCGACAACGCGATCGGCTTCACCCACGCAGCGGCGGCGGTCGGCCGCGCGCCGTACACTTCGAAGGTGGTGGATTCGGTGTTTGTCGGCGAGAGCGACAACATCGGCAATCCGCGCACGGAGGCGGAGATCGCCTACGGCCGCAGCATGCCGAACGACATCCCGGATTTCCCGATCCGCGGCTACGAATACTACGACATGCGCCACGACGTGGAGAACACCACGTTCGTCAACTTCCAGCCCAACGCCACGCGCGAAGCGGGCGCGCTCTCGTACCTGATGTACACCAGCTTCGGGATGAGCACCGAGAACGCGGTCGAGGGAGCGAAGTTCGTCAACTCGAAGCCGGTCAGCTTCCCGCCCTACGTGCGCCGCTGGGCTTCCGACCTCGGCCGCGCCAACGCCTGGCGCGGCGCGGCGATCCACGACAGGGACGGCTCGGTCGGCGGCGTGCCCGGCGGCTTCATCGTGCTCGACAACGGCATCGCCTCGGATGACGAGGCCTGCACGATCAGGCCCGACTGGGGCGCGGCGGTGTGCAAGGGCGACTTCGGCCACTTCGGCCTTGGCCCGAACATGGGCTTCGGCACCGCGCCGATCGAGGAGCCGATCATGCTCAGCCGCAACGGCCGCCGCTGGGAGTACACCGGCCAGACCACGATCCGCAGCGGTTCCGAAGTGCGCGTCGAGACCAGCCGCAAGGACCTTTCGCTGACGCTGCGCGAGATGGAGGACGGCTCGTGGGTGATCTTCGAGCTACCCGGCTTCAGCGGCACCGCCGGCGGCAAGCAGCAGGCGAGCCTCGAGGCGCTGCGCGCGGCGACCGAGACCTCGTGGTACCGCGCCGACAACGGCACGCTGTGGGCCAAGCTGGTGGTCGACAACGACGCCGGGGCAAGCGTGCAGATCGGCCGGCCCGGCGCCGGGGTCAGCACCGTCGGCACCGGCCCGGGCGGCGCGTTCGACGCCGGCGCGCGGCTCGATGTCAGCCGCCAGGTCCAGCTGAGCGAGGCGCCCGACGGCCAGGCTGCCAGCCGGCAGTAGCGCGGCGCGAGTCGGGCCCGCGAAAGCGCGGGTTCGGCGCGAATGGTCCGAATGTTCGCACTGGCCATGGTTGCTGCGAAATGCGGCCCGGAGCAGGCCGAACGCGCGCGTGGCGAGCGGGCAGCGGATGCGAGTCGGGCGTCATCCAGCAGGATAAACGCCATTTCGGGGTGTGTAGGAAAGTTGTTTTTTCGCGTGGCGGCGCAACCCGTCAGCCGCGCAGGAACGCCTCCCACGCGCTGTCGACTGGAAGGTCCGGATTGCGGGTGATGTCGACCGTCGCGCAGTGATGGTAGGAGAAGCCGCCCTCGGCGACGCCGGGGTGCTCGGCCATCCACTGGATAACCTGCACCACGCAACCCTTGCAGTCGACGTTCGGCACCGTCAGGTCCGCCTCCCAGAACGAGCCCTGGGCCGGCCGTTCCGTGTGCACGAACAGCCCGTCGGCGAGGATCGGCGGCACCGCCTCGGCGATCGCGGCCGAGACCGACACCGGCCCGCGCGGCCCCTCGCGGGTCACGGTTTCGGGATCGGCCGGCAGCTGCTCCGGTGTGCGGGCGAGTGCCACGCGGTAATGCCCCGGATGATAGATCGCCTCGCGCAGCTTGAGGTGCAGCGTCCCGCCGCCGGCGAGCGCGGTCACCGCACCGGTCGGCGTGCCGGCGTCCTGCGCGGAACCGCCGCACGGGCCGAGCTTCTGCGGATCGCCGATTGGGTTCTGCTCGAGGCTCGTGGCCGGCGATTCCATGACGAAGTGGGCGCCGGCGGGTGCGAGCAGGAAGGCCGCCGAAAGCGCGGCAGCGGCGAAATGGCGCAGGCGCCGCGATCCCGAAGCGGCCGGTACGATCGTATCCATGCAAATTCCCCCAAGTGCCCGGCGTTGGTAGAGGCAAAGTTCGAGCCGCGACAAGGGGCCGTTTGTTCGAGGCGTGCCGGAAAGTGATTCTGGCGGGGCGACGCGCGACCCGATGGATGGCCTGGGCTGCGACGCCGGAGGCGCGTCGGCCTAATCAAGCCGTGACACGCCGTCCAGGTCGGCCGGGTCGTGCCCATAGTCGAGCAGGTCTCCCGGCCTGCATTCGAGCACCGCGCACATCCGCGCGAGGGTGGCGAAGCGGATGCCGCGGACTTTGCCCGAGCGGAACAGCGACAGTTGGGTCTCGCTCAGGCCCATGCGCTCGGCGAGCTGCTTGCCGGTCATGCCGCGCGCTGCCAGCACGGCGTCGAGAGTGACCTTGACCGGCATCAGAAGAAGCCGTCGAGTTCTTCGCGCATCGCCGCGGCCTGCTTGAGCAGCCGCGAGATCAGCATCAGCGTCGCGCCGACTACGCCGAGCGTGACCGCCGCGCCGTCGAACGCGACCGGCAGGCGCAAGTCGAGCGCGACTTTGGCGCCGAGCGGGCCGAACACGTGGAACAGTGCCCCGCCGAACAGGGCGATCCCGACCCGCAGCAGCAGCCGCGGGACCACCTCGTCGAACATCCCGCCGCGGGAGATGGCCGCGAGCGCGCGGCGGACCATCCAGATGGCCCAGATGTAGATATACATCGGCGCGAACGCGACGAGCAGCGGCCAGGCGCGGTCGACATCGCGGGCGATGGTCCACAACTGCATGGCGGCGAACAGCAGCAGCAGCACGAGGGGCACCGTCACCAGCCACATGAGGATGCGGGCTTTCCCGCGCAGCGTTTCCATCGTCGTCGGCCTCCATTGCCTCGTGCCGGTTTAATCTTGACTTAAATTTACGCCCTTCGCAATTTAAATAAGAGTTAAATCGAAGTCGGCATGATCCCTGCGCTCGAGACCAGCGGGCTGACCGAGGCGTTCGGCCGGGGTGCGCCGGCGGTCGACAACCTCCCGCTCACCGTGCTGCGGCGGAGCGTCTACAGCTTCCTCGGCGCCAACGGGTCGGGCAAGACCACCACGCTCAAGCTGGCGCGGCGGCGGGTGCGGCCCGATGCAGGGACGATCCGGCTGTTCGGAGATTCGCGCTTGGCCGCGCTGCGCGAGGTCGGCTCGTTGATCGAGACGCCGTCGCCGCAACCCCGACCGCTCAGGCCTGCCCCAGCTCGCGCAGCAGGCCGGTGAACCACGGCACCGACACGTCGAACGCCTTGCCGCCGGCGATCCGCTCGAACTCGATCGCCCGCAGCGCGCCGCCCCGCTCCTCGTCCTCGCCGACCACGCCGGACTCGCCGCGCAGCGCCGCGTCTACCGCGTAGCGGGTGCACGCGCGGATCAGCGCGAGATCGGCCGCGTTCGCCGGGGCCGAGCGCGAGAAGTAGCCGCTCTTCTGGACCAGCACCTTCTCGGCGCCGAGCGCGGCGGCAAACTGCTTGCCGAACCATTGTCCCGGGTCGACCTTGTCGAGCTTCACGTGCCCGAACGGGTCGCGCGGCACCTCTTCGCCCGCCGCCTCCATCGCGGCGACGATCTCGCCGACCCCGGCGCCCTCGGAGATGAACAGGTTGACCCCGTCCTGCTCGTCCATGATCGCGCGCAGGCGCCGGGCCTCCTCGGCAATGTCGAACGGCCGCTCGGGCACGAACACGCCGTGGACGTCCCAGCGCGCGGCGGAGTTCTCCTCCCACTCGGCGAACTGCGCGTCCTTGACCCACTGGTGGTGCGCGAGCGCGGTGGCCGCGGTGAGCCACCCGCAGTTGCGGCCCATCACCTCATGGACCACCAGCATCCGCGGATTCGCCGTATGCTCGGCGATCACGTTGCGGGCATAGAGCGCGCCCTGCTCGGCGGCGGTCCACGCCCCGAGCGACTGGCGGATGGGCACCACGTCGTTGTCGATCGTCTTGGGCAGCCCGACCACCGTGAGCTCGTAGCCGTTGCGGCGCAGGTACGCCGCGAGGTCCGCGGCGGTGCCGTTGGTGTCGTCGCCGCCGATCGTGTGCAGCACGTCGACGCCGTCGCGGCTCAACTGCTCGGCGGCCACCTGGAGCGGGTCCTCGCCGGGCTGGACGAGGCCCCGCCTGGCGCAGTCGGCGACGTTGGTCAGCTTGACCCGGCTGTTGCCGATCGGGCTGCCCCCGAACGCGTGCAGCCGGCCCGCCGCCGCCCGCACCGCGTCGGTCACTTCCGCGAAATCGCCGGTGAGCAGGCCGGCATACCCGTTCCGGTAGGCGATGATCCGCACCTCGGGTGCGACCTCGCCGTACCGTTCGATCAGCCCGCCGACCGCCGAGGAGAGGCACGGCGCGAGGCCGCCTGCGGTGAGAAGGGCAACGGTGGTCACGGCCATCGGCGCAATGTGCCAACTTGTCGGGGTCGAGGCTAGACTCCGTTCGCTTTGGAACGAAGCGCGAGACGCCCCTTCAGGGCAGGGGGATCGCAATGGGCACCGGCACCACCGAGCTCGTCACCCTGAACTTGTTTCAGGGCCCATTTTGCCGCCCGGCTCGGCGCTTCCGGTCTCGGCGCGACCTCGCCGCGAGGGCGCGCAAGCTTGGGACGGTTTTGCCGAAAGCCCCGCGAGTGGGGCGCGATGGGTCCTGAAACAAGTTCAGGATGACGAGAAGGGATAAGTTCGCTTCATATGCGATTCCCCTCCCCTTCGAGGGGGAGGGCGGGGTGGGGGTGCTCGGCGCCATCGTCCACGCGGGGCCGCCACGCGCCCCGGCCGCCCGCGCGAAGGCGCCGGCGACCGATTGCCAGCACCACCACCCGCTGTAAAAAGATCGCGCGCGGATCACGCGCACAGGAAGCTCGGGAGAGCAGAAAATGGACCACCAGGAAATGTCGCGCCGCATCCGCGAGGCCGACGGCTTCATCGCCGCGCTCGACCAGTCCGGCGGCTCGACCCCCAAGGCGCTGGCGGGATACGGCGTCGCGCCCGGGAGCTGGGCCGACGACTCCGAGATGTTCGACCTAATCCACCGGATGCGCTGCCGCATCATCACCTCCCCGGCCTTCACCGGCGACAAGGTGCTCGGCGCGATCCTGTTCGAACGCACGATGGACGGCGCGGTCGACGGCAAGCCGGTTCCCCAGGCCCTGATCGAGCGCGGCGTGATCCCGTTCGTGAAGGTCGACCAGGGACTCGAGGAGGAACGCGACGACGTCCAGCTGATGAAGCCCATCGCGGGGCTCGATTCCCTGCTGGCCCGGGCGAAGGGCCTCGGGGTGTTCGGCACCAAGATGCGCTCGGTGATCAAGGCCGCCAACCGCCCCGGCATCGCCCGGATCGTCGCGCAGCAGGTCGAGATCGGCCGGCAGATCGGCGCGGCCGGGCTGATGCCGATCCTCGAGCCCGAATACGACATCGGCGCCGCCGACCGGACCGAGGGCGAGGCCATCCTGTTCGACGAGCTGACCAGGGCCCTGGGGGACCTTCCCGACGGCGAGCAGGTCATGCTCAAGCTGTCGATCCCGGCGCAGCCGAACCTCTACCGCGACCTCGTCCGCCATCCCGCCGTCGCCCGCGTCGTGGCGCTGTCGGGCGGATATTCACGGGCGGAGGCCTGCGAGGAGCTGGCCAGGAACGAGGGCATGATCGCCAGCTTCAGCCGCGCGCTGCTGTCGGACCTGCGCGTGACGATGGGCGACGAGGAATTCGACAAGGCGCTGGGGCAGGCGATCGACGAGATCTATCGCGCCAGCACCGTGAAGACGGCTGGCTAGGGTTACGCGTGTTGCTCGAATTTCGGCAGGTCGTCCGCGATCCGATCCCAGCGGGCTTTCGAGCCGACCCAGACATGCGCTACGATCTCGGCGGCCGCCTCACGGTCGAGCGAGCCCAGGCGGATGCGGATGTGCTCCGGGTTCCTATCGAGCCGCGCGAACACCGGTGAGCCGCACGTGCCGCAGAAGTAGCGTCTCGCACCGGGCGTGCTCTCGAAATGGCGCAGCGTCCCGGCGTCGTGCACCACGGCGAACCGCTCGACCGGGACCTTGCAGTTGGCCGAATAGGCGCTGCCGTTGGCACGGCGGCAAAGGTCGCAGTGGCACAGGCGGACGTTTTCGAGCGGGCCTGTGACGGTGAAACGGAACCCGCCGCACAGGCACTGGCCCGGGATCGCGGCCTCGCTCACTGCGGCCGGTTCGCGAGCAGGTCGTCGACCACGCTCGGATCCGCCAGCGTGCTGGTATCGCCCAGGTTCCCCACATCCCCCTCGGCGATCTTGCGCAAGATCCGCCGCATGATCTTGCCCGAGCGCGTCTTCGGCAACGACGGCGCGAACTGCAGCACGTCGGGAGTCGCGATCGGGCCGATCTCCTTGCGCACCCACTGCACCAGCTCCTGCCGCAGTTCCTCGGTGTCCTCGGTGCCGGCGGTGGTGGTCACGTAAGTGTAGATCCCCTGGCCCTTGATGTCGTGCGGCATGCCGACCACCGCGGCCTCGGCCACCTGTGGGTGGAGCACCAGCGCGCTCTCGATCTCGGCGGTGCCCATGCGGTGGCCGGAGACGTTGATCACGTCGTCGATCCGCCCGGTGATCCAGTAGTAGCCGTCCTCGTCGCGCCGCGCGCCGTCGCCGGTGAAGTACTTGCCGGCGTACTGGCTGAAGTAGGTCTCGAAGAACCGCGCGTGGTCGCCGTAGACGGTACGCATCTGGCCGGGCCAGGAATCGGCGATCACCAGCGCGCCTTCGCACGCGCCCTCGAGCACTTCGCCGCTGGTGGCGTCGACGATCTGCGGCTGGACGCCGAACATCGGCTTGCTCGCGCTGCCGGGCTTGAGCGCGTGCGCGCCGGGCATCGGGGTGATCATGTGACCGCCGGTCTCGGTCTGCCACCAGGTGTCGACGATCGGGCAGCGCGAAGCCCCGACGACGTGGTAGTACCACTCCCACGCCTCGGGGTTGATCGGTTCGCCGACGGTGCCGAGCAGGCGCAGGCTCGCGCGGCTGGTCTTGTTCACCCACTCGTCGCCCTCGCGCATCAGCGCGCGCAGCGCGGTCGGGGCAGCGTAGAACACCTCGACCTGGTGCTTGTCGACGACCTGCCAGAAGCGGCTGAAGTCCGGCCAGTTGGGCACGCCCTCGAACATTACCGTGGTCGCGCCGTTGAGCAGCGGGCCGTAGACCACGTAGCTGTGCCCGGTGACCCAGCCGATGTCGGCCGCGCACCAGTAGACCGGCATCGTGCCGTCGGCGTGCGGGCGGTAGTCGAACACGTACTCGTGAGTCATCGCCACCCACACCGCGTAGCCGCCGGTGGTGTGCAGCACGCCCTTGGGCTTTCCGGTCGAACCCGAGGTGTAGAGGATGAACAGCGGGTCCTCGGCGCCGATTTCCTCGGCCGGGCACTCGGCCGGCTGGTTGGCGACGGCGGTCGCCCAGTCGATGTCGCGGCCCGCGACCATCGGCACTTCGGCGCCGGTGTGGCGGAGCACGATGACGCGGCGGACGCGGCCGTGGCTCTTCAACGCGGCGTCGACGTTGGCCTTGAGCGGGATGCGCTTGCCGCCGCGCAGGCCCTCGTCGGCGGTGATGACCACGTCGCTGTCGCAGTCCTCGATCCGACTGCCGAGCGCCTCGGGGCTGAATCCGGCGAACACGACCGAGTGGATCGCCCCGATCCGCGCGCAGGCGAGCATCGCCACGGCGGCTTCGGGGACCATCGGCAGGTAGAGCGTCACGCGGTCGCCCTTGCGCACGCCCTCGGCGCGCAGCAGGCTGGCGAACTTGCAGACCGCCTCGTGCAGCTCGCGGTAGGTGAGGGTGCGGACCGGGGTGGCGGGATCGTCGGGCTCCCAGATGATCGCCACCTGGTCCGCGCGGTGGGCGAGGTGGCGGTCGAGGCAGTTGGCGGCGAGGTTGAGCGTGCCGTCGGCGAACCAGCGGATCGCGAAGTCGGCCTCGTGGAAGCTGGTTTCCTTGACCCGGGTGAACGGGCGGATCCAGTCGATCCGCCAGGCCTCCTCGCGCCAGAACGCTTCCGGGTCCTCGACCGAGCGGCGGTACTTCGCCTCGTAGGCCGCCGCGTCGATCAGGGCGGTCTCCGCCCATTCCCTCGGCACCGGATGCACGACCGCTTCACTCACGAGTTCTCTCCCAACACCCAATTCGCCAATAGGTGTAGGAGGGCGCCGGGCCTGGCGCCAGAGGGGGAAAAGAGGGACAGTCCCTATTTTCGCAGCGCCGTCCGCACCCCACCCGAAAAGAGGGACTGTCCCTCTTTTTGGCGCCCCGAGGGAAAAGAGGGACTGTCCCTCTTTTCAGCGCCAGAGCGCTTCGAGCGCCGGCAGCAGGTGGTCGCGGTGTTCGGGGGGGACGCGAGCGAGGAGCTCGGCTTCGAAGGTCTCGACCACCTGGCGCGCCTCGGCGAGGCGGGCCGCGCCGGCTTCGGTCAGCGCGAGGCCCTGCGACTTGCCGTCGATCGGGGCGCGGGCGATCAGCCCGTCGAGGCGCTTGAGCAGCGGCACCATGTTGGCCCGCTCGATCCCGAGCTGGCGGCCGATCGCGCTCGCGGTGACGCCGGGATTGGCCTCGACCAGCAGCAGCAGCGACACGTCCGACTGGCGCAACCCCGTCGGCGCGAGCCGCGACGAGAGCTCGGCCGCGGTCGCGTTGGCCGCCCGCCGCAGCGCGTAGCCGGGGAAATTCGGGAGCGGGTCGCGCATCGGAGAACTGGTAACGATTGCTGTTGTCCATAGCAATCTGAATTGCTATCGGCGATAACATTATCGCTTTGCCCAGAGAGGAGCCCCCGTCATGGCCATGCCGTCGCAGCCCGATCCGCGTCCCGAAGAGGAAACCGTCCGTTTCGAAGTCGAGGACGGGGTCGCCTGGGTCTATTTCAACCGCCCCGACAAGCGGAACAGCATGAGCCCCAAGCTCAACCGGCGGATGAAGCAGGTACTCGAGGAGCTCGAGTTCCGCGACGACGTGCAGGTGCTCGTGCTCACCGGCGAGGGCAACTCGTGGTCGGCCGGCATGGACCTGCTCGAGTACTTCCGCATGAACGAGCAGGCCGGGCTCGGCGCGGTGCGCAAGGCGCAGCGCGAGGCCTATTCGTGGTGGGAGCGGCTGCGCTGGTACGAGAAGGCGACGATCGGGATGATCAACGGCTGGTGCTTCGGCGGCGCCTACGGCCCGCTGTTCGCCTGCGACATCGCGATCGCCTCGGACGACGCGCAGTTCGGCCTGAGCGAGATCAACTGGGCGATCCTGCCCGGCGGTGGCGCCTCGAAGGTCGCGGCCGAGCTGATGCCGTACCGCAAGGCGATGTACCACGCGATGATGGGCGAGAACCTCAACGGCAAGCAGGCCGCCGAGCAGGGCCTCGTTACCGAGAGCGTTCCCGCCGACAAGCTGCGCGCGCGGGTGCAGGAAGTCGCCGACGTGCTCAAGAAGAAGGACACCCAGGCGCTGCGCGCGACCAAGTGGGCCGTGCGCCGGGTCATGGAGATGACCTACGACAATGCCGAGGACTACCTGATCCGCGCGCAGGAAGCGCTCAACGACTTCGGCGGCTGGGAAATGCGCAAGGAAGCGACCAAGCAGTTCCTCGACGAGAAGACCTTCAAGCCGGGCCTCGGCGCGTTCGACAAGACCAAGGTCAAGGGCGACTGAGGTTCCTCCCCTCCCCGGCGGGGAGGGGATCGAGGGGTGGGGGAGCGCAGCCGCAGGTCGCGCGTCCACGCTAGCGTAGTAAACCCCCACCCAACCCTCCCCCCTTGAGGGGGAGGGCTTTTCGGCTATGGGCCGGGGACATTCTGGGAGACAGGCATGAGCGAGCGGCGTTTCACCAACCAGCAGATCGACCGGCTGCTGCGGCCGAAGTCGGTCGCGGTGATCGGGGCGTCGGACCGCACCGGCGCGCTCGGCGCGACGCTGCTCAACAACCTCGTGCAGTACGAGTTCGCCGGCGAGATCTACCCGGTCAACCCGAAGCGCGACGAGCTGCTCGGGCTCAAGGTCTACCACTCGGTCGAGGAGCTCCCCGAGGGCATCGACTGCGCGGTGCTGGCGATCCCGCGGCCGTTCGTGCTCGACACCGTGCGCCAGCTCGCCGCGCGCAAATGCGGCGCGGTGGTGATCTACTCGGCCGGCTTCTCCGAGGCCGGCGAGGAAGGCATGCGCGACCAGCTCGAGCTCGCGGCGATCGCCGCCGAGCACGGCATGGTCATCGAGGGGCCGAACTGCCTCGGCTGCACCAACTACGTCGCGCGCGTGCCGCTGACGTTCGTCGAAACCAACATGCAGACGCCGCCCAAGGGGACGCGCGCGGTCGGCATCGCCAGCCAGTCGGGCGCGCTCGCCGCGGTGCTGGCGACCGCGCTGCATCCGCGCGGGCTCTACGTCTCGACCTCGGTCTCGACCGGCAACGAGGCGGCTTCGGGCGTCGAGGACTACGTCGAGTGGCTGGTCGACGATCCGGACACGCACGTGATCGCGATGTACGTCGAGAGCCTGCGGCGGCCGAAGGCGTTCATCGCGGCGGCACGTCGAGCTCGGGCGGCCGGCAAGCCCATCGTGATGCTGCACCCGGGCAAGTCGAACAAGGCGCAGGAGAGCGCGGCGACCCACACCGGGGCGATGGCCGGCGACTACGCGCTGATGAAAACCAAGCTCGCGCGCGAGGGCGTGATCTTCGCCGACACGCTCGAGGAGCTCGGCGACATCACCGAGATCGCGCTGCGCTGCAAGGCGCTGCCCGGTGCGGCGATGGCGGTGCTCGGCGAGAGCGGCGCGCTGCGCGGCCTCGCGTTCGACATCGCCGAGGACATCGGGCTCGACCTGATCGACCTCAACGACGAAAACAGCCCGGCGCTGCGTGCGGTGCTGCCCGATTTCGTACCGGTCTCGAATCCGACCGACATCACCGCGCTCGGCCTTTCCGAGCCCGAGATCTACACCAAGGTGCTGACCTGCCTGCTCGAGGACGAGCGGATCGGTTCGGTGGTCGCCTCGATCATCCAGTCGGACCCGATCACCAGCGGGATCAAGTTCCCGCACATCATCAAGGTGCTCGAGGACGGCACCTTCCCCAAGCCGCTGGTCTTCGCCGGCGTCGACGAGGGCGCCAGGGTGCCCGAGGAATACATCGAGGGCCTGCGCAAGGTCGGCATCCCGTGGTTCCCCTCGACCGAGCGCGCCTACCGCGCGATCGCGCGGCTGGCCGATCTCGCCAAGCGCGACCTGACCGACCGTTCGGCGGAGCCGATCGCGGTGCCGGGGCTCGACGCGGTTTCGGGCGTGGTGCCCGAGTACAAGGCCAAGGCGCTGCTGCGCCCGCTCGGCATCGCCTTCCCCGAGAGTACTTTCGCGCCCGATGCCGAGGCGGCGGTCGCCGCGGCCGAGACGATCGGCTACCCGGTGGTGATGAAGGCCCAGGCCGCCGCGCTCGGCCACAAGAGCGACGCCGGCGGGGTGATCCTCAACCTCAAGTCTGCCGACGAGGTGCGCGAGGCGTTCGGCCGGATGTACGGCAACGTCGCCAACTACGATGCCGGCATCCAGCTCGATGGCGTGCTGGTCGAGAAGATGGGCCGGATGGGCACCGAGATGATCGTCGGCGCCAAGAACGATCCCGAGTGGGGCCCGGTGGTGCTCGCCGGGTTCGGCGGGGTGACCGCCGAGATCCTCAAGGACGTCAAGCTGTTCACCCCCGAGATGGACCAGGCCGCGGTCCACGCCGGGCTGCTCCAGCTCAAGCAGGCCCCGCTGCTGACCGGCTACCGCGGCTCCCCCGCGCTCGACATCGCCGCGCTCGCCGGGCTGATCGTCGAAGTCGGCCGGGTCATGGCCGGCAACCCGCGCATCCGCGAGATCGACCTCAACCCGGTGATCGTGCATCCCGAGGGCGAGGGCGTGGTGGCGCTCGACGCGCTGATGCTGGTCGAGGGGT
>JBIQKN010000014.1:0-12227 GCA_044506565.1 Sphingomonadales bacterium | reverse complement strand
GCTCATGACGTTGCTCGCCAGCGCGATCGACAGGCCCAGCTCGGGATAGACGACCAGGCTCGCCCGGCCGCCGGGCGTGGCGCCGGCGTGGTGCCAGCGGAGACGGCCGCGGGCGTCGCGGTCGATGCGCCAGCCGAGGCCGAGCGGGGGGCTCCTGTCGCTGGCCTCGGTCATCGGCGTGAACAGCAGCTCGCGCTCGGCGGTGCCGATCCGCGATTGCGGCCCGTCGAGATGCGCGGCGCCGAAGCGAGCGAGGTCGGGCATCGACATCAAGAGCCCGGCGCCGGCCCAGCAGAACGCCGGGTTGCTCAGCGTCAGGTTGGCGAAGTCGCCGGACAACCGCGGCTGCTCGGCCTCGAGGCCCAGCTTGGCGACCATCTCGAACTCGCGCGCCGCGAAGTAGCCGCGTACGCGCAGCGGCACGATGTCGAGCACGTCGTCCGCCGCCAGGGTCGGCAGTCCGAAGGGCAGGGCGATCTCGTCCTTGACCAGCCGCAGGAAGTCGGTCCCGCCCGCGGCCTCCATCACGAAGGAGGCCAGCGTGTAGCCGAACGAGGAGTAGCTGACCTCGGTGCCCGGCGGTGCCAGCAGCGGATCATCGATGAACAGCGCGAGGATATCGTCGCGGCTCGAGTAGGCGCGCTTGGTGATCCGTCCGCCCGGGGCGCGGGGATCGAGGTCCTTCGCCTCGTAGTGCCGCACGCCGCCGCGGTGGGTCAGCAGCTGGCGCATCGTGGTCGAGCGGTGGTGCGCGGGCAGGTCGGGCAGCCAGTAGGCGATCGGCACGTCGAGATCGAGCAGGCCGCGCGTCACCAGCCTCGCGGCGATCGTCCCGGTGACCGGCTTGCTGACCGATCCGAGGCGGAACACGTGGTCGGGCGTGGCCGCCACATCGAACTCGAGGTCGGCCTTGCCGATCGCATCGCACCAGATCACTCCGGACCGGTCGGCCACCGCGAGCGACAGCGCGGGCACCGGCGTGTCGGCGAACAGACGGCGGCCGAGGCGCGAGGCGAGGTCGCCCCGATCCGCCTGATGCACCCGGCCTCCCGTCGCAAGTGTCATGCTGTGGTAATACACCATTTCAGCGGCTTGTCATGACCCCTTTTTCCGGGCCGGGCGTGCAGTTCGTCCAAGATCAGGCACCTTTGGCCGCGCCGCGGGTGCCGCGCGGGCCGCGTTAAGTCAGCAGACAGGAATCGCCCCCAATCGCTGCTTCGCTCCCGTCCGGGAGCAGGCGGGACGCAAGAGCTTGATAATTTCTCATTTACTGCGGTTCGCTTCGGCGGACCTGGCGATCGACCTCGGAACGGCCAACACGGTCGTCTACCTGCGCGATCGCGGCGTCGTTCTGGCCGAGCCGTCGATCGTCGCGCTCGAGACCAACAACGGCATCACCACGGTGCGCGCCGTTGGCGACGATGCCAAGCTGATGCTCGGCAAGACTCCGGAGAACCTGCGCACGATCCGTCCGTTGCGCAACGGCGTGATCGCCGACCTCGAGGTCGCCGAGCACATGATCAAGCATTTCGTCAACAAGGCCCGCGCCAAGCTCGGCACGCGGCGGATGAAGAGCCCCGAGATCGCGATCTGCGTGCCGTCGGGCTCGACCCCCGTCGAGCGCCGGGCGATCCGCGACGCGGCCTCGAACGCGGGCGCGCGCAAGGTCTGGCTGATCGACGAGCCGATGGCTGCGGCGATCGGCGCCGACCTGCCGGTGACCGATCCGATGGGCTCGATGGTGGTCGACATCGGCGGCGGCTCGACCGAGATCGGCGTGCTGTCGGTCGGCGGGATGAGCACGAGCCTGTCCGAACGGGTCGGCGGCGACCAGATGGACGAGGCGATCATGTCCTACGTCCGCCGCCACCATAACCTGCACATCGGCGAGGCGACCGCCGAGCGGGTCAAGAAGGACGCGGGCTCGGCGATCGCCGAAGGCGGTGACGTCGCGGTCACCGTCCGGGGGCGCGACGCCGTGCGCGGCATCCCGCGCGAAGTCACGATCACCCGCGCCGACATCGCCGAGGCGCTCGGCGGACCGGTCGCGCAGATCGTCGACGTGGTCCGTCGCGCGCTCGAAGAGACGGCGCCGGAAATCGCCGCCGACATCCTCGACCAGGGCATCGTCATGACCGGCGGCGGGTCGCTGCTGCACGGGATCGACACGATGCTCTCGCGCGTCACCGGCCTGTCGGTGCGGGTGGCCGACGACCCGCTCAACTGCGTCGCGGTCGGCGCCGGCAGAGCGCTCGAGGAAAGCAGCTACCGCGGGGTGCTGCACGCAGCCTGAAGCGGTTCGAAAGCGCTGGCCAGAATCCGGACAAAGTCATAGAGATGGGGGAAACACGCTAGAGAGGAGCACACCCCATGAGGCATCCGGGAACCGGATCACGCATCGCGGCCACCGCATCGGCGATCGCCTTCGCCGCGGCGTTCATCGCCGGAGCGACCGCCGCAACTGCGCAGGAGCGGCCCTCCGACCCGACCGTGCTGCCGCCGGTCCCGACCGACTATCAGCCGCCGAAGACCGCGTGGGGCGATCCCGACATAAGCAACAGCTACCAGATCGAGTACCTCAACAACACGCGCATCCTGTTCCAGCGCCCCGAGGAATACGGCGACCGGTTCTGGCAGACCCAGGAAGAGCACGACCGCCGCGTCGCTGCCGCCGAGCGCTCGGACGGCAACTTCACCCAGGCGAACGAGACCGGCATCGGCGCCGGCGGCACCGAGGGCCTGGCCGACTGGGTCAGGAGCTCCCAGTTCTCGTGGCGCACCTCGATGCTGGTCAGCCCGGCGAACGGGCAGCTGCCGCCGTTCACGCCGCAGGGCAAGGCGCTGCACGAGGCCGGACGCTCGGGCTGGGTGCCCGGCATCGAGTACGACTGGGTCAGCGACTTCGATTCGTGGGACCGCTGCGTCAGCCGCGGCTTCCCGGCCTCGATGTACCCGTTCCGCTACAACAACGGCATCCGCGTGTTCCAGGCGCCGGGCTACGTCGTGATTCATCTCGAGATGCTCGGCAACCGCGTGATCCCGCTGGTCGCCAACGAGGCCGAGGCGCGCGCCTATCGCTGGCCCGACCCGACCGAGGCGTGGCTCGGCAACAGCGTCGGCTGGTGGGAAGGCAACACGCTGGTCGTCGAGACGACCAACATCAAGAGCGGCGACAGCGTCTCGCACGATCACTACGCGCGCAACGGCTCGCCGCTCAACATCGCCACCCAGGCGGTGCCGCCCTACAACACGATCCCGACCAGCAAGCAGGCGAAGACCGTCGAGCGGCTGACGATGACCGGGCCGAACAGCCTGATGCACGAGCTGACCTACTCGGATCCGGAGGTCTTCACCGCGCCGTGGACGACGCGGGTCGAATGGATCCGCGACGACAACTACGAGTTCTTCGAATACGCCTGCCACGAAGGCAACCGCATGCCGCGCGACTACATCACCGCCTCGCGCGCCAAGCGGCGCGACATCGCCGCGGGCCTCGTCGATCCCGACGCGCCCGACGACCGGGCGAACTGGGCGCGGATCTTCGACCGCGACCCCGCCGTGGCGCCGCCGCCGGGTGCACCGGGCGGTCCGCCGGCGGGCGGTCCGCCGCCGACGCGGGGCGAATAGCGGCTTCCCTCTTCCCCAGGGGAAGAGGGCTTGAAATCCCCTCCCCAGCGGGGAGGGGGGAGGGGGAGCGCGGAATCCCGCGCGTCGACGCCAGCGCCGAGCACCCCCACCCTACCCTCCCCCTTCAGGGGGAGGAGCGCTTGGTTCGGCCCTTTGCTGACAGTTCTAGAACGCCGCGATTCCGGTGATCGCCCGACCGAGGATCAGCGCGTGGACGTCGTGCGTGCCCTCGTAGGTGTTGACCGTCTCGAGGTTCAGCATGTGGCGGATCACCTGGTATTCCTCGGAGATGCCGTTGCCGCCGTGCATGTCGCGGGCCCAGCGCGCGATCTCGAGCGCCTTGCCGGCGTTGTTGCGCTTGACGAGGCTGATCATCTCGGGGGCGAAGCGGCCTTCGTCCATCAGCCGGCCGACACGTAGCGAGGCCTGCAGGCCGAGCGCGACTTCGGTTTCCATGTCGGCGAGCTTCTTCTGGTAGAGCTGGTTGGCGGCGAGCGGCTTGCCGAACTGCTTGCGGTCGAGCCCGTACTGCCGCGCGGCGGCGAGGCAGAACTCGGCCGCGCCCATCGTGCCCCACGAGATGCCGTAGCGCGCGCGGTTGAGGCAGCCGAACGGACCGCTCATCCCCTCGGCGCCGGGCAGCAGGGCGTCGGCGCCGACGCGAACGTCATCCATCATGATCATGCCGGTGGTCGAGGCGCGCAAGGACAGCTTGCCCTCGATCTTCGGCGCGGTGAGGCCGGGCGTGCCCTTCTCGATCAGGAAGCCCTTGATCCGCCCGCCGTGCGCTTCGCTCTTGGCCCAGACCACGAACAGGTCGGCGAACGGCGAGTTGCTGATCCAGGTCTTGCTGCCCGACAGGCGGAAACCGTCGCCGTCGGCCTTGGCGACCGTGCGCATCGAGCCCGGGTCCGATCCCGCGTCGGGCTCGGTCAGGCCGAAGCAGCCGATCAGCTCGCCGCGGGCGAGGGCCGGGAGGTACTTCGCCTTCTGCTCCTCCGAGCCATAGGCGTGGATCGGGTACATCACGAGGCTCGACTGGACCGAGGCCATCGAGCGGTAGCCCGAGTCGACCCGCTCGATCTCGCGCGCGACGAGCCCGTAGGCGACATAGCTCGCGCCCGCCCCGCCGAACTCCTCGGGCACCGTCACGCCGAGCAGCCCGGCCTCGCCCATCAGCGGGAACAGCTCGGGCGCGTCGACTTCGTCGCGGTAGGCGGCGATCACGCGCGGCTGCAGCACATCCTGAGCAAAACCGCGCGCGGCATCGCGGATCATCCGTTCTTCCTCGCTGAGCTGGTCCTCGAGGTTCAGCGGATCGGCCCACTCGAAGGGCACCATTGCGGCCATGGGAAAAGTCTCCTTCGCAACCGCCTTAGCGGTCGCGGGGAGACTCGCCAATCGCGCCCGAAATCAGGCGGCGTGAGTCCGCGATTGTCCGACGGCTTCCTGCAGCACGTCGATCAGCTTGTTGGGCGAGCACGGCTTGGCGCAGGCCCAGGCCTGCGGATAGCGCTCGCGCACCTCGCTCGGCGAGACGTGGCCCGAGTGGAAGATGATCGGCACGCCGGCCTCGGTCAGGCGGTCGGCCAGCGGGTAGACCTCGCCGTCGGCGGTGAAGACGTCGAGGATCGCGCAGTCGGGAAGATCGCTTTCGATCGCGTGGAGCGCGCCCTCGCCATCGGCGTAGGGGCCCTCGAGCGCGTAGCCGAGATCGCGCACCGTCTCGGACAGATCGAGCGCGATGATGAATTCGTCCTCGACGACGAGGACCTTCGGCCTCTCGGCGATAGCTGCGCCGGCCATTTTGAAAGGCCTCCTGAAATGATTAATGTGGCCTGCGAACCAAAGCGGGAACAGGGCATTGGTTCCCGCAAAGGCTAAAGCTTACCGAACCTTGCTTCGTATCCGGCCTTGTCGCCCGCCGCCAGCAGCCGGGCCTGTTCGGGCCAGTCGTCGCGCCTGATGCGGCCCTGGAAACGCCCGAGCTGGGTGTCGATCCGGTCGATGTCGTCGTCGTCCCAGGCGGCGATCTGCTCGAAGCTCGTCACTCCGAGCGCGTGGAGTTGCTGGACCAGCTTGGGGCCCACGCCCTTGATCTGCCCGAGGTCGTCGGCGCCGTGGATCGCGGCGGCGATCGGCGCCGGAGTGGCGCCGGCCGCGACGGCCTCGCCGACGCCGGCAAGCCCCTCGGGCGTGGGCGGGGGCACCTCGGTCGGCGGTGGCGGCGCGACGGGCGGCGCGTCGATAAGCGCCTGGTTGCGCCGCGCGGGTTCGCTCTCCTCCTTGCGCTCGATCTCCACCCGCGTCCGGCGCGAGGCTACGACAATCCACCACAGCACCAGCAGCGCGACGACGAGCGCCGCGAGCGCCAGCAGCCAGTTCTGCTCGATGATTTCCACGATCGTCATCCTTCCCTTGGCGACTTTCCCGGTTCGGCCGGCCTAGCGGCCGGAGCTCTCGGCCGGGGTCTGCTCGAACGAATAGTCGGGGAGCGATTGGAACGCGTTGCGCAGCGCCTCGCTCCAGCTCGACGAGATCGCCTCGAAATACGGATCGCCGGCTTCGATCCGCCGCTCGTGCAACGGCTCGAAGCGGTCGCGCTCGAGCACCAGCAGGTCGAGCGGCAGGCCGACCGAGAGGTTGGCCTTGAGCGTCGAATCGAAGCTCACCATCAGCAGCTTGATCGCGTCCTCGAAGCTCATCCTGCGGTCGTAGCCGCGGATCAGGATCGGGCGGCCGTATTTGGTCTCGCCGATCTGGAAGAACGGGGTGTCCCAGCTCGCTTCGATGAAGTTGCCTTCCGGGTAGACCAGGAACAGCCGCGGTTCCATGCCCTTGATCTGGCCGGCGACGATCATCGAGGCGGTGAAGCGGCCCTTGCCCTGCTGCCCGTTTTCCTCCTGCGTCTCGCGCACGGTCTCGCGCAGCAGCTTGCCGGCCTCGGCCGCGACCTGGAACATCGTCGGCAATTCGAGCAGCGAGTTGTGCCGCTCTTCGGGCGCCTTGGTGCGCTCCTCGAAGCGGCTGATCACCGCCTGGGTCGTCGCGAGATTGCCCGCGGTCATCAGCGCCACGGTGCGTTCGCCGGGCACCGACCAGCGGAACATCTTGCGGAACACCGAGATGTTGTCGACGCCCGAGTTGGTGCGGGTGTCGCTCATCAGCACCAGCCCGCGCTCGAGCACCATCCCCACGCAATAGGTCATGCCTCGTCCCCGTACGCTCCTTTGCCTGCCCCGACCGGGTCCGGGGCCGCGCCGCTACTGTTCGACGGTCTGCTGCTCCACCGCAAGGTCCACGGTAAGCCGTTCGTCGGCCGTTCCGTAGCTTATCCCCGTAATCGGCGCAGCGTCGCGGTAGTCGCGGCCGGTCGCGACACGCACGTAGCGGGGATCGGGGCTGATCCCGTTCGACACGTCGAAGCCGACCCAGCCGAGTCCCTCGAGCCAGGCCTCCGCCCAGGCGTGAGTCGCTTCCTGCTCAACGCGGTCGTCCATCATCAGGTACCCGCTGACGTAGCGCGCCGGGATCTCGAGCGCCCGCGCGGCGGCGATGAAGATCTGCGCGTGGTCCTGGCACACGCCCGCGCCGGCCGTCATCGCCTCTTCGGCGGTCGTGCTGACGTGGGTCTGCCCGGTCTCGTAGGCGACGCGCTCGCGCACCGCCGCCGACAGGTCGTGCAGCATCGGCACGACCTCGTCGCGGCCGCGCGAGACCGTGGCGACGAGTTGGCGGATGCGCGGACCGGGCCGGGTCAGCTCGGTCTGGCCGAGGAAGGCCCACAGCGGCAGGTGGCCGGCATGCCGGCCGATGACGCCGGCCTTGTCCTCGGTCCGGACGGTGCCGCGGCAGGTGATGACGACTTCCTGCGCCCCTTCCTCGACCGACACCAGCGTCACGTGGTTGTGGTTCTGGTCGTCGTAGGCGAGCTCCTCGCGCGCGCCCGAATACTCCATCGTCCAGTCGAGGATCGCCTGCCCCTGGGTCTCCTTGGGCGTGAGCCGCAGCCGCTGGAGACCGTGCACGACCGGTTCGCTGAAATGGTAGCGGGTCGTGTGGCGGATCGCGAGAAGCATGCGGGGCGGCCTAGACGGTGAAGCGGTACTGTTCGGCGATCGCGTCGGAGACCGCCTGGTTGCTGACGATGAACTGGCCGAGGAACTGGTGCAGCCCGAGGTCGAAGATCTCGTCGATCGTCTTGCCGGTCAGCTGCTGGTCCGCCCGGCGCATCAGCTCGTGCGCCGGCCCTTCGCCGCCGTGCAGCCGGGCCAGCGCCGCGAGGTTCTCGTCGATAGTCGCGTAGCAGAACGCGAGACTGCGCGGGAACCGCGCATCGAGGATCACGAAATCGGCGATCGAGCGCGCGTCCATCCGCCCCGCGTTGAGCCAGCGGTAGGCGCGTTCGCCCGACAGCGAGCGCAGCACGTTGTCCCATTGCGCGGTATCGAGCGGGGTGCCGACGTAAGCCAGGGAAGGCAGCAGCAGGTAGTACTTCACGTCGAGGATGCGCGCGGTGTTGTCGGCCCGCTCGATGAAGGTCCCGGCGCGCGCGAAACAGTAGATCTCGTTGCGCAGCATCGAGCCGTGCGTGGCGCCGCGGGCGATGGTCGATTCCCGGCGGATCGCGGCGAGCACGGTGCCGAGGCTAGCCTCGCGAACCGGGCGGCCGAGCTGCTCGCGCAGCGTCATCCAGGCTTCGTTGACCGCTTCCCACACCTCGAGCGTGATCGCCGAACGGCAGCTGCGGGCATTGGTCCGCGCACGCTCGAACATCGCCAGGACGTTGAGTTCGTTACCCTTGCCGCGCAGCACGAAGTCGCACACCTGCGCGCCGTTGAAGCCCTCGTGGTTTGCGCTGTAGGCCTGCAGCAGGCCGAGCGTGGTCAGCACCGAGCGCCATTCCTCGGTCGCGGCCTCGGGCCCGCGGGTCAGCGACATGCGGTGCCCGGCGGCGAGCAGGCGCGCGGTATTCTCGGCCCTCTCGAGATAGCGGTACATCCAGAAGATGCCGTTGGCGACGCGCCCTAGCATGACCTCTCCGCGCGCATCAGTCGTCCAGCACCCAGCTGTCCTTGGTCCCGCCGCCCTGGCTCGAGTTGACCACCAGCGAGCCCTTCTTGAGCGCGACGCGGGTAAGGCCCCCCGGGGTGATTTCGATCCCGTCGGGCGAGACGAGCACGAACGGCCGCAGGTCGACGTGCCGCGGCGCGAGGCCGCTGCGGGTGAAGATCGGCACGGTCGAAAGCGCCAGCGTCGGCTGGGCGATGTAGTTCGCCGGGTTGGCGAGCAGCTTGTCGCGGAACGCGGTGATCTCGCGGTGGCTCGCCGCGGGGCCGATCAGCATGCCGTAGCCGCCCGAGCCGTGGACTTCCTTGACCACCAGCTCGGTCAGATGCTCGAGCACATACCGGAGGCTGTCCGGGTCGGCGCAGCGCCAGGTCCGGACGTTGCCGAGCAGCGGCTTCTCGCCGGTGTAGAACTCGACGATCTCGGGCATGAAAGAATAGATCGCCTTGTCGTCGGCCACCCCGGTGCCGGGCGCGTTGGCGATCGTCACCCGCCCGGCGCGGTACACGTCCATGATCCCCGGCACGCCGAGGACGCTCTGCGGATTGAAGGTCAGCGGGTCGAGGAAGTCGTCGTCGACCCGGCGGTAGAGCACGTCGATCGGCTGGAACCCCTGCGTCGTGCGCATCTGCACGCGCCCGTCGACCACGCGCAGGTCGCTGCCTTCGACCAGCTCGGCGCCCATCTGGTCGGCGAGGAACGCGTGCTCGAAGTAGGCCGAGTTGTAGATCCCGGGGGTCAGCACCGCCACGGTCGGCACGTCCGGCGCGCCCTTGGGAGCGCAGGCCGCGAGGCTCTTCGCCAGCATTCGCGGATAGTTCGAGACCGGCTGCACCTTCACTCGGCTGAACAGCTCGGGGAACATCGCCATCATCGTCTCGCGGTTCTCGAGCATGTAGCTGACGCCCGAGGGCGTGCGCGCGTTGTCCTCGAGCACGAGGAACTCATCGGGCCCGGTGCGCACGAGATCGATGCCGACGATGTGGGTGTAGACCCCGCCCGGCGGCGTGAAGCCGACCATCTGCGGCAGCCAGGCCGAGTTGTCGCGGAACAGCCGCTCGGGCAGGCGGCCCGAACGGATGATCTCCTGCCGGTGGTAGAGATCGTGCATGAACGCGTTGATCGCCCGCACGCGCTGCTCGATGCCGCGCGACAGCCGGCGCCACTCGCTGCCGGTCAGGATGCGCGGGACCATGTCGAACGGGATCAGCCGTTCCTCGCCGTCCTCGTCGCCGTAGACGTTGAAGGTGATCCCGGTGCGGCGGAAGAAGGTCTCGGCCTCGGCCCCCTTGCGCCGCATCCATACGGCGTCCTGCTCGGACAGCCATTTCTGGTAGTCCGCGTAAGCCCTCCGGACCGACCCGTCGGGCGCGAGCATTTCGTCGAACTGGGCGGGCTCTGTCGCGGTCATGGGTCCTTGCGTTTGACGCACTGCACAATGACACGCCCGCCGCGAACCGCAAGAGCGCTTTGCGCCCGCCGCCACCGCCGCGAAAAAGAGGGACAGTCCCTCTTTTCCGGAGCCGGCGCAAAAAGAGGGACTGTCCCTCTTTTCTGGCGCGTCAGCCGCGTTCCAGCTCGGCGGCGACGGCCGCGATCGCCTCGTCGGAGCTGGCGAAGCCGACGTGCGAGCAGTGCAGCTCGATCGCGCGGTCGCGCTCGCCGGGGAGCCCGCACGCGCTGCGCGGGGCGACGATGCCGTCGCGCGGGCTCCACAGCGCCACCGTCTCGACCGGCGGCTTGACCGCGAGTTCGCACTCGACCGGCGGCTCCTCGACCGAATGCCCGGTGACCAGCTCGTAGGCGCGCCAGGCGTTGTTGGCGTAAGGCGAGTACGAAAACGGCGTGCCCATCGTCACCACCTTGGCGACGAGATCCGGCTCGCGCTTGGCCAGTTCGCGCGCGAAGATCCCGCCGAGGCTCCAGCCGACCAGCACGACCTTCTGCCCGTAGCGTTCGCCGAGCTGCCGCACGCGGTTCTCGAGCAGCGCGAAGTTCTCCGGCGTCGGGCCGAGATTGAACCCGAGTCCCCAGCGCTTGACCACGTGCCCGGCACGCTCGAGCTCGCGCGCCATGCGCCGCATCCTGAGCGGGTGCGTCCCGAACCCGGGCAGCAGCATGACCACGCGTGGGTGGGCCGTTCGCGGCAGCGGCGGCGGATGGCGGAACGGGCGCGTGAGCGGCTCGAGAAAGGTCAGCGGCTCGCGCAGCAACAGTCTCGCGTCGGGCCGTTCGGCGGTGACCGGCGGCTTGCGCCGCATCAGCTCCGCGCGCCGCGCGATCGCCTCGCGCATCGGCGTCCTGCCCTTGAGGGCCGCAGCATCGTTCATCGCTTCACCGTAGCCGGAGCGGCTTGTCCTGCGATGAACGAGGCCGGGCAGGATGTGTTTCCGGCCCAGCCCGAGACGTGGACGCGTCAGGCTGCGCAATCGCCGATACGCTCCGACGTAATGCGCAACTTCATCCGGGTTTCGCCGACGTTGGCCACGTCGCCGACGCGCTCCATGGTCATCGTCGAGCCGTCCGCCCTCATCTGGCCGTCCATCCTGACGGTGCTCGAGGCGCCGTTCTCGAGACACTGCATCTCGGCCTTCACGGTACCGCCCGAGACGTTGAATGTGTTCATCGTGCAGTCGCTCTCGGCGAGCTTGCGGACCATCTGCTCGGCGCCGTTCTCGGCCACGTCGGCCTCGGTCATGCAGACGGTGTTGCCTTCGGCGAGGCCGCTGCTGAAGAGCTGCTGCATCTCCTGCTTGGCCGATTCCGGCATGCCGGGCACGTCGAACTCGAGCAGTTCGAGCGCCACCCGATACTGGCCCGGCTGCGGCTGGACCATGCCCGACGCTTCGGCGGCCAGTTCCTCGTCGCTGATGTTGCCGCTGCCGTCGGCATCGGCATCGCCGCCGCAGGCGGCCAGCAGGATGGCCGCGGCAAGCGGCGCGGTGTGGATCAGGCGCATCGGGTTCCCCTTTCGCAGGCGGCGGTGGGCCGCGTTACCCCGCCAGGCTATCAGGCGCGCGCGGCGCTGCCAACGACTGCCCGCTCGTCCGGGGCCTCGTGGCCGAATCTGGGACACCGGCGCATTGCCTTGCGGCCCGCCGTTCGCCATATGTCCCGCATGGCCGAACTCGTGATCCGCCGCGGGCTGGAGGAGCCGGATACTTCCGGCACATTCACCCCGCACAAGCCGCAGCGGCCCGAGAAGGCGCTCGGGGGCCGCCGCTTCCGGATCGTCTCCGACTACGAGCCGAACGGCGACCAGCCGGGCGCGATCGCCGAGCTCGTCGCCTCGGCGCGCGAGGGCGAGCGGACCCAGGTGCTGCTCGGCGTGACCGGCAGCGGCAAGACCTTCACGATGGCCAAGGTGATCGAGGAGCTGCAGCGGCCGGCGCTGGTGCTGGCCCCGAACAAGATCCTCGCCGCGCAGCTCTACGGCGAGTTCAAGAGCTTCTTCCCCGAGAACGCGGTCGAGTATTTCGTCTCGTACTACGACTACTACCAGCCCGAGGCCTACGTGCCGCGGTCCGACA
>JBIQKN010000013.1:0-50179 GCA_044506565.1 Sphingomonadales bacterium | reverse complement strand
AACAGGCGGGGGCGCGGCGGCTCCGGCGGCCGCGCCTCCGCGTTGAGGTTCGCTATGGCGGCGCGGACCTGTTGTCCGGATCCGGCCTCAGGGCTGCTCATCAACTGCTACCGCCGGATCGGCGGCGACCTCCACGAAGTTCTCGCCTCCCCCGAGCGAATGGACATAGGCGGCGAGCATCTTGATGGTCACCGGATCGAGGCGGTGCTCCCAGGCCGGCATGACCCCGTGGCGCGGCGCGCGGATCTGCTGCACGACCTGCTCGCGGGTGCCGCCGTAGAGCCAGATGGCATCGGCGAGGTTCGGAGCGCCGAGCGTGCGGTCGCCGCCGCCCTGCGGTCCGTGGCACAGCGCGCAGTTGTCGGCGAAGACCTGCGCCCCGGCCGGGTTCGGCCTCGCCTTGCCCGACAGGCTGAGCACGTGGTCGGCGACCTGGCCGATCTGCTCGGCGGTGAGGAAACCGTCGAACGCCGGCATCAGGCTCTGGCGCGTGTCGTCGACACCCGGCTGGCGGATGCCCTTGAGCAGCGTGTACTCGATCGCCTTGAGATCGCCGCCCCACAGCCAGTCGTCGTCATTGAGATTGGGATAGCCCGGGCCGCCCGCGGCGCCGGCGCCGTGGCATTGCACGCAGTTGACCTTGAACGCCGCCCGGCCGCCGGCGATGGCCGCGCGCATCCGTTCGCTGTCCTCGGGTAGCCGCTCGATCGGAACCTGCGCCAGCGCGGCGAGGATCGGTGCCTTGCGCTCGCTTTCGCGGGCCATCTCGTCGGCCAGCTGGCCGCGGCTCGACCAGCCGAGCACGCCCTCGGTCGCCTGGGTGACCAAGGGCCACGCAGGGTAGAGCACCACGTAGACCAGCCCCCAGACGATCGTCAGGTAAAAGGTCCACAGCCACCAGCGCGGCATCGGCGTATCGAGTTCCTCGATGCCGTCCCACTCGTGGCCGACGGTCTCCGTCCCGGTCGGCTCGTCGATTCGCCTGCCGGCACCCGGGCGGGGGTCAGAGCTCGCCATCGTCGTCGTCCTTGAAAATCACCTGTGCGGCCTCTTCGTTGTGCCGCCGCGCGCCCGGCCTCAGCGGCCAGGCGACGAAAGCGACGAAAGCGACCAGCATCGCCAGCAGGCCCCAACTGTCGGCCAGGTGGCGCAAGGTCTCGTAAGTCGAGTGCCCGCTCACCGGCCCTTCTCCCCTGCCAGTTCCTCCTGCGCCGCGGCGGCATTCACGTCGACCAGCGTGCCGAGCATCTGCAGATAGGCCACCAGCGCGTCCATTTCCGTCAGGCGCGACGGGTTTCCGTCGAAATCGCGCCGCTGGACCTTCGGATACCGCTCGGCGAGGTCGCCGGCATCGGCGTCGGGATCGCCCTGCGCGCGGATGTCGAGCACGGCGTTCTCGATGTCCTTCGCGGTGTACGGCACGCCGACCCGGCGCAGCGCGCGCAGCCGGTCCGCGGCGTTGGCGGTCTCGAGGTCGGTCTCGGCGAGAAACGCGTAAGTCGGCATGATGCTCTCGGGAACGACCGAGCGCGGGTCCTTCAGGTGCTGCACGTGCCACTCGTCGGAATAGCGCCCGCCAACCCGCGCGAGATCCGGCCCCGTGCGCTTCGAGCCCCACTGGAACGGGTGGTCGTACATGCTCTCGGCGGCGAGCGAATAGTGGCCGTAGCGCTCCACCTCGTCGCGGAACGGGCGGATCATCTGGCTGTGGCAGGTGTAGCAGCCTTCGCGGACGTAGATGTCGCGGCCGGCCTGCTCGAGCGGGGTGTAGGGCCGCATGCCCTCGACCTTCTCGATCGTGTTGTCGATCCAGAACAACGGTGCGATCTCGACCACGCCGCCGATGACGACCGCGACGAACGCGAACACGCCGAGGAGCGTAACGTTGCGCTCGATCTTCTTGTGCTGCTCGGTAAATCCCATTTCGAAGTCTTCCTATTCGGCCGGCACGGCAACGATCGGCCGGTCGGCCTCAGGATCGTACGGAGCCTCGCGCAGCGGCGCCTCGACGCGCTGGCGCCCGGCGATCGTCAGCCACACGTTGGCCACCATCAGCACGGCGCCGGCGAGGTAGAGGACGCCGCCGAAGGCGCGCAGCAGGAACATGGGCTTGAGTGCGACGACGGTTTCGACGAAGCTGTTCACGAGGTAGCCGTCGGCGCCGTACTCGCGCCACATCAGGCCCTGGGTGATCCCCGCCACCCACATCGAGGCGGCGTAGAAGACGATCCCGAGGGTCGCGAGCCAGAAGTGCCAGTTGACCCAGCGCAGCGAGTAGAGCCGCTCGCGCTTCCACAGCCGCGGCACGAGGAAGTAGACCGCGGCGAACGAGATCATCCCGTTCCACCCGAGTGCGCCGGCGTGGACGTGACCGATGGTCCAGTCGGTGTAGTGCGACAGCGAGTTGACCGCCTTGATGCTCAGCATCGGCCCCTCGAACGTGGCCATCCCGTAGAACGCCAGCGCCAGCACCATCATGCGGATGATCGGGTCGGTGCGGACCTTGTCCCACGCGCCGTTGAGGGTCATCAGCCCGTTGATCATGCCGCCCCAGCTCGGCATCCACAGGATCACCGAGAACACCATCCCGAGCGTCTGCGCCCAGTCGGGCAGCGCGGTGTAGTGCAGGTGGTGCGGGCCGGCCCAGATGTAGAGGAAGATCAGCGACCAGAAGTGCAGGATCGACAGCCGGTAGCTGTAGATCGGCCGCCCCGCCTGCTTGGGCACGAAGTAGTACATCATCGCCAGGAACGGGACGGTCAGGAAGAACGCGACCGCGTTGTGCCCGTACCACCACTGGGTCAGCGCATCCTGCACTCCGGCGAAGGCCGAGTAGGACAGCGAGCCGAGCGGGGTCACCGGCACCGCCAGGTTGTTGACGATGTGCAGCATCGCGATGGTGATGATGAACGACAGGTAGAACCAGTTCGCGACGTAGATGTGCGGCTCGGTCCGGCGGATAAGCGTGCCGACGAAGACGACGAAATAGGCGACCCAGACGATCGTCAGCCACAGGTCGACGTACCACTCGGGCTCGGCATACTCGCGGCTCTGGGTGATGCCGAGCAGGTAGCCGGTCGCGGCAAGGACGATGAAGAGCTGGTAGCCCCAGAACACGAACCGGGCGAGGCCGGGGAAGGCGAGCCGCGTGCGGCAGGTCCGCTGGACGACGTAGAAAGACGTCGCAATCAGGATGTTGCCGCCGAAAGCGAAGATCACGCCTGAAGTGTGTAGTGGGCGCAGGCGGCCGAAGTTGAGCCACGGCTCGAGGTTGAGCAGCGGGAAGGCGAGCTGGAGCGCGATCACCAGCCCGGCAAGCAGCCCGACGATCGACCAGCCGACGGTGGCGATGACGCCCCAGCGTACGGGGTCGTCGTCGTAGCGCGAGGGGTCTGCCGGCGCGCGCACGATCGCGTTGCCGAGCGCGTCGAAGTCGGATCTCGCGAGCGTCAGGCACAGCGCCGCGAAGGCGACGATGGCGAGGATCGTCATGTGGACGGCGAAGCCGCCGTCGGCCGCGGTCGCGATCGCGGCCACGGACAGCACCAGCAGCAGGAACCACATTCCTGCGCGAGACAATACGGCTTCCATCGCGTGCGCCCCTGGTCCTTCTTTCGAATCCTTACGGTCGGTACCGCCCATCGGCTCAGAACCGGCGCGGCGGCATTGGGGTATTTACGGAGATGGCGAATTGAGGTCCATCAAAGGCGCCTGCCTCTCCAGCCGGGTAAGCCGACTGCCACGGCTGGCTGCGCCTCGGTCGCCGACCACGTTCGCTCACGGCGCTTCGATCGCGATCGGGCCGACCGGCAGGCGACGATGCCGGGGCTCTGCTACGGTGATGGCCTGGCCGCCGTCGCCGGTGGTGCTGGATCCGCGCTTCGCGCACTTGTTCGACCCGGCGCAGTTCGCGGCGATGGTCGCGCGCTAGCGCTCGGCCAGCAGCCGCTTGAGTTCGCCGGCGTCGATCGGCTTGCGGATCACTGTCACTTCGGGGCCGCAACTAGCGAGGCTCTCGACCGGATTGCCGGTCATGATCGCGCCCCTGATGCCCGGCCACCGGCCCCGGACGGCTTCGAGCAGGCCCATCCCGTCGAGCCGCGGCATCGAGAAATCGGTCAGGACGAACTCCGGACGGGCGTCGCCCTGCTCGATCAGCTCGAGCGCATGACGGCCGTCGGTGGCGACGGCGACCTCGAGGCCGAGGTCGCGCAACTGCTCCGACAGGATCAGGCGGACGCCTTCGTCGTCGTCGACGACGAGCACCGAGGTGATGCCGATCTTCGAGCCATGGCCGGTATCGGCTTTCTCGCCGGCGGCTTCGGCGTTCCGCGTTGCCGGCAGGTCCATCTCGATGGTCGTGCCGCGCCCGCAAGTGCTCTCGATCCGGAACTGCCCGCCGGACTGCTGGATGAATCCGGCGACCATCGACAGCCCGAGTCCGGTGCCTTTTCCGGCCGACTTGGTGGTGAAGAACGGCTCGGTCACCCGCTCGAGCAGCTCGGGCGGTATGCCTTCGCCCTCGTCGGCGACGCGGATGCGCAGGAACTCGTCCGTCGGCGCGCCAGCCGGCGGACCCGCGTGTTCGAACGTCACCCGGATGGTGCCGCCTTCAGGCATCGCGTCGCGCGCGTTGATCAGCAGGTTGACCAGCGCCAACTCAAGCTGGGCCGCGTCGACGTAGAGCCGGGCGACATCATCGGGGATGGACCACTCGACCGAGGTCCGGTCCCCGAGCGCGTGCGAAACGAGGCCGGCGACGGTGTCGCGCAGGCGCCGCGGATCGACGCTCGTGGGGGTGAGTTCCTGCTTGCGGGCGAAGGCCATGAGCCGGCGCACGAGTTCCGCCCCGCTCTCGGCGGCGTGCCGCATGTGGTCGACGATCTGCTGTTCGCGTGCGCCGAGCTGCAGCCGCCCCTCGAGCAGCCTCAGGCCGCCGAGCACGGCCGCCAGCAGGTTGTTGAAATCGTGCGCCACACCGCCGGTGAGCTGCCCGAGCGCTTCCGACTTCCGCGACTGGACGAGCTGCTGTTCGAGCTCGCGCTGGGCAGTGACGTCGATCAGCGTACCGACCCATGCGTCCGGCGAGTCCGAGGCGCGGACGCATTGGTCGATGACGTGGATGACGCTGCCGTCGCTCCGTCCCCAGCGGTAGTGCGAGGTGACGGTGCGCTCGCTGGCCTGTGCCAGCCGTTCCTCGAGCGCCTCGGCATCGCCGCCGACTATGCGGTCGCACCAGCGCAGCTTGCCCGCGGCCAGCGCGCCGGCGTCCTCTCCCGCGAACAGCTCGAGATCGCCACCGATGAAGCGGCGGTTGAGGCGTCCTTTCTTGTCGAAGCCCGCCTCGTAGAGCGCCAGCGGCAAGGCTTCGAGGATCGCCGCCTGCCGCAGCCGCGACTGCTGCAGCTCGCGCTCGACCGTGAGCCGCTCGGCATCGGCGTGGAGCTTGGCTTCGCGCAGCTCCTGCTCGGCGCGCGCCTGGCCGGCGACCTGCTGGCGCAGCACGTAGAGGTCGACGAACACCGCGACTTTCGACTTCAGCACCACCGGATCGACCGGCTTGAACACGTAGTCGACGGCGCCCATCGCGTAGCCGCGCATCAGGTGCTCGGTTTCCTTGTTCACCGCCGAGAGGAAGATGATCGGGATGCGCGAGGTCTGCGAGCGCTGGCGCACGAGCGCCGCGGTCTCGTAGCCGTCCATCTCGGGCATGAACACATCGAGCAGGATGACCGCGAAGTCGTCCTTCAGCAGTTCGCGCAGCGCGGTGCGGCCCGAGGTGGCGGTGACCACGTCGGCCAGCGGCTCGAGCACTTCCGACAGCGCCAGGAGATTGCGCTCGTCGTCGTCGACGACGAGAATGCGGGCGCGGGCTTCGCTGGCCCCGTGGTCTGCCCGGGCGCTTGCGGTACGGGCGTTCATGGTCATTTCGGTATTCACGCGGCGGTCGAAACTCCAGAGGCCGGAGCCGCCTCGGCACCGGCTTCGGCGCGGCCGATCCACACCCTGAGCAGGGCCAAAAGCAGGTCGATGTCGACGGGCTTGGCGATGTAGTCCGAGGCGCCCGCGTCGAGGCATTTCTGCCGGTCGCCCTTCATCGCCTTGGCGGTCACGGAGATCAGCGGGGTCTGGGCGATCTTCGGGTTCGAGCGGATGCGCCGCATCGTCTCGTATCCGTCCATCTCGGGCATCATGATGTCGATCAGCGCGACATCGACGTCGGGATCGCGTTCGAGGATCGCGATTCCTTCGGCGCCGCGCTCGGCGTGGACGACCTCGGCCCCGTGCGCCTCGAGCACGCTGGCCAGCGAGTAGATGTTGCGGATGTCGTCGTCGACCACCAGCAGCTTGCGCCCCGCCAGTTCGAAGGTGTTCCGCCGTGCCTGGGAGGGGGCCGGCCTGCGGCGCTTGCGCTTTCCTCCGGCGGCGAACGACTGGCCGATAGCCCGGAACAGGCGTGCCAGCTCGTCGCGGCTCGCGGGCTTTTCGAGCACCTCGCTCGCGCCGAGCGTCAGCGCGTGCGCGGCCTGCTCGGCGCCCGAGATGACGTAGACCGGTATCGCGCTGCTCTCCGGCTCATGACGCAGCAGGTCGAGCAGCACGAAGCCGTCGATATCGCTGAGGCCGAGGTCGAGCGTGATCGCGCTCGGCCGCAGCTTGCGGACCATCGCCAGCGTTCCGGCTCCGGCCGAGGAAATCACGCCCTTGATCCCCGCGTCGTGCGCCACGTCGAGCAGGATGCCGGCAAAGGCCGGGTCGTCCTCGACGATCAGCACGAAGGGTTCGCCGCCGAGATCGTCGCGGTCGTCCTCAGGGCTGCGGTCGAGGGCAGGATCGGCGGTTCCTTCGGCGGCGGCCGGGAGCGACAGCGCCGGCGCTACGCCGGGCGAGCGTGTCGGCACGTAAAGCGTAAAGGTCGAGCCCTTGCCCGGCTTCGAGCGGACCTGGATCTCGCCGCCGAGCAGGTTGGCGATCTCGCGGCTGATCGACAGGCCGAGTCCCGTGCCGCCGTACTTGCGGCTGGTGGTGCCGTCGGCTTGCTGAAAGGCCTCGAAGATCAACCGCTGCTTGTCCTCGGGGATGCCGATCCCGGTATCGGTGACCGCGATCTCGATCACCCCATCGGCCTCGGCCAGCACCGGGTGGGCCGGCGTCCACCCGCGTTCGGCCCGCCGGACCTCGAGCGTCACGCCGCCTTCCGAGGTGAACTTGAAGGCATTCGACAGCAGGTTGAGCACGACCTGCTGCAGGCGCTTTTCGTCGGTGCGGATGGTATCGGGCAGGTCGTTGGCGAAATCGACCTGGAACGAGAGGTCCTTCTCGGACGCCAACTGGCGGAAAGTGCGTTCGAGGTGGAGCCTCAGCGAGTCGAGGGGCATTTCGCCGATCTCGATTCCGACGGTCCCGGATTCGATCTTCGACAGGTCGAGGATGTCGTTGATCAGGTTGAGCAGGTCGGTGCCCGCCGAATGGATCGTGCGGGCGAACTCGGTTTGCTTCTCGTTGAGATTGCCCTGCTGGTTGTCGGCCAGCATCTTCGACAGGATCAGCAGCGAGTTAAGCGGCGTGCGCAGCTCGTGGCTCATGTTGGCGAGGAACTCGGACTTGTACTTCGAGGTCAGCGCCAGCTGCTCGGCCTTCTCCTCGACCGCGCGGCGGGCCATTTCGATCTCGAAGTTCTTCGCCTCGACCTGCTTCTTCTCGTTCTCGAGCAGTTGCGCTTTCTCCTGCAGCTCCTCGTTGGTCGCGTGCAGTTCCTCCTGCTTGCGCGTCAGCTCGGTCTGCCGGCTCTGCAGTTCCTGTGTCAGCAATTGCGATTCCTTGAGCAGCTCCTCGGTGCGCATCGTCGCCGCGATCGTGTTGAGCACGATGCCGACGGTCTCCATGAGCTGGGTGAGGAAAGTATGGTGGGTCTCATTGAACTCCTCGAACGAGGCGAGTTCGATGACCGCCTTGACCTCGTCCTCGAACAGGGCGGGGAGGATGTTGACGTTGGTCGGCGATGCCGCGCCGAGGCCCGAGCCGATCCTGATGAAGTCTCCCGGGACCTTGTTCAGCCGCATCGGCCGCTTGTCGGCCGCGGCCTGGCCGATCAGGCCTTCGCGCAACTCGAACGTCTCCTTGAGCTCGTCGCGCCGGTCGGCCCCGTAGGTGGCGACGAGCTCGAGCGTCGGCCGCCCGTCGTTCTCGTTGGCGACGTAGAACACGCCGTACTGCGCGTTCACCAGCGGCGCGAGCTCGCTCATGATCAGGTTGGAGATCGTGGTCAGGTCGCGCTCGCCCTGCAGCATGCGGCTGAAACGGGCGAGGTTGGTCTTGAGCCAGTCCTGCTCGGCGTTCTTGAGCGTCTGATCCTTGAGGTTGAGGATCATCTCGTTGATGTTGTCCTTGAGCGCGGCCATCTCGCCCGAGGCTTCGACCGCGATTTCGCGGGTCAGGTCGCCCTTGGTCACCGCGGTGGCCACCTCGGCGATCGAGCGCACCTGGTTGGTCAGGTTGGCGGCCATCGCGTTCACGTTGTCGGTCAGGTCGCGCCACAACCCGGCCGCGCCCGGCACGCGCGCCTGCCCGCCGAGGCGGCCCTCGACGCCGACCTCGCGCGCCATGTTGGTGACCTGGTCGCCGAAGGTCGACAGCGTCTCGATCATGCCGTTGATCGTCTCGGCCAGCGCGGCGATCTCGCCTTTCGCGTCGAAGGTCAGCTTGCGCTTGAGGTTGCCCTGGGCGACCGCGGTGACGACGTCGGCGATGCCGCGCACCTGGTTGGTCAGGTTGTAGGCCATCTGGTTGACGTTGTCGGTCAGGTCCTTCCAGGTACCGCCGACCCCGGGGACCTGCGCCTGTCCGCCGAGCTTGCCCTCGGTGCCGACCTCGCGGGCGACGCGCGTCACCTCGCTGGCGAACGAGTTGAGCTGGTCGACCATCGTGTTGATGGTGTTCTTGAGCTCGAGGATTTCGCCCTGCACGTCGACGGTGATCTTGCGCGAGAGGTCGCCGCGGGCGACCGCGGTGGTCACGTCGGCGATGTTGCGGACCTGGCCGGTCAGGTTGTCGGCCATCAGGTTCACGTTGTCGGTCAGGTCCTTCCAGGTTCCGGCGACGCCGGGCACCTGCGCCTGTCCGCCGAGCTTGCCCTCGGTGCCGACCTCGCGGGCGACGCGGGTCACTTCGGACGCGAACGAGTTCAGCTGGTCGACCATCGTATTGATGGTGTTCTTGAGCTCGAGGATCTCCCCCTTCACGTCGACGGTGATCTTCTTCGACAGGTCGCCGAGCGCGACGGCGGTGGTCACCTCGGCGATGTTGCGCACCTGGCCGGTCAGGTTTGCCGCCATCGCATTGACGTTGTCGGTCAGATCCTTCCAGGTACCGCCGACGCCTTCGACTTGCGCCTGTCCGCCGAGCCGACCCTCGGTGCCGACCTCGCGCGCCACGCGGGTTACCTCGCTGGCGAACGAGTTGAGCTGGTCGACCATCACGTTGATCGTGTTCTTGAGCTCGAGAATCTCTCCCTTCACGTCGACGGTGATCTTCTTGGACAAGTCGCCGCGCGCCACTGCGGTCGTGACTTCGGCGATGTTGCGCACCTGTCCGGTGAGGTTGCCGGCCATGGCGTTCACATTGTCGGTCAGGTCCTTCCAGGTGCCGCCGACGCCCTCGACCTGCGCCTGGCCGCCGAGCTTGCCTTCGGTGCCGACCTCGCGCGCCACGCGCGTCACCTCGGACGCGAACGAATTCAGCTGGTCGACCATCGTGTTGATGGTGTTCTTGAGCTCGAGAATCTCGCCGCGCACCTCGACGGTGATCTTCTTCGACAGGTCGCCGCGCGCGACCGCGGTGGTGACCTCGGCGATGTTGCGCACCTGGCCGGTCAGGTTCGCCGCCATCGAGTTCACGTTCTCGGTGAGGTCCGCCCAGGTGCCGGCGACGCCGGGGACCTGCGCCTGTCCGCCGAGCTTGCCCTCGGTGCCGACCTCGCGCGCGACGCGCGTCACCTCGGAGGCGAACGAGTTCAACTGGTCGACCATCGTGTTGATGGTGTTCTTGAGCTCGAGGATTTCGCCCTGCACGTCGACGGTGATCTTGCGCGACAGGTCGCCGCGCGCGACCGCGGTGGTCACGTCGGCGATGTTGCGCACCTGGCCGGTGAGGTTGGCGGCCATCGAGTTCACGTTGTCCGTGAGGTCCTTCCAGGTGCCGCCGACCCCGGGGACCTGCGCTTGTCCGCCGAGCTTGCCCTCGGTACCGACCTCGCGGGCGACGCGCGTGACCTCGGAGGCGAAGCCGTTGAGCTGGTCGACCATCGTGTTGATGGTGTTCTTGAGCTCGAGGATCTCGCCCTTCACGTCGACGGTGATCTTCTTGGACAGGTCGCCGCGGGCGACGGCGGTCGTCACCTCGGCGATGTTTCGCACCTGGCCGGTGAGGTTGGCCGCCATCGAGTTGACGTTCTCGGTCAGGTCCGCCCAGGTGCCGGCAACGCCCGGCACCTGGGCCTGGCCGCCCAGCTTGCCCTCGGTGCCGACCTCGCGGGCGACGCGCGTGACCTCGGAAGCGAAGCCGTTGAGCTGGTCGACCATCGTGTTGATGGTGTTCTTGAGCTCGAGGATCTCGCCCTTCACGTCGACGGTGATCTTCTTCGACAGGTCGCCTAGCGCGACGGCGGTGGTGACCTCGGCGATGTTGCGCACCTGTCCGGTCAGGTTCGCCGCCATCAGGTTGACGTTGTCAGTCAGGTCCTTCCAGGTGCCGGCGACGCCGCGGACGCGGGCCTGGCCGCCGAGCTTGCCCTCGGTGCCGACCTCGCGCGCCACGCGCGTCACTTCCGAGGCGAAGCTGGCGAGCTGCTCGACCATCGTGTTGACGACCTTGCCGATGCGCAGGAACTCGCCCTTGAGCGGGCGCCCCTCGATTTCGACCGCCATTGCCTGCGACAGGTCGCCCTTGGCGACCGCGCCGATCACGCGCGCCACCTCGACGGTCGGTTGGACCATGTCGTCAATCAACTCATTGATCGCGCGCAGCTTGGAGTCCCACCCGCCGGTGGCACCCGTCACTTTCGCGCGATGGCCGATCTTGCCTTCCTTGCCGACGACGCGGGACACGCGCTCGAACTCGGCGGCCATTTGCTGGTTGAGCGCAACGACCTCGTTGAACAGCGTCGCGAGCTCGAGATCGGCGTCGGTGCCGTCCTCCGGCATCCGCACGGTGAAGTCCCCGCGGCGGAGCTTGCGCAGCGCCGAAATCAATTCGCGTCGGCTGCGGGAGAATTCCGCCTGCGTCTGAATGTTCAAGCGACCCTCCGTGCCCCCGGGTGCGCGCGGCCCCGATCCCGTAAATGCCGAGCGAGGCTCGGGTTCCCGGCTGTCGGATAAAACATTCCCCTGCAGGACCGTGACGGGTTGTCATGAGCGGGTCAGCGGGTAGGAGGGCCATGGCCAAGCAGCAGGAAAGGTTCCGCCCGCCAGGATGCCTGATCAGGCGATCATCGACTCGTTCATCGCGAACAGCTTTCGCTCGGTGTGGGCGCTCGATCTCCTGAAGCATCTCGTCGTCGATCCCGGACAGTTCCACACGCCCGAAGACCTGGTCGCCACGCTGCGCGCTAGCGATGCGGTCGTGTCACAAAGCGTGCACAATCTCTCCGCGGCAGGTCTCGCAGTCGTCGACGAAGAAGGGCGCGTCGCGTATCATCAGGGATCGGCAGAGCAGGCGGAGCTGGTGGCGGCAGCGATCGATTACTACGCCCGCAGTCCGGACAAGGTGCGCCGGCTGATCGTGGCCCAGGCCTCGCCGGGCCTGACCGCCTTCGCGGACGCGTTCAAGCTGCGGAAGGACTAGGACGGCCGATGGGAACGCTCTTCCCGACCCTGGTCTACACGCTGTGCTTCGCGACGAGCGCGCTGTGCGCCTACCTGCTCGGCCGCAGCTTCCGCCGCACGCGGTCGCGGCTGCTGTTCTGGAGCGCGCTGTGCTTCGTGCTGCTCGCCGTCGTCAATTTCATCGTCGTGATCGACATGCTCGTGTTCACGCAGGTCACTTTCCGGCCCGTTCGTCTGTGGCTGAGCCTTGCGGCGGTGGCAGTGCTGCTGTTCGGCTTCGTCTGGGACGAGGAGACCTGAGATGACCGAGGACTTCCTCGCGGGTGCGATCGTCATGGGCTTTGCCGTGGCGGCGCTGCACTTCCTGCGATTCTGGCGGCGGACCCGCGAGGCGCTGTTCCTCGCGTTCGCGGCGAGCTTCCTGCTGCTCGCGGTGATGCAGGCGCTGCTGACGCTCGGCGGATTCGCCACCGAGGAGCGGAGCTGGCTCTACCTGCTGCGCCTGGCCGCTTTCCTGCTGATCCTCGCCGCGCTCTGGTGGCAGAATCGCCGCAAGGCCGGTTCGGGCTAGAAGCCGAGTTCGGTCAGCGCGTCGCGCAAGTCGTCGAGGGTGTAGGGCTTGCGAACGTATCGCTCCCCCTCGCACAGGCCATCGGCCGCTTCGCCGAGCCCGGTCGCGTAGATCACCCGGATGCCGGGGAGCAGCTTCCGCGCTTCCTGCGCCAGTAGCCAGCCGTCGGTGGCGCCGGGCATGCGGATGTCGGTGAACAACAGGTCGAAGTGGCGCCCTTCGCGCAGGTAGCCGAGCGCTTCGTCGCCGTCGCTCGCCGCGGTCACCTCGAAACCAATTTCGCCGAGGTCTTCCGAAGCCAGCTCGCGCACGAGCAGCTCGTCCTCGACCAGCAGGACGGACGTCATCTCGGCAGGAATCGCATTTTCACCCCCAACGGACCCAATCTTGACCAACCGCGGAGCAGGAAACTTGTTCCGCATTCTGGCGACGCGGCGCAAGGGCCGAACGACGAAGGGGCCCGCGGCACAGGCCACGAGCCCCTCCAATTTCCGCGCTCCGCCCGAGAGCGGAGCGTGTCGTCAGTTGCCGCCGGCGCGACGGGCCGCGGCGGCCACCGCCTCGGTCGTCGGGTTGCCCAGCGACAGCTCGCGGCCGTTCGGGAACCGGATTTCGGCCGCCGAAGCGCGGGTGTCCCCGTCGCGAGCACGGAAGGCGTCGACGATGATGTCGGTGCCGGCCGGCAGCGAGTTGCGGTTCCAGCCACGACGCAGAAGTGCGCTCGGAGCGCCGCCCTCGACACGCCACACGGTGCCGTCGGCAATGCGCAGGTGAATCCACGAGTGCGGGTTGACCCACTCGAACTTCACGACCTTGCCTTCGAGCCGGATCGGCTTGTTGCGGTCAAATTCGGTCGCGAACGAGTGGTGTGCGACAGCGGCGCCCGCGGCGCTCACTGCGAGCACCGCGCCGATCGCGGCAGCGGTCCACTTCTTCATTTCCATCGGTTCGTACTCCTCGGTGTCTCTAATGCGGGTCAGTTATCTTATTGGGAAGGCTCGGAGCCTTCCTCAAGCAGGTCGCCGTATAGCAGTTGCTCACTGAACGGAACGCAACGGAACTCGAGCAACTGCGCGTTCGGTTCGATCCTCCGGTAAAGCGGCATCGAGATGGTCCACGGACGTTCGTAGATCTCCGGATCTTCGATGGTTGCGCTGTACTGGATATGATTTTCGTCAATCTTCCTGAACCGCTCGGTCACGGTGGCGGTATGGGTCAGGTAGTTGCCGGCCCGGTCGAGCCAGGTGACGCCGTTGGGCTCCATCACGCCGCCCGGCAGCTTCACTTCGCCCGGACCCTGCGAGAGGGTGACCACGACCAGCGTGTCGCCTTCCCAGCGGCCGTACGACGTGCCCATCCAGGTGTCGATCGGCGGGATCTCGACATCGCGCATCTCGATCACGCGGTTGGCGTTCGCGTACTCGTAGACCATCAGGATGTCGTCGTTGCCGCCCTGCACGATCTGGAACGGGTAGGGCAGGTAAGTCGCGCGCGGGATCCCCGGCAGGTAGCAGGCGGCCTCCGGATCGTAGGTGATCAGGTGCTCGCGATGGTGCTTGAGCCGCTCGAGCGCTTCGGGCTTGTAGGGGATCTTGCCCTCTTCGATGACGCCGAGGCCGGGCGGAATGGCGCCGGTCGCGCCGATCTGCCGGTCTGCGACCGGGTTCGGCCCCGCCGCGTGCGGCTCGAGGTTCCAGTTGGCGGTGTTCATCGCCTGCCAGATACCGTTGAGGTTGGGCTTGCCGTCGATGGTCGCGGGCTGCTGGGCGCTGGCCTGCGCGATCGCCGGGGCGCTCGTGGTCATCATGAGCGCCGCCGCCGCCGTGGCCGCGAGGATGGAAAGCTGCTTCATTCCCCAATAACCTCTCTCTTTTGGGTATCCCTCAGCGGGATAGCGAATACGTGATGATAGTGCCACCGGCATTGATGGCGACGTACTGTTTGCCGCTGCGGCCCCGATAGGTCATCGGGTTGGCGTTGGCGTTTGCGGTCAGCTGGGTTTCCCACAACTGCTGTCCGGTAGCCGCGTCGAAGGCGCGGAAGCGGCGGTCGTTGGTCGCGCCGACGAACACCAGCCCGCCCGCGGTCACCGTCGGACCGGCGCTGCCGGAGTTGCCGACCAGGCGCTTGCCCTCCGGCAACTCGTCGATCACGCCAAGCGGGACCGACCACTTGATTTCCCCCGTGCTCGCGTCGACCGCGACGAGCTCGCCCCACGGCGGCTTGTAGCACGGCGCCTGCGGCCCCTGCGGACGGCCCTGCTCGTCGTACTGACCCGACAGCGGCGCGCTGAACGAGAAGAACGGACCCTTGCCGTTGACGCTCGCGCGGTCGTACGGCTGGTCGGAGCTGTTCGCGTCGAAGCTGTAGCTCTCGGTCGTTTCCTTGCGCTCGACCCAGCCGACCAGCGAGGTGTCCTGCGCGTTGACGTAGACGATCCCGGTCGTCGGGTCGGCCGCCGGGCCGCCCCAGTTGACCCCGCCGGTGCCGCCCGGAAGCTGGATCGTCGAGCGCGGCGGGGCGCCTGCCGCCTTGAAGAAGAACGGCGTGTAGATGCCGTAGTTGAGGTAGCCGCCGGCCTCGTCCCACATCTTGCGGCAGGCCGCAGCGTGTTCGGGCGTGGTGTCCTCGGGATCGACGATGTCGTCGTAGGTCATCGACACCCGGCTGAGCGGAGGCGTGTTGACCGGGATCGGCTGGGTCGGGTGGTAATACTCCCCGGGCACGTCGCCTGCGGGGACCGGCCGTTCCTCGACCGGCAGGTGCGGTTCGCCGGTCTCGCGGTCGATCACGAAGAACAGGCTGGTCTTGTTGATCGAGGCGATAACCGGGCGGCCGTTGACCTCGATCAGCGCCCCCGCGGTCGGCTGGTCGACGTCCCAGATGTCGTGGTGCACCGTCTGGAAGTGCCATTTGTACTCGCCGGTCTTGTAGTCGATCGCGACCAGCGAGTTGCCGAACAGGTTGGCGCCCGGCCGTTCGCCGCCCCAGTAGTTGGGAGCGGGCGAGCCGAGCGGGATGATGACGATGCCCTGCTCGAGGTCCACCGGGGCGGAGAAGGCCCACATGTTGGTGCCCGAGCGGCCCTTCCAGCCGTTGCCCCAGGTCTCGTTGCCCGGGGTGCCGGGCTGCGCGACCGAGCTGAATTCCCACAGCTTGCGCCCGGTCCGGATGTCGAATGCGCGCGTGTTGCCGGGATCGCCGGGCTGGTTCTCGAGTGTCGCCGCGCCGATGATCGCAACGTCCTCGGCGATCGTCGGCGTGCCGCCGTAGGCGGTGCCGACGTCGATCTCGCCGCCGTCGCCGAAGCCGGCCGACGGTTGGCCCGTGCCCGCGTCGAGGGCGAACATCGACGAGCCGGCCATGACCAGGATGCGCGCCGGGGTACTGGCGTCACCGGGCCAGTAACTGACGCCGCGGGTCGAGGCGTTGCGCGGCTGCCCCGAAGCACCGGCCGAGGTGCCGCGCGCGGGCGGGCCGGGCGGCAACGTGAAGACCCACTTCTCCTGCCCGGTGTCGCCGTCGAGCGCGACCACGCGGTTGCCGGCCGGGATGTACATCGTCCCGTCGACCACGATCGGCACCGCGGTGTTGAACGAGCGGAACGGATAGCTCCACGCCTGTTCAAGTTGCGCGACGTTGCCCCGGTCGATGTCGGCGAGAGGCGAATAGCGCGTCGCCTTGGCGTCGCGGTTGATGGTTCGCCAGTCGCCGTCCGGAATCGCGTCCTGCGCGATGGCCGCGGTGCTCGCTGCGAGCAGTAATGTTGCCGCGAGCCCCAGGCTCCGAGCGACCCGCATGGCGTACCCTCCCGACAAGTTGACGCGCCGCCCGCCGTACCGGCCCGGGCTGCGTTCTCGTTGACTTGGTCCTAAGGTCCACGGCGGACTTTGACAATGGCCTGCGGTGCCGCGGATCGTCGTTGTTTGTCGCATTTTGTATCGCCCGAGCACCCGTCCGTTGCGCTCCCGAAGGGAATCCCCCGCGGCCCTGCGACATCTCGGACCGAGTCAACTGAAATCGCGTCGATGGGGCTTGGCGTAAGCCACGGAGGGCGCTAGCGGATTGCGCCAAGTCAAAGCAGCGGCGCGCTTGCTCGCGTAACGCGCTGTAACTGCCGCGGTTACGGTAATTTACTCGGCAGCGGTGCTCTTGCCCTGCATGCGGGGCGGCACGGCGGGTTCGCATTCCGGTGCCCTCAGGGCCTCGGTGGACGATACAGGGAAGAGAGTGCTCTGATGGACGACCTGTTATTCAGCTTTACGGAGTGGCTGCGCAGCACGCCGCTCAACGACCTGGCGCTGGGCATCTCCGAGTCCGGCATGACGATGTGGATCGGTGAGCACTTCTGGGCGATCCCGATCTTCCAGGTCATCCACATCCTCGCCATCTCGGCTTCGTTCGCCGCGGTGCTGATGATGAACCTGAGGGTCTACGGCCTCGCCGGCCACGCGACCCTGGCGGAGACGTCGCAGCGTTATTCGAAGGTGCTGTGGTGGGCGCTCGCCTTCCTGATCTTCTCGGGCTTGCTGATGATCATCGGCGAGCCGATCCGCGAGCTGGTGAACCCGTATTTCTGGATCAAGATGACCTTGATCGTGGTCGGCATCGTGGTGGCGGTGCTGTTCGCCAAGAGCCTCGGGCGCCAGGCCGAATCGGTCGGCGGGGGCGTCAGGTCGGCCGGGCTGCTGCTCGTCGTCCTGTGGTTGATGATCATGTGGTGCGGTCGCTGGATCGCCTACGCGCCGGTCTGAGGGGGCACAAATGTATCCTGAACCTACCAATCTCTGGGAGCGGATCGAGTACTCGTCGCTCGGCACCACGATCGCCGAGTCGACCTGGATGTTCCCGACGATCGAGACCGTTCACGTCTTCGCGCTGGTCACCGTGATCGGCACGATCGCGCTGGTCGACCTGCGCCTGATCGGGGTGACGGGGCACGCGCTGCGCGTCTCGCAGCTCGCGCGGGACACCCTGCCGTGGACCTGGGGGGCATTCGTGCTCGCCGCGATCACCGGGCTGCTGATGTTCATCAGCAAGGCGAGCAGCTACATGATCAACCCGTACTTCCTGGTGAAGATGGCGCTGCTCGCGCTGGCGGGCCTCAACATGATGTATTTCCACATGACGACGTGGCGCACGGTCGATCACTGGGAACTCGACCCGTCGTTCCCGGCGGCGGCGAAAGTGGCCGGCTGGCTGTCGCTGCTGTTCTGGGTCGGCGTGATCTTCACCGGCCGCGCGATCGGCTTCACGCTCGGCATCTTCTACTGAGCCTGGCGGATCGGCGCCGAACGGAAAGGCCGCCCTTCGGGGCGGCCTTTTTCGTTGGGGATTAGGGGGCCCTCATCCAACTGCGGCTAGGCAGCAAGCTGCCAAGCCTCCGTATCCTTCTCCCACCAGTGGGAGAAGGAGTGCGCTGCGCTGGCGGTAAAGCTTCTCCCGCCAGCGGGAGAAGAAATGCGCAGCGCTGGCGGCCAGCCTCCTTCTCCCACTGGTGGGAGAAGGATAGCGAAGCTTGGCGCCGCAAGGCGCCTAGCGGAGCTTGGATGAGGGCTCCTTCCCTCAGTCCGGCAGCGCGAAGACGTAGATTGCCGAGCTGTTGACCGGCGGCAGCTGGGTCTCGGGGATCACGTCGGGTACGCCGAACGCCAGCGGATTGCCGTGGCCGGTGACGATCGCGACGTATTGCTTGCCGTCGACCGCGTAAGTGATCGGCGAGGCGTTCGGCACGCCGGTCACCCCGCTGCTCCACAGCTCGCGGCCGGTCGCCTGGTCGTAGGCGACGACCTGGCGATCCATCCAGCCGGTGAACAGCAACCCGCCGGCCGTCGTCAGGATGCCCATGTCGGGCGTCTGCCGCCGCCGCGTTTCCCACACGATCTCGCCCGATTCGAGGTCGATTGCCTGCAGCACGCCGTGCATCCCGTCGCTGCCGGGGCGCGGGGCGTAGCGGACGTTGACGCCGCTCGAGAGAAAGCCGTCCGCGGCCGGCACCAGTTGCATGCAGATGTCGCGCGCGTTGACGAACAGCATCCGGCTGTTGGGATTGAACGATGTCGGGCTCCAGTTCCGACCGCCGCCCGCGTGCGGGCACATGAATACCGGCGGGCGGTCGCGTCCGGGAAGCTTGTCGGGGTCGGGCGTCTTGTCGCCAGTCTCGGGGTCGATCGCGACAATGAAGTCCTGCAGCCCCATGTCGACGGTCTTGATGTAGCTTCCGGTGTCGGCGTCGAGCAGGTCGAACAGGCCTTCCTTGCCGCTGGTGATGACCACCCGGCGCAGCTCGCCGTCGATCTCGACGCGGCCGATCACCCGGTCGAACACCCAGTCGAGGTCGTACTGGTCGTTCTTCATGTGCTGGAAGTACCACTTGAGCTCGCCGGTCCGCGGCACGAAGGCGAGCGTCGAGTTGGTGAACAGCGCGTCGTTGTTCATCCCCGGCTTGCGGTCGCGCAGCGGCCCGGTGTCGTAGCTCTGCGCCACGCCCCACAGCGCGAGGCCGCTTTCGGCGTCGTAGGTGCCCGAAGTCCACTGAGAGCCCCCGCGGCGCTCCTCGGCCGGGATCCCGTTCCAGGTGTCGCCCCCGGGCTGGCCGGGCTTGGCCACGGTCTCGAACTCCCACAGCTTCTCGCCGGTCTCGGCGTCGAAAGCGACGATCAACCCGCCGCCGGGAGCCTGGCTGGCGAGGCCCTGCATGATCACGCCATCGGCCGCGAGCGGCCCGCCGGGCGTGCGCATGTCCGGCCGGTCGGTCAGCGGCACGTCCCACACCTGCCGCCCGGTGCGGGCGTCGAGCGCCACGAGATGGTTGTCCGAGGTCGCGGTGAACAGCTTGTCGCCCCACAGCGCGAGCGTCTTCTTCGAGGTCAGCGGCGTGCCTTCGGGCAGGCGGCGCTGGTAGACCCACAGGTTGCGCCCGTCGGCAGCGTCGAACGCGTACACGCTGTCGCCGTAACCGAACACGTAGAGCACCCCGTCGCGCACGAGCGGCTCGTTCATGTTGACGCCGGGGGGCAGGGCCTGCGCCCAACGCACGCGCATCTCGGATACGTTGCCGGCGTTGATCTGCCGAAGCGGCGAATAGCCGTGGCCGTTGTGCGCGCGGCGCCAGCTGAGCCAGTTCTCGGGCGCAGGGTTGGCGAGCATTTCGCCGGTGACCGGCGTGTAGTCGGCGAAGCGGTCGGGCGGAGCGGGCCAGGGCGGCAGCGTCGCGCCCTCGGCGAGCCCGCCGACCCCGACTCCGTCGCGAGCGCCGACCGGCGGGGGCGGGGGCATCGTCAGCCCGGCGAGCTGCCGGCTGTCCGCCGGGAGCGGCGCGCCGCCGTTGTCGACACCGTTCTCGGCCAGGATCAGCGCAAGCAGCGCGGCGTAAGTCTCGTCCGACAGGCCGCCCGCATTGGCCGGCGGCATCGACGAGCGAATGTAGTCGTGGACCTGCTCGAGCGGGGCGTCGCCCCACTTGTTGAGGAATGCCGCGCCCTTGAGCGCCGGGGCGAACTGGCTGCCGGTCAGTTGCTGGCCGTGGCAGGCCGCGCAGTCGGTCGCGTAGGCCGCGCGGCCGGACTCGACCTGATCGGCGAAATCGGCCACGGCGGGAGGTGGGGGGGCGGCTTGCGCGAGGGCGAGCGTTGCCCCGCCGGCCAGCGTGAGGAGCGCTGCTGAGTGCAGCGCAACCTTGCGGACAGTCCCCATGCTACCCTCCCTCGATGCCTCGGCGGCATGCCTTCAGAGAGGGTAGCGCGGCGCGGCGTGCGGACAAGTCCCTTCTCCCACTGGAAGGGGGAAGGGCGCGGTGGTCTCAGTCCCCGCCGGCGGCGATGCCGAGCGGTTCGGCGACGCGGGCCTCGAACATCGCGGAGTACAGCCGGTCCTTGGCCTCGCCGATCCACGGTCCCTTGCCCGAGCCGTCGGCGTCGAGGATCATCGTCTCGTTCGGACCGAGGTCGCGCATCGCCGGCCATTGCGGCAGGCCGTCTCCGTTCGGATCGCCCGTGCGAGCGAAGTTCACAAAATACTGCGACACCTGGTCGGCGAACGCCTCCTCGCGCGGGTTGCCGCACATCAACTTGACCGACGATCCCCCAGGGAAGGTGCGCGGCGCGCACAGGTTGTCAAACACGTAGGGGATCTCGCCGGTGTGCGCGGAGCCCAGGTCGCGCTGGCCTTCGTCGTAGGGCGGATCGTGGGTGAAGAAGTAGTGCCACGATTCCTTGCCGATCTTCGCCTGCTCCTTGGCGAACAGGCGCATGTGCCAGCTCAGCGTGTCGGTGAACGGCTGCGGCGCCTGGGCCTGGGCTTCCTCGTCGGTCGAGGCCGGGTAAGCGGCGAGGCCGAGCTCGGCCTGAGCGCCCCAGCGCTGGGCCGCACCGTTGCGCCAGCTCTCGGCGGTTGCCGGCGGACCGGCCGCGAACGAGCCTTCGTCGGCATTCGAGCCGACCAGGACGTCGACCGGGTTCTGGCGGCCCTCGGCAAAGGTGATCGAGAGGTCCTCGGTGATGATCCGACCGTCGATGATCATCCCGTGGCCGCGCAGCTTCTGCTGCACTTCCTCGGCCGGAAGCGCGCGCAGCGCAGCGAGGCTCTCGGCCCCGATCTGGCGCGCATTGGCGAGCCCGCGCAACTCGGCCGACGGTGGCATGTTGCCGAAGCCGCCCGGCCCGCCGGGCCCCGGCGCGGGCGCGGGAGTGCCGGCCGGCGGCGGGGGAGGCAGCGTGGCGCCGGGAACGTGGTTCGGGATCATCGTGCCGATGCCGAGGCCCATCCACGCGCCGCTCTGCGCAATCGCCCGCTCGAACGTCCCGCGAGCGCCGGCCGCGCCGACCAGGCCGCCGTTCATCGCCGCGCCGGCGCTCTCGCCGAACAGCGTGATGTTGTTCGGATCGCCGCCGAACGCCTCGACGTTGGCCTTGAGCCACTTGAACACCGCGATCGCGTCGCCGAGCGCCTGGTTGCCCGCGGCCCCGCCGCCTTCGGCGGTCAGCTCGGGATGGCTGAAGAACCCGAACGGGCCGACGCGGTAGTTGAAGGTGACCATGACCACGCCCTTGGCGGCGAGGTTGTCGCCTTCGGAAAACGGCGCGTTGCCGCCGCCCTCGTTGTAGGCGCCGCCATAGAGCCAGACCATCACCGGCAGCTTCTCTCCGGCTTGCCTGGCCGGGGTCCAGATGTTGAGGTTGAGGCAGTCCTCGCTCATCCCGGTGAAGTTCTCGGTGTCGGTCGCCGCGTTGGGCGGGAAGCGCTGCGGGGCCGGGTTCTGCACGCAGACGTCGCCGTAGCGGGAGCCGTCGCGCACGCCTTGCCACGGCTGCGGCGGCTGCGGCTGGCGCCAGCGGAGTTCGCCGACCGGCGGCGCGGCGAACGGGATGTTCCTGAAGACGGTAACCCCTTCGACCTTGCCGGGTGCGCCCTGGATCAGGCCCTGCTGGGTGCGCACCGGCTCGTCGGGGGAGATGGCCTGCGCGTGGGCGGCCGAAGCGCCGGCCAACATGGTGCAGGCGAGCAGGATACGAACGGTCTTGGTCATCGGGCCTCTTCCCTGATTGTCTTGTGGTTTACTGGCCGCCGCCGGCCGCCGCCTGAGCGCGCTCGGCGCGCGACGCGGTGATGAAGTTGCGGATCTGCACGTTGCCCTCGTGGCAGGCGTACTCGAAGATTCCGAAGTCGTCGTCGCGCTGCCATTCGAGGCGTGCCGACCAAGGTTCGGTGAACACCACCGGGTCCGTCCAGGTGAACTCGTAGATGATCGTGTCGGGCCCGGTCATGGTGAACCGCTCGATCATCTTCGCCTGGTCGCTGACCGGGGTGTCGTTCTCCGGCGGCGACCCGGTCGTGCCGATGTTGGTCGCCGAGGGGCCGGGCTTGAAGTTGGTCGTTTCGACCACCAGGGTGTTGCCGTTCTCCCAGTGCCCACGGCTCTCGCCCATCCAGTTGGCGATCTGCGTCGGGATGCCGGGGCGCCCGTCGGTCGGGATGATCCGCGTCTCGTGGACCATCTCCATCTGCAGCGCGACCACGCCGGGCGCCTGAAAGATGCGCATCCCGTTGTTGTACATGAAAGGGAACATCGACGCGGGCAGTCCGCGGGTGATGCAGCGGTCCCAGGAGTCGAAGTCGAGCCAGGAGTCGAACGGCTGCCCGCGCCGCCAGGTCGAGCGCATCTCGCTCGACAGGCGCTTGCCCTCGGCGGTGTACTCGGGAAGCCGCCCGTTGGCCGGGGAGGTGATCCACGAGGTGCGCCGGTTGGCGGCGGCGACTTCGGCCCAGTGGCCCATGCCCATGGTGCCGTCGCTGTCCTCGTTCTCGTAGCGCCGGGCGAGTTGCTGAACGGCCTCGTCGCGAGCGGCGAATTCCTCGTCCGTCAGGTAGGCACGGTTGCCGTGCTCGGCAGCCCGCTGCAGCGGGGTGCGGCCGTTGAGGTGGTCGATCGGCCAGCCGCCGCGGAAGTCGGGCTCGCCCCACGGCGTGGTCTTCGCCTTGTAGCCGGTGGGTACCGGCTCGATCACGGTCAGGTCGCGCTGCTGCGCGGCGGCGGGCAGCGCGGCGCAGGCGAACGCCGCGGCGAGCAGCGCCGCCTTGCGCGGGATCACTGCGAGCCCCCCGCCGGCAGCGCGAAGGTGACGTAGCGGCTCGGACCCGGCTCGCCGAGGCCGAGGCCCTGGGCGAAGTGGCCGACGCCACCGACCGGGATGGTCACGAACTGCCGTCCGCCGACCTCGTAGACCGCCGGTACACCCTCGGTCGCCGCGTCGAGCTCGTGTTCCCACAGCACTTCGCCGGTGTCGGCGTCGCGGGCGCGGAAGGTGCGGTCGGTCGCGGTGCCGACGAACAGCAGGCCGCTCGCGGTCGCCACCGGGCCGCCGCGCGAAGCCTGCGCGCCGACGTCCTCGACGCCCTGCGCCTCGAGCGTCGCGATCGTGCCGTTGGGGATGCGCCAGAGGATGTTGCCGGTGTTCATGTCGTAGGCGGTCAGGAACGAGAACGGCGGCTTCATCGCCACCATGCCGTTCGACTGCAGCAGGAAGTTGACCGGTGAGGTGTAGGGATAGGTGTCGTCCTGCGCGTTGGGCATGCGCTCCTTGGCGCGCGCCGCGGCTTCCTCGTTGGGCAATTCGTTGAGCTTGATCAGCAGCGGGATCTCGCGGCTGACGACATAGAGCCGCTGGTTCGCGGGATCGACCGCGACGTTGCCCCAGTTGGCGCCGCCGTTGTGCCCGGGCATCGAGATCGAGCCGCGCAGGCTCGGCGGGGTGAACGGACCCTCGTTGCGGCTCTCGCGCAGCAGCTGGCGCAGCTTCTCCTGGTCCTCGGCGGGCAGGTAGGGGTTGATGTCCGCCTCGGTGAAATGCTGGCGCGCGAACGGCTCGGGCCAGGTCGGGATCGGCTGGGTCGGGCTCGCATGCTCGCCGGGAACGTCGGAAGCCGGCACCGGCCGTTCCTCGATCGGCCAGACAGGCTCGCCGGTGCGGCGGTCGAACACGTAGAGGAAGCCGGTCTTGCTCGCCTGCGCGACGATCGGGATCTTCTTGCCGTCCTTGGTGATCGTCATCAGCTTCGGCGCGACCGGCAGGTCGAAGTCCCACAGGTCGTGGTGGACGGTCTGGAAGTGCCAGATGCGCTTGCCGGTGCGCGCGTCGATCGCGATCAGGCTGTTGGCGAACAGGTTGTCGCCCTCGCGGTTGCCGCCGTAGAAGTCGTAGCGCGCGGTGCCGGTCGGGATGTAGATGATCCCGAGCTCGGGATCGAGCGTCGACTCCGACCAGTTGTGGACGCCGCCGAACCTCTCGCGGTCCTTTTCCGGCCAGGTCTCGGAACCGAACTCGCCGACCCGCGGGACGACGTGGAACACCCACTTCAGCTCGCCGGTGCGGATGTCGTACGCTTGGATGTCGGCGGGGGACGACGGGTAGTCGTACGCACCGGCCGGCAGCGAGATGATGATCGTGTCCTCGAAGATGCGGCCCGGATTGTTGGTCATCAGCGGCCGCGGCGGGACCACCGAGCCTTCGGGCAGCGCCTCGCGCAGGTCGACGCTGAAGCCGTCGATGTACTTGCCGGTGCGCGCGTCGATCGCGCGCAGCAGGCCGTCGTTGAGGAACACGAGGCGGCGATCGGAGCCGTCCTTGCTCTGCCAGTAGTTGATCCCGCGCACGCCGATCCGGCCGGTGGTCTCGCTCTGCCAGATCTCGCTGCCGGTGGCCGGATCGAGCGCGGCGATCTTCCCGTCGCCGCGCAGCACGTACATCATCCCGTTGGCGACGATCGGGTTGAACTGCGGGGGCTGGCCCGGCCCGATCGGGTACTCCCAGGCCACCTGCAGATGGCCGACGTTGTCCCTGGTGATCTGGTCGAGCGCCGTGTACTGCGAGGACTCCGGCCCGCCGAGGTAGGCATCCCAGCCGACGTAATCGAAGTCTTCCTGCGGCAGCGAGTCCTGCGACAGCGCGATGGCCGGAGCCAGCAGCAGCGACAGTGGGATCAGCGGGCGCGCGAGGCGGCCGATGGCCTGAAGACGAAACGATGCTGCGCGCGGCGACCTAACCACTCCACTCTCTCCCGATGTTCCATGGGCCGTTCCCGTCCGGCCGGCTGGCGAGCCTAGCCGACAAGGCGCAACCACAACAAGGGTCGAAAGTGTAACGAAGTTGACAAAATCCGGTCTGACGGAGCCTATTCGGGCGGTGTGAGCTCGCGCTCGTTCGGCGCGCCCATGACGAATACGGTGGAGCCCCGAATCGGCCCCGCTGCGCGCACTGTCAGCGTAACGTCCTCGAGATTGCGGTTCTGCCAGTACCAGCCGTGCAACCCGGTGAACGCCGCAACGTAGCGGCCCTGCATGCGCTCGCCGTCGTCGACCGCATAGCTCTCGGTCAGCTCGGTGCCGCCCTCGAACGGATGCGAGTGGAGATCGTATTCGACCGTGTCGCTCGCTTCCCAGGCGAAGTCGATCGCACCGCCTTCATCGAGCGTGTACTTGAGCTCGATGCCTTCGTAGGGACCGAGCACGACCTGCCACTCGTCGTCCCACTGTTCGCGCGCGAGCGGCTGGTCGGACAGGGCCAGGACGCCGGTGCGCTTGGCGCCGCGGATCTGCTCTTCGTTCATTTCCGGCTCGGCGAGGCGGGTGAGGCCGAGCGCGCGGCCGGCGCCGGTCGGGTCGATGCCGTATTCGGCCGGCAGCACGAAAACGACGAGCGCGACCGCAGCAACCGCGATGGCGGCCGCCGAGCCGATCAGCAGCTTCTTGCCAGAGCTCGGCGGAGGGGAGGTCTGTTCGGTCATGTCGTGAAGTATCCTGTCAGCTGGTAACCCATGAGGACGAACCCCGCGGCCATCAGCGCGAGGTTGGCATAGAAAGCGCCCGGCGCGAAGGAGCGCGTGCGGCGCCAGGCGTTGAACAGGGTGACGACGACCGTCAGCACGAGCACCTGGCCGACCTCGACCCCCAGGTTGAACGAGACCAGGTTCACCAGCAGCCCGTCCTCGGACAGTCCGAGGTCGCGCACCTTGGTCGCCAGGCCGAGTCCGTGGAACAGGCCGAAGCCGAGAACAGCGAGCCGGGTGTCGATCGCGATCCCGAGCTTGCGGAACCCGCCGAGGTTCTCGAACGCCTTGTAGACCACCGAGAAGCCGATGATCGCGTCGACGACATACGAATTGGCGCCGGTGTCGAGCAGCACGCCGCCGAGCAGGGTCAGCGAGTGGCCGATCGTGAACATCGTCACGTAGACCACCACGTCGCGCAGCCTGAAGAGGAAGAAGATCACCCCGATCAGGAACAGCACGTGGTCGATCCCGGTGACCATGTGCTTGGCGCCGAGGTAGAGGAACGCGAAAGGCGCGGGGCCCGCGATTTGCGCCACCGCGGCGCGGTCGGAATCGGAGATGTCGTGCGCCAGCCCGGCGCTCCCCTGCAGCGCGAGCAGCAGGAGCACGAGGCTCAGGGCCAGCAGCGGGGCGATGCGCCGCCGAGGGATCGCCGGGCTATCCGGCAGCGTCGGCCTCCAGGTCGCCCGGCCGCGACTCCGGCACGCCCTCGGCCGGCGGGTAGACGTCGTGGCATGCCTTGCAGACGCTGAAGACGGTGCCGCCGACCTCGAAGACCTTGTCGACGTCCTTCTCGTCGGCTGCCTGCTCGGCCAGCGCGCTGACCTCGACCAGCGAGGCGGCGAACTGCAGCCAGTCCTCGCCGCGCCCCTCGGCGTAGCCGGGGGTCTGCAACTCGGTGCCGAACTCGCCCAGTTTGGCGGCGGCCTGCTTGATCCGGGCCCAGTCCTCGTCGGTTTCCGGCCGGATGTCTCGCTCGACGGGTTCGCCGTCGACCAGCACGCTCTCGTAACGGACCGCGCCCCAGTAGACGTCGGCGGTGGGCTGGACGTCCTCGGCCATGAATTGCTGGACGGTCTTTTCGGGCGCATCGGCACCGCCTCCGCAAGCGGACAGCAGCGTCAGCGCGGCGCCTGCGATCAAGGTCCTTTTCATTCGTCCAGCTCCCGAGTCTGTCTATCCGTGGCGGCGCCTTAGCAGCTTGCCTTCGTGCCCGCGAGCGGGCCGCTTGCCGAGTAAATAACCGTAACGGGCGCGGTTACGCCGGGTTACAACCACCTTCCCGCCGCCTGGCGAGCCATGGCACAAGTTGACTATGTCCGAAACTTGTCGGTCTCATAAATCTCCGGTAAAGGCCCGCGCCTTACAACCTCGGGAAGGCGGATCGGTCCGGTGGGCCACCGCGACAAACAAGTTGGAAGGTGGTCTGCGAATGGCACGATTCGGTTCGAAGTTCGGAAGCAAGGCGGCGCTCGGCGCCCTGGCGCTGGCGCTGGTCGGCGTTCCCGTGGCGAGCGCCTTCGCCACCGCCGAGGACCCGTCGGCCGCGCTCACCGAGGAGCAGGTCGCCAAGGGCCGCCAGATGTTCACCGACAACGGCTGCAATGCCTGTCATGCGCTCGCCGACGCCAACGCAGCCGGCTCGATCGGGCCTGCGTTCGACGGCAACGCCGCGCTCGACAAGGGCCACGTGGTCAACATCGTGACCAACGGCCAGGGCGCGATGCCGAGCTTCGGCTGGCTCGGCGAGGAGGATATCGACCTGCTCGCCAGCTATATCGTGCAGGTGAAGAAGTAGGGGCGGAGCCCCGCATCCAAGCTACGCCAGGCGCCTGACGGCGCCAAGCTGCGCCATCCTTTTCCCGCCGGACCAGGGTCTGCGAAGCAGGCCCTGGCCGGAGTGGGATCAGGGCCTTCTCGTCACTAATCCCCGCCGGCCCGCGCCTGCTGCGCGGTGCGGCTATTCGGGCCGACCTGGGCGAAATAGTTGGTCACGCCGTCGGGGTCGTTGAGCCACACGGTCACCAGATCGAATCCGGCGAGCTTGTTGAGCGGGGTTTCCACGGCGATCCCGCCGCGGTGCTTCGCCTTGGCGTCCACCATCGGCGTGTCGCTGACGACGTACTGGATCCCCGCGCTGCCGTTGTCGACGCCTTTGCCCATCGCCTCGTAGAGGAACAGCGTCGTCTCCTTGTGGCGGTAAGGATAGAGCGTCGTCCCGAGCACCGGCGCGGCGACGGGCTCGAGCTCGTCGAGTCCGACGAACTCGCGATAGAACGCGCGGCTCCGCTCGAGATCGGACACCGCGATGCCCACTCCGACGCCGCCGTCGGAGTGATCCTGCACCCCGGGGCGGGTCAGGATCACGATGTCGAACCCGCCTGGATCCCTGACCAGCGCCTGGCGGAACCCGTCACTGCGCTCGACGAACTCGGGCTCGGCGAAGCCGGCCTCGCGGAAGCGCTGCTTGACGACTTCGTGATCGGGGTACGAGAGCAGCAGGAAGCGGATGCCCGTGCCGCCGCGATAGCCGCCCTCGAGGTCGTACTTGCGGTCGCCCTGCTGGCCGGCCGAAAGCTTGATCTGCCCGCTGCCGACCCCGGTAAGGATCATCTGCTGGGTCGAGGTCAGCTGGATCGGGCTCAGCGAGCGAAGCGCCAGCGCCTCGGTGTAGAACCGGACCATCTCCTCGGTCTTCTCGCGCGGGAAGCGGCGGAAGACGTTCATCGAATCCTGCACGAACAGGTCGCGCGTCGAGGAGCTCAACTGCGCCTCGGTCAGCTCGCCCGGCTTGTAGGCGAGATCCGACGCGACGCTCATCTGCGCGCCCTCGGGGGTGGTGATCGTCTCCTGCGCCGCGGCCGGAGCGGCCAGCGCCAGCGCCGCGGTCCCGAGCAGGATCGTGAATGTGCGTCCCATCTGTCCTCTCCTCAATCCGGCAGCGCGAACGCGATCACCGATTCGTTGTTGAGCGGCCGTCCGTCGGGACCGCGCAGCGGCGGCCCGCCGAAGCCCGAACCGGCCGCGACCACCGCAATATACTGCTTGCCGTTCTTGCCGCGATAGCTGACCGGCACCGTCATCGGCGCGTAGTCGAGTTGCTGTTCCCACAGGATGTCGCCGTTGGTCGCGTCGAACGCGCGGAAGTAGCGATCTGCGGTGGCGCCGATGAACACCAGCCCGCCGGCGGTGACGATCGGGCCGCCGAAGGTGTTGTTGGAGCCCGTATCCTTCTTGCGCCCCGGCAGCTCCTCGGTGATCCCGAGTCGGCTGGCCCAGAGGATCTCGCCGCTGTTGCCGTCGACCGCCAGCAGTCGGCCCCACGGCGGCCGGATGCACGGAAGGGTCACGGTCCGGCCGTCCTCGGTCGTGAAGCTGGCGCTGAACGACGAATAGGCGCCCGGGCCCTGCAGGCTGCCGCGGTCGTAGAGCTGGTTGGAATTGGCGGTGCCGCGGCCGTAGTCGCCATCGGGATTGCGCTTTTCGATCCAGCCGATCGAGCCGCTCTCGCTGGTGTTGACGAAGATCACTCCACGCGTTGGATCGACCGCGCTGCCGCCCCAGTTCGATCCGCCGTTGTGGGGCATGTTGATCGAGGCCTTCGGCGGATCGCCCTCTTCGTGGAGGAAGAACGGGGTGAACGATCCCTGGTTGAAGAACGTGCCGCCGTAGGAATCGAGCAGCGCGCGGCAGGCCGCGACGTGCTCGGGCGTGGTGTCGTCGACCGTGACCACGTCGTCGGGCGTCCACACGCCGCGGTTGAGCTGCTCAGGCTTGACCGGGAACGGCTGGGTCGGGCTGTACCATTCGCCGGGCACGTCGGCGCTGGCGACCGGCCGCTCCTCGACGCCGTGGACGGGCTCGCCGGTTTCGCGGTTGAGGATGTACATCAGCCCCGGCTTGCCGGTCAGCGCCAGCGCCGGGATGCGCTTCCCGTCCTTGGTCACGTCAACCATCACCGGCGGCGCCGGCAGGTCCCAGTCCCACAGGTCGTGGTGGATGGTCTGGAAGTGCCACTTGTACTTGCCGGTCTCGGCATCGACCGCGACCAGCGAGTTGCCGAACAGGTTGTTCCCGGGGCGGTCGCCGCCGTAGTAGTTGGGCGAGGGGCTGCCGATCGTCATGTAGATCGTGTCGGTCTCGGGATCGGCCGTGGTGTACCAGATCCACATGTTGGTACCCGAGCGGTTCTGCCAGCCGTCGCCTATCCAGCTCTCGTGCCCGACTTCGCCGGGCTGGGGCACGGTATTGAATTCCCACAGCTTCTCGCCGGTGCGCGCATCGTAGGCCCGGCTGTTGCCGCTCGGGCCGCGCGGCATCTCGGCGGTCGTCGCGCCGATCACCATTACGTTCTTGTAGATCGTCGGCGGGTAGCCGTACGGCGTGCCCTCGATCGTGATCGAGCCGCCTTGCCCGAAGGCGGTGTCGACTTCGCCCGTCGCGGCGACGAGCGCGGTGATCTTGCTGCCGGTGTTGTAGAACAGCCGCGGCGCGATCGTGCCGTCACCCGCCCACCAGGTCACGCTGCGGCGGATCGTGCCTTCGATCGGGTGCCGCCACAGCTCCTTGCCGGTATGCGCCTCGAGCGCGACGACGGCGTTGCCGAGCGGCAGGTACATGATCCCGTCGATGACGATCGGCACCGTCCCGCCGAGGATGCCGGCGCCGCCCTCGGGGCGCAGGCGGAAGCTCCAGGCCTGGTCGAGGTTCTCGACGTTGCCGCGGTTGATTTCGTCGAGCGGCGAGAAGCGCTGCCCGCCGAGGTCCCGCGCGTATCGCGGCCAGTCCGCGGGATCGACCTGCACCGCGTCGGTTTTCGCCTGCGCCGGGACCAGGGCCGCGGCGGCCAACAGCAGGGCGATCGACTTGCGCATCGGAATCCTTTCTCGTGCCGTTTCGCCGTCACCTAACGCAGCCTGCGCGGGACCGCAAATCGTTCAATCCTGAACGGTTCACAAGCTAACCAATTGTCACTCCCATCGCGCAAGTCCGACATGACCGGGCGGGCAGGGCAGGATCAGAGGGGTCTCTGGTTCGCTCCGATCTCGATCGTCACCTCCGCCCGACCGGGCATCTCTTCGAGCATCCACCGGGTCAGCCGCTCGTAGTGCATCAGGAAGCGGTCGAGCGCCGCCTCGTCCATGATCGCGGATCCCTCCGGGTGCGACGCGGCAAGCTTCTGTTCCTGCAGCAGGCGGTTGGCGCGAACCGCGTCGAAATCGGCGACCTTGAGCATGACCAGCAGGTCGAGCCGCCCGAATAGCCCGGCGTAATCGGTCGCCAGCCGGCGGTTGACCTCGCTCCGCCAAACGCCGTCGGGGTCCGCGTCGCGCTCGAGCGCATTGACCGGCTCGGCGAGGGCTTCCGCCGGTTGCGGAACGGCGCCGACACACCAGCCTTCGAGCAGGACGACGTCGATCGGCGGCTCGACGATCCGCCGCATCGGTGCGCGGTCGTCGGTCGCCTTGTCGAACCGCGGGAGCGCGGCGGTTCGTCCGGCCAGCAGGTCGTCGAGGATCGTTTCGCCGAGCGCGATGTCGTGGGTGCCGGGCACGCCGCGGGTGACGAACAGCGGGTGCTTGTCCGCGGACAGGGCGGCGCGTTCGGCGCGGGTCAGGTAGAGGTCGTCGAGCGACAGCGTCACCGTGCGCAGGTTGTGCTCGATCAGCAGCGTTTCGAGGAACCGGCAAAGCGTGGTCTTGCCTGAACCCTGGGCGCCGCTGATCCCGACCACCACCTTGCCCTTGTCGAACCACAGGTCGGCGATCGTGTCGGCGATCGGGCGCCAGTGCCGGTCGACGACCGCGCGGTAGTCTTCGGGCAGCCCCTCGGCCGCAATCAGGTTGGCGATGGCGGTGCTCATGCGATCCGGTCGGGCAGCGGCTCGCCTTTCGCGAACGCCTCGACGTTGGCCAGCGCCTTCACCCCCATCGCGATGCGCGTCTCCGCGTTGGCGCTGCCGAGGTGCGGCAGGAGCACGACGTTCTCGAACCCCAGCAGGGCCTCGGGCACCTGGGGCTCATGCGGGTAGACGTCGAGCCCGGCACCGGCGAGGTGGCCTCGCCCGAGCGCTTCGGCGAGCGCGGCGTGGTCGAGGATTCCGCCGCGCGCGGTGTTGATCAGGTAGCTGCCGGGCTTCATCTCGGCGAAGGCCGCGGCGTCCATCATGTTGGCGGTCTCGGCACCGCCCGGAACGTGCAGCGAGACGAAGTCGGCGGTGCGCAGCAGATCGTAGAGCGATTCGCAGCGTTCGGCCTCGAGTTCCGCCGCCACGGCAGGATCGCATTCGCGCCGGCCGTAATAGGCGATCTTCATCCCGAACCCGTGCTTCGCGCGCCGGGCCGTGGCGATGGCGATCCGGCCCATGCCGACGAGGCCGAGCACCTTGCCCGCTATCGCGGCACCGATCAGGTGCGTCGGGCGCCAACCGGTCCAGCGCCCGTCGCGCAGTTCACGCTCGCCCTCGCCGGCGCGCCGGGCTGCCATCAGCAGCAGGGTCATCGCGATGTCGGCGGTGGCGTCGGTGAGCACGCCCGGGGTGTTGCTGACCGCGATGCCTTTCGCCTTCGCCGCCGCGAGGTCGATGTGGTCGAAGCCGACGCCGTAGTTGGCGATCAACCTGACGCGGTCGCCGCCGGCGATGACCTCGGCGTCGATCCGGTCCGACACCGTCGGGCACAGAACGTCGAATTCGCTCATCGCCGCGGCCAGCTCGGCCTGGCTCAGCGGCCGGTCGGCGTCGTTGAGGACGACCTCGAACCTGTCCTGCAGCGCCCGCTCGACTTCCGCCGGCCAGCGCCGGGTCACCAGGACCCGCATCAGGCTTTCGCCATTCCCTCGGTGATCCGCTGGGTCTCGGCCCGCGTCGACTCCGGCCCGGTGTTGCGCTTGTGGATGCCGCCCTGGCCCTGCGGCGCGAACAGCGGCGGATCGCCCTCGCGCTGCTTGAGGCCGAACAGCGGGAACAGCCCCGGGTGGCGGCCCAGCCCGCCGTAGAGGTCGAGGCAGCGCTCGATCCACGGGCGCAGCGGATCGTCTTCGGCGAGCACCGGGCTGTTCTGGCACACCGAGGCGGTGAACAGGATCGAGCCCATGATCCGGTAGTCGGCATAGTTCGGCCCGTCGCCGCCGAGCCAGTCGGCCTCGCGCAGCGCGATCCGCAGCGGCTCGAGCGCGGCCGAGATCTGCGGCAGGCGGTCCTCGTAGCCCTGCTGCATCTCTTCCAGCGTCTTGCCGAGCATCTTCTCGCGCGAATGGGTGATGTATTCGTGGTCCTCGGGGTTGGCGAGGTCGCGGTAGCTGACGCAGTTGCAGCGCATCCACGGCCCGGTGGCGACCTGCCAGAACCACGCGTCGAGCGCGCGGGTCATGATCGCCACGCTCGGGTGCGGGATCAGAGCGGGCCGGTCGGGGTAGGTCTCGTCGAGGTATTCGACGATGCCCCACGAATCGAGCACCCACTTGCCGTCGTCGACGATCGCCGGCAGCCGCTCGGTCTTGCCGCCGGTCCGCTCGGGAATGCCGGTGAACCCGCCGGGCACGACGTCGAGTTCGAACCCCTTGTGCTTGAGCGCATATTTGGTCGCCCACACGAACGGACTGATCGTCGCGCCGGTCGACAGCGCGAGGTCGTAGAAGGTGATGGTGTTGTTCTGCGCCACAGGGCCTCTCCGAGTTCTCTTTTGCGGTCCTGCTATGGGGTGCGGGGCGAAAAGGGAAGGGGGAGGGAGGGGCGAGGGGCCCTCATCCAACTGCGGCTAGGCAGCAAGCTGCCAAGCCTCCGTATCCTTCTCCCGTCAACGGGAGAAGAAGCCTTGCGGTCAGCGCTGTGCTCCTTCTCCCACTTGTGGGAGAAGGATACGCAGACTTGGGTCCGCGAAGCGGGCCCTAGTCGGAGTTGGATGAGGGCCCCTCGCCCTCCGCCAGCTTCGCTTCCTCGAGCTTGACCAGCCGCCACAGCGTCTCGAGCACCGGCGCCGCCACGCCGGCGGCCTTGCCGGCCTCGACGATCGCGCCGTTGATCGCGTCGACTTCGGTGCGCCGGCCGGCCTTGACGTCCTGCAGCATTGAGGCCTCGTGATCGGCATGGTCGGTCATCGAGATTTCGGTCAGGTCGTGGATCGGCTGGGCCGGAACCGGCACGCCGTTGGCGTTGGCGACCGCGACGCCTTCTTCGACGCAAGTGCGGATCATCGCCCGGCTCTCGGCGTGAGCGCCGAGGAAGCCCGGCGTGCGGCGGGTGAGTGCGCAGAGCGGGTTCATCGTCGCGTTGAAGATCGCCTTCGACCAGATCGCGACGTGGATCTCGGGCTCGAGCTCGGCGGGCAGGCCGCCGGCGGTCAGCAGGTCGCAGACTTCGCGGGCGAATGTAGGATCGCCGCCGAATGCCGGGTAGAGCTTCGAGCCGCCCTCGCCGTGGCTGCGCACGCGGCCGGGGCCGACGAGGTCCGACGGCAGCGAACTCGAGCCGACGAGGATGCGGTCCTCGGAGGCATGCGCCGCCAGCCGCCGGTCGTTGCCGAGGCCGTTCTGCAGGCTGAGCAGCCAGGTCTGCTGGCCGATCGCCGGCTTGATCCCCGCGATCGCCGCGTCGGTGTGGAAGGTCTTGGTGAACACGACCACGAGGTCGGCCGGCTCGGCGATTTCCTGCGGCAACCGCGCGGGAATCGGCAGCAGTTCGGTGCCGGCGCGAGTTTCGAGCTCGAGGCCGCGGGCATTGATCGCCTCGACGTGCTCGCGGTTGACGTCGACGAACGTGACTTGTGCGCCCGCACGGTGGAACGCGGCGCCGTAGAGGCAGCCCATCGCGCCGGCGCCGAGGATCAGGACGTTCATTGCGCGGTGTCCTCCAGCCAGTGCGAACCGAGCAGCAGGAGCAGCTTGACGTCGATCGCGTGTCCGCGGCCGCGGTGCTCGGCGACGACGTCCGCGATCCGGTCGAGCGGCACGCGGTGAACCACGATGTCCTCGTGCTCGGTCCCGCCGCCTTCGCCGACCTTGCTGAGCCCGGTCGCCCTGAGCAGCGTGAAACTCTCGCTCAACATCCCCGGCGACGACCAGAACTCGCCGAGATCCTCCCACTGCGCGGCGCGGTAGCCGGTTTCCTCCTCGAGTTCGCGCATCGCGCTGTCGATCGCGGATTCGCCCTCGGTCTCGTCGCCGATCAGCCCGGCTGGCAGCTCGAGGCAGACCTTGCCCAGCGGCACGCGGTACTGCTCGACCAGGATCACCGCGCCCGCATCGAGCGCGAGGATCACCGCCGCGCGTATCCCCCGCGCTCGGCTCGCGTACTCCCACCGTCCGCGCCGCCGCGCCTCGATGAAGCGGCCGGACCATTCGACCTGTTCGGGGAGGTGGGCGTCGGGGGGGAGGGGGCGTTCGGACACGCCCGGGCCTATAGCTCGATAAGCCGGTCCGGCAACTCGTTGGTGTCGTTGTCGTCGCGCGGGAAGTGCTCGGCGAGCACCGCGCCGACCTGCTCGACCGCGGCAATCATCCCGTCGGCCAGGCGGCCTTCGCGGACGTGCACGAGCAAGGCCGCCATGGCATCGCCCCAGGTCTCGGGCGGCACTTTCGAGGCGATCGCTTCGTCGGCGAGGATTTCGGCACGATGCTCGCGCATCGACAGGTAGATCAGGATGCCCGTGCGGCCATGGGTTCGGCGCTCGGCGCCGACCTTGAACAGGCTGACCGCACGCTCGAGTGTCCGCTGGGTCTTGATGTTCGGCAGGACGAGCCAGAACTTGAGCGGCGGCCATAGCTGCAGCAGCCAGACGGCGAGAAACTTGACGATCGCCGCGCTCGCCGCGAGCGTGAGGACTTCGTGCGGGGTCCATTCGTGCGCCCAGTTGTCGAGCGCCCTGTCGACCAGCCACAGCCAGAAATCGGGGAAGATCGCCAGCACGACCAGCACGGTGAACGCCGCGAACGCCGACCAGGCGAGGGCGACGTCGCTGTAGCCATCCGAGCGGTCGGCGACGACGGTGACGATTTCGCCGGCCGTGCGCGATTCCGCCTCGGCGACCGCCGCGGTGACGCGCGCGTGATCGGCCTCGCTGAGATAGCCGGCCATCCTACCAGCTCCCGCTCGCGCCGCCGCCATTGAAGCCGCCGCCTCCGCCGCCGAAGCCGCCGAAGCCGCCGCCGCCTCCGCCGCCGCCCCAGCTACTTCCGCCGCCCCACCCGCCACTCGAGCGACCGCTGTTCATCGCCGCGTTGATCGCGGTCCACAGCAGCACGTTGCCGACCGCATTGCCGACGCCGCCCCCTCCGCGGTAACGCCGCCCGCGCGCGCCGCGGCTGAAAACCGCGGCGAAGATCACGATCATGACCACCCAGAACACCACGCTGGCGATCGCCGGTGCGGCGTCGCGCGCGGCGTTGGCGCGGGCAGCGCGCTCGGCCTCCTCGATGGCCCTGGCCTGTGCGGGGTCCATGTCGAGTTGCGCGATGATGGCATCGACGCCGTCGGCGATCCCGCCGGACAGGTCATCCGCCTTGAACCGCGGCGTGACGACGTCGCGGATGATCCGGCCGGACATGATGTCGGTCATGCGCTCCTGGAGCCCGCGGGCGGTGTGGATGCGCATGCGCCGCTCGTTGGGTGCCACGAGGAACAGCAGGCCATTCTCCGTTTCCGCGCCGCCGATGTCCCAGAGCTCGGCGAGATCCTGTGCGTACGGTTCGATTTCCATGCCGTCGAGCGACGGCACCGTGGCAACGATGATCGCACGCCCGGTGGTCCGGTTGTAGTCGCGCAGCCGGAGGTCGAGCAGTTCTTCCTGCCCGTCCGTGATGATGTTTGCTCCGTCGTAGATCGGCCCTTCAGGACGTGGCGGGAAGTCCTGGGCCGCTGCCGGCGCGCCCGCGAGCGCGGCCAGCAGGGCCAGCCAGGCGAGGATCCAGCGCATCGGGTGCGCGGTCAGTTGGCTGCGGCCGCGGGCGCTTCATCGTCCGCGTTGTCGTTCGCCGGAGGTGCCGCCGGTGCAGACGGAACGCCGATGTTGTCGAGATCGACCGTCGGCGCGGTCTGCGCGGCCGAGGTCGCTTCGAACGGAACCATCGGCTTGGCGCCGTGGATGATCCGCGCTCCGACGATGTCCGGGAATGTGCGGATCGTCGTGTTGTAGGCGCGCACGGCCTCGTTGTAGCGGTCGCGCGCGGTGTTGATGCGGTTCTCGCTGCCTTCGAGCGCGGTCATCAGGTCGGCGAAACGCGCCTGGCTCTGCAGCTGCGGGTAGTTCTCGACCACCGTGCGCAACTGGCCGAGCGCCTGGGTCAGTTCGTTCTGCGCTTCCTGGAAGCGGCGGAACTCCTCGGGGTTGGAGAGGTCCTCGGTGGTGATGTTGATCGAGGTCGCACGGGCGCGCGCGTCGGTCACGGCGGTGAGGATCTGCGATTCGGACGCGGCGGCGCCGCGCACGGCGGCCACGAGGTTCGGGATCAGGTCGGCGCGGCGCTGGTACGAGCTCTGCACGTCGGCCCAGCGGGCCTTCGCTTCCTCTTCGGCCGCAGGCACCGAATTGATGCCGCAGGCGGCGAGCGACAGCGCGGCCAGGGCAACGAAGGCGGCGCGAAGCGTGGTCATGACGGACATCTGCATCCCCTTTTGGCGCGCGGGGGTCGGGGCCGCGCTGTGTTAGTTAGATAGCACACACCCGCAGCCATTCAAGAAGCGAGCGGTTGCAGGCCGGCGCGGCGGGTGCCACTCTGAACGCCGATTCCGGGGAGAACAACCATGCTGCAGGAGTTCAAGGCGTTCATCGCGCGTGGCAACGTGCTCGATCTCGCGGTCGCGGTGATCATCGGCGGGGCGTTCGGCACGATCGTCACCTCGCTGACCGAGGATGTGATCATGCCGGTGGTCGGCGCGATCTTCGGCGGGGCGGACTTCTCGAACTACTTCGTCCTGCTCAGCGTTCCCGCCGGCTACGAGGGCTCCACCACCGACTACGCGGCGCTCAAGGAAGCGGGAGCGGCGATGTTCGGCTACGGCGCGTTCATCACCGCTGTGATCAACTTCCTGATCCTCGCTTTCATCATCTTCCTGCTGGTGCGCACCGCGAACAAGCTGATCTCGAAGAAGGAGGAGCCTGCCGGCCCGACCGAGATCGAGCTCCTGACCGAGATCAGGGATGCGCTGAAGAAGTGAGCGTTTGAGGCAGCAGGCGGGAGGCAGCAGGCAGGAGGAATGGGCTGATTTGAGGCAGTAGGCAGTAGGAATCTGTTTTTCGAGACCTGCTCGCCGATCGACCCTACTGCCTACTGCCTACTGCCTACTGCCTACTGCCTACTGCCTGCTGCCTGCTGCCTCCGCACCCGCTCACTTCACATTAAGCCGCCATCCCTTATATACCCCCCTGCCGGCCTCTGCCGGCTATGGCGATAAACTGCGGTGTGCAATAGGCACAGCGGACCCGGGGGCAGTACCCGGCGGCTCCACCAAAATCCCCGTTCCGGCGGGGGTCCTGACGGGGCCGAACCAGGATCGACGTGTGTTGAAAAGCACTGTTTTCGCCCGGGCTGAGTAACCCGTTAAAGGCTCAAAACACACAAGTGCCAACGACAACGAAGCACTTGCTCTCGCTGCGTAACCTGACGGCCTAACGGCCTGATCTTACAAAGCTTTGAGCACGGTTCGGACCGAACCGGGTAACAGAATCGGAGACCGGGGGCCCGGGGGAGCCTAGCAACAGAATCCCCCACCTCTCCCATGACGAAGGGCCTATGCCGACAGGTCGGTGCGGCTCGTCTCGGCGCTGGCGGCGCGTTCGTACTTGAGCCCGTCGAGGATCTTGGCGCCGGCCATCAATACGGCGACGTTGCAGGCGAGGAACAGCATCCAGCCGCGCCAGTCGGGCATGTCTTCGAGGTAATGGGCGCCGCGGCTCGCCGCGCCGAGGGCGAGGGCGTAGATGATCACGAAGGCCTCGAGGCGGGTCTTGATCACGAACAGCCGGGCGACCTTGCGCAACATCGCTTCCCACCGATTGCTTAATGGACGATGCAGGAATGCGCGCGCCGGCGGCCAAGTTCCAGCAAAAAGAATGGTTAACGCGGCAAACCGTGCAAACCGTCCCGGCAGGAAACAGGCTCAGGCCAGTTCGTCGAGTCCGAGCGCGTCGAGCAGCGAAGCCCGCGCAGCGCGAATCTCGGCGGCGAGCGCCTCGTTGCCAATGTCGCCCGGATCGATCTGCTCGGGCCAGTGCCGCCCGATCACGCTTTCGATCAGCGACGCCTTCGCCTCGTCGAGCAGGAACCGCGGATCCACGGTGGCAGGGTCGGCGACCACGCGCAGCCGCAGGCACGCCGGGCCGCCGCCGTTGGCCATCGACTGGCGCACGTCGACCGGCACCACGCGCCGGATCGGGCCGTTCCCTGCGAGCAGCGCGTCGAGATAGGCACGCACGGCCGCGCTTTCCCACGCCTCGAGCGGGACCACCAGCGCCTGCTCGCCCTCGGGCAGGGTCACGAGCTGGGCGTTGAACAGGTACGAGCGGACGGCTTCGGCGAGGCTCACAGATGCCTCGGGCACCACCACGAACTCGGCCTCGGGAAACGCCTGCCGGATCGCGGCGTAGGCGCCGTCGGGGTCTGCAAAGGCCTTCTCATGCGCGAACAGCACGCGCTCGTTGGCGACCGCGACGACATCGTTGTGGAACGCTCCCGCGTCGATCGCCTCGGGCGACTGCTCGACGAACAGCACGCGCGTCGGATCGAGCCCGTGGCGGCGGGCGACGATCCGGCTTGCCTGCTCGTGCTGCCGCGCTGGGAAGCGCCCGCCGCTGCGGCCGTAGACGAAGATCTCGACGCCCGGCTCGCCGTGGGCGCGGGTCAGGCGCATGTGATTGGCCGCGCCCTCGTCGCCAAAGCACGGCGGCACCGGGTCGTGGACCGCGAAGTGCCGCGCGTCGGCGAAGGCGAGCCTGAGCTGGTGGAGCGTGTCGGGCCACTCGTGCGAACGGTGCGGCATGGTCACGAGGTTGGCCACGGTCAGGTGGCAGCGCCCGTCCGCCGCATCGGGCGCGGGCGAGACGGTGGCCGCGTTGGCGGTCCACATCGAGGAGGCCGACCACGCGCCGGCGATCAGCACCGGGTCGGTCTGGGAGTCGGCCGCGATCGTCTCGAGCCATGCGGCGTTCGGCCGGGGTAGGGGGACGAAGAATCCCTGCGCCAGACCAAGCGCGAGGTTGCCGCGCATCTTCGCCAGTCCCTGGAGGGCCGCCGCGCGGGGATACGATACGTTGCCGGCATGTGCCGTCGCGGCGAGGTTGCCGAAGCTGAGCCCGGCATAGTTGTGGCTCGGGCCGACGAGCCCGTCGAAGTTGATCTCGGTCAGCATGCGCCCGTCATCCCGGCGAAGGCTCACCGCGCCACGCTCCAGACCGTGTCGCCCGGCCCGACGCCGAGCAGGTCGGCCGCCTGTTGGTCGATGACCACGCCGTCCTCCGCCGCCTCGCGCAGGCCGTAGCAGCAACGGAAGCCGGAGAGTCGGCCCGTGGCGATCAGCGCGCGTTCGCCGCTGGTCGAATCGGTCCGGATCACCGTGTCGCAGCGCGCCTCGGCGATCGAGCGGACCTGGTCGGTGCGCGCGGTCATCGTCGGGCCGCCGTCGAAGATGTCGATGTAGCCCTCATAGGCGAACCCTTCCTCCTCGAGCATCCGCATCGCCGCGCGGCCGCTCGGGTGCGGCACGCCGATCGCGCTGCGCGCGCTGTCGCTGAGCATCGCCACGTAGACCGGGTGCTTGGGCATCAGGTCGGCGATGAACTGATTGCCGTGGATGGCGTTGAAATAGTCGGCTTCCTGGAAGGTCATGCCGAAGAACCGGCCCGCCACGCCGTCCCAGAACGGCGAGCCGCCGCGCTCGTCGAGCACCCCGCGCAGCTCGGCAAGGATGCGGTCGGCGAAGCGCGCGCGGTGCATGGCGATGAACAAGTAGCGGCTGCGCGCGAGCAGCATGCCGAGCCCCCCGGCGCGCTCGTTCGGGTGCAGGAACAACCCGCCGACCTCGCTCGAGCCCTCGAGGTCGGTGACGAGGCTCAGCATCTCGGCGCGCACGGTGCGGTCGAGCTCCTGCGAGTGCTGGGTCAGCGTCGTCAGGCGATACGAGTAGAACGGCCACTGCTGCCCGACCTGGGTCATCATCTGGCAGGTGCCGCGCACCTCGTCGGACTCGGCCTTCTCGAGCACCAGCACGAACTGCTCGTCGGCCAGCGTGTCCTCGTCGCGTGCATAGGCGGCCTCGGCGCGCTCGAGCTTGCGGGCGAGAGCCTTGCGGTCGGGCGGCAGGTTGGTGAAGCCGCCGCCGGTCAGCTTGGCCATCTCGTAAAGCGGTTCGAGGTCGGCCGCGGTCGCGGCGCGCAGGCGGAAGCTCACAGGGCGTCTCCGGTGGCAAGGCGGTGAAGGACGAGCGCGGACAGTGCCGCGCGCTCGGCGAGCGAGGAAACGATCAGGTATTCGTCGGGCGAGTGGATCGCGCCGCCGCGCACGCCCATCGTGTCGACCACCGGCACGCCGCAGGCGGCGATGTTGTTGCCGTCGCACACGCCGCCGCTGGCCTGCCAGCCAATCCGCTGGTCGACGTCGGAGCCGGCCTTGCTGACCAGGTCGAACAGCCGCTGGGCCGCTTCGTCGACCGGTTTCGGAGGCCGCGAGATGCCGCCGTGGACGTGCGTGACGACTTCGTGGCCGATCTCCAGGTTGCGGAGCAAATGGCGGAATTTCGTCGAGAACTCGGCCGCTGCGCGCTCGCTCTGCGGACGAATGTTGAAGCGCAGCACCGCGTGATCGGGCACCACGTTGTTGGCCGACCCGCCTTCGATCCTGGCCGGGTTCACGGTCAGCTCGGCGTTCTCGAGGACCTTGAGCTCCAGCGCCAGCGCCGCTGCGGCGACGACCGCGTTGCGGCCGTCCTGCGGGTTGCGCCCGGCGTGCGCAGAGCGCCCGGAGATCACCACGCTGTAGTTGCCGCTGCCGCCGCGCGCGTGCGCCAGCGTGCCGTCGGGCAGCGCCGCGGGCTCGTAGGTCAGCGCTGCCGCCTTGCCGCGCGCGAGCTCCGCGATCAGCGGCGCCGACGACAGCGAGCCGGTCTCCTCGTCGGAGTTGATCATCACGTCGTAGCCGACCGAAGCCGCCGCCGGGCTTGTCTCGAACGCCTCGAGCGCGGCGAGCATCACGGCGATGCCGCCCTTCATGTCGGCCGCCCCCGGCGCGTTGAAGGTGTCGTCGTCGAGCCAGCGGCCCTCCTGGAACGGATGCTCGGGCGGGAACACGGTGTCCATGTGCCCGGTCAGCAGGAAGCGCCTTTCGGCGGTCGGACGAACGCGCAGCACGAGGTGCTTTCCGTGCGGCAGCGCGACCTCCTTGCCGGCCGCGTCGACGGTGGTGACCGGCGCCGGTTCACGCAGTGCTATGTCGCCGGGAAGCACGGCGAAGGCTTCGGCCAGGTCTCCGGCCTGCCGGGCGAGGCCGGCAAGGTTGCCGGTGCCGGTGTTGATCGCGCTCCAGCGCTGCGTGCGCTCAAGCATCGGCGCGGGGTCGATCGAACCGACCAGCCTCTGCTCCTCGTCGCTGAGTTGTTTCATATGCAACGAAGTCCCTACCCCCGCGCTGGCGCCTGTCAAACCCCACTCGCGTTGTGGCCCATGCGCGCCTAGGGGGGAAGCGGGGAAAAAGGAGCGAGCCTTGGGCCAGAGGGTCGAGAAGAGCGGGCTGCAGGTCGACGCGGCGCTGGCGGATTTCATCGAGGGCGAAGTGCTGGCACCGCTCGGGCGCGATGCGGCGGCATTCTGGAACGGGTTTGCCGAATTGCTGCGGAATTTCGCGCCGCGCAACCTCGCCCTCCTCGACAGGCGCGACGCTCTCCAGGCGGCGATCGATCGCTGGCATGCGGAGCGGCGCGGCCAGCGGCACGACCCGGCGGCCTACCGCGTGTTCCTCGAAGAGATCGGTTACCTCCTACCGGAGCCCGAACCTTTCACCATCGGCACCCGCAACGTCGATCCCGAGATCGCCGCGCTCGCCGGGCCGCAGCTCGTGGTCCCGGTGCTCAACGCGCGGTTCCTGCTCAATGCGGCCAATGCGCGCTGGGGCAGTCTCTACGACGCCTATTACGGCACCGACGCACTGCCCCATGCGCCCGCCGCCCAAGGGCCCGGCTACGATCCCGCGCGCGGTACCGCGGTGATCGAAGCGGCGCGGGCATTCCTCGACCTCGCCGTGCCGCTCGCGGACGGAAGCTGGGCAGACATTTCCGGGCCCGGCGACCTCGACCTGTGCGATGCGGAACAGTTCGTCGGCCGCACCGCGAAAGGCGTGATGTTCTGCAACAACGGCCTGCACATCGAAGTCGTGTTCGACCGCGAGCACCCGGTCGGACGCCACGACCCGGCGGGCATTGCCGACGTCCGCCTCGAAGCCGCGCTGACCACGATCGTCGACCTCGAGGACTCGATCGCCGCGGTCGACGCCGAGGACAAGCTCGCGGCCTACCGCAACTGGCTCGGGGTGATCCGCGGCGACCTCGAAGCGACCTTCGACAAGGGCGGCAGGGCGCTGACTCGCAGGCTTGCCGACGACGTCACCGTGACCTGCCCCGACGGCCGCGAGCTCGTGCTGTGCGGCCGCGCGCTGCTGTTCGTCCGCAACGTCGGCCACCTGATGACCAGCCCGGCGATCCTGCTCCCCGGCAACGCCGAGATTCCCGAGGGGATCATGGACGCGGTAGTGACCTCGGCGATCGGCGCGCTCGACGTCGAACGCCGCGTGCCGGGCCGCAACAGCCGCTGCGGCAGCATCTACATCGTCAAGCCGAAGATGCACGGTCCCGAGGAGTGCGCGTTCACCAACGACCTGTTTGACGCGGTCGAGGATCTGCTCGGCCTGCCGCGGCATACGATCAAGGTCGGGGTGATGGACGAGGAACGCCGCACCAGCGCCAACCTCGCCGCCTGCATCCACGCGGTGAAGGACCGGATCGTGTTCATCAACACCGGCTTCCTCGACCGCACCGGCGACGAGATCCACACTTCGATGCGGGCCGGGCCGATGATCCGCAAGGGCGCGATGAAGCAGTCCGCGTGGATCGACGCCTACGAGAAGCGCAACGTCGCCATTGGGCTCGCCTGCGGGCTCTCGGGCCACGCGCAGATCGGCAAGGGCATGTGGGCCGCGCCGGACCGGATGCACGTCATGCTCGAGGAGAAGAGCGCGCATCTCGCCGCCGGCGCGAATACGGCGTGGGTACCCTCGCCGACGGCGGCGGTGCTCCACGCGCTGCACTACCACGCGACCGATGTGTTCCAGGTCCAGCAGGAGCTACCCGACCCTCCCGGCCTCGACGCCCTGCTGACGCTGCCGCTCGCCGAGGGCGCCAACTGGAGCGAGGTCGAGATCGCCGAGGAGCTCGACAACAACTGCCAGGGCCTGCTCGGCTACGTCGTCCGCTGGATCGATCAGGGCATCGGCTGCTCGAAAGTGCCCGACATCAACGACGTCGGGCTGATGGAAGACCGTGCCACGCTGCGCATCTCGAGCCAGCACCTCGCCAACTGGCTGCTCCACGGGGTCGCCAGCGCCGAGCAGGTGATGGACTCGCTGAAGCGCATGGCGGCGAAAGTCGACGCGCAGAACTCCGGCGACCCTGCCTATCGGCCGATGGCGGGTGCGTGGGACAGCCACCCGGCGTTCCGCGCCGCGGTCGATCTCGTGTTCAAGGGACTCGACCAGCCGAACGGCTATACCGAGCCGCTGCTGCACGCGTGGCGGCGCAAGGCGAAGGGCGGCTGAGCGGGCTCAGCAGAAGATCAGCGGCTCCTCGCGGACCGTCAGCGTTGCCGGTAGGATGCCGACGATGTCGCCGTCGGCCTGGATCGGCAGGGGTTTCTCGGCGCTCGCACGCAGGATCGTGCAGGTCGCGGTCTCGACGTTGGCCAGCCGCGCGACGCCGCCTCCGGCGACCAGTGCGAGCACGAAGCGGAAGTAGTCGCGGCGGCGCGCGGTCCTGAGTGTGACCACGTGGATCAGCGGTTCGTCGAGCCGCGCGGCGGGGGCGAAGCTCCACGAGCCGGCGTAGTAGCGCCCCTTGGCGACGTAGAATGCCTCGCAGGCGATCTCGCGCCCGTCGCACTCGAGCGTGATGGACGGGCGCGGCCAGCGCGTCAGCAGGCGCACGAAGGCGAGGGCGTAGGCGAGGCGTCCGACGATCCGCTTGGCGCGCCGCGAGACGTTCGCCACCGCGAGGCTGTCTGGCCCCACTCCGGCGCAGGCAAAGAAGTAGCCGTCGCCGATCGCCACCGGGTAGTGGCGCCGCCGCGGCTCGCTTTCGAGCACGAGCCGCGCGAATGTCTCGGGCCGCCGCGGATAGCCGGCTTCGCGCGCCAGCAAGTTGATCGTCCCCGCGGGGTACACGCTCAGCGCCAGCGGCCGCCCGCACCGGGCCACGGCGTTGGCGACGTGGCGCACCGTGCCGTCTCCCGCGGCCACGCAGACATGCGTGGCGTCGTTGCGGATCGCCGGCAGCCCACTCGTGCTCTCGCACAGGTGCACCGTCGCGCCGCGCGCCTCGAGCGCCCGCGCCAGCGCGCGAAGGCGCCGGGGGCGGTAGCGCCCCGATGCGGAATTGCTGAACAGCTGGACGACTGCCCCCACCTGGCCTCCCTTCGACGGTCGCGGCGCTTCCGGCGCCTTCGCAGCATCCGGATGCATCATGCCGGCGAGCCGGTGGAATAAGGCGCCGGGTGCAAACAGGTCATTACAATTTCAGGTGATGACGAACGCCATTGCCGATGTCACTATGGCCTGAGAGCCGAACACGGCCGGGAGATGGATGTTATGCGATTTCAATTCGCTGGGGCGCTCGCCGGCGCTGTTGCGCTCGTAGCCGGCACAGCCCAGGCTCACCACAGCTTCGCGATGTTCGACATGACCAAGGAGGTCACCGTCAGCGGGACGGTCAAGGAATTCCAGTGGACCAACCCGCACGCCTACATCCAGATCGTGGCCAAGGACGAGCAGGGGCGCGACGTCGAATGGAGCATGGAGATGGGCGCGCCGATGTACCTCTATGCGCGCGGCTGGCGGCCATCGTCGCTGCGGGCGGGGATGCAGGTCAAGGTCACGCTCAACCCGCTGCGCAACGGCCGGCCCGGCGGCGTCGTGCGCGAGGTCGTCACCGCCGATGGCCGCCAGATCGGCACCAACCGATGAAGGCCTGGCACGCCGCCGCGCTCGCGGCCGCCTGCCTCGTTTGCACTGGTCCCGCCGCGGCGCAGAAGTCCGATCCCGAACGTGTCGCCGCTTTCGCCGAGCTACCCTTCTGGCCGGGTTACTGGGTCAGCGAGCAGTACGCCAACACCACGATCGGCGGATTCGCCGCCCCGCGCGATGCGAGCAGCCAGCCTATCAGGCGCCTCAATGGCTTCGACGCACCCTGGAACGAGGAAGGCAAGCGGCGCCAGGCCGAGGCCGCCCGCCTGCGCGGCGGCCGCAAGGCGCTCGGCTGGGGCTACCCGATGATGATGGATGCGGCGACCCCGCTGCAGTTCATGATCACCCCCGAAGAGACGATGATCGTCAACGCCTACGGCGAAGTGCGTCATATCTACACCGACGGGCGCCCGCTGCCCCCGGCCGAGGACCTGTGGCCCACGGTCTGGGGCACGTCGATCGGGCACTGGGAAGGCGACACGCTGGTGATCGAGACGGTGCAGGTGCAGATGCCCTTCACCTATTTCCACGGCGCGCCGAGCCTGTCCGAGGAAGCGCGGTACATCGAGCGCATTCACATGGAGGGCGACCGGCTGGTGCTCGAGTTCACGATCGAGGATCCGGTGACGCTGAGCGAACCCTGGAAGGTGACGATCAACCAGGTGCGCGAGGAAGCCTACGACCGCATGGTGCAGATGGATTTCTCCAACGATCGGACGGGGGTCGAGAATGGCATCAATACGATCGAGCCGTCGGGCGACTGAGCGGGCGACCTTTCGGGCCCCGCCGGCGCTGGGATGCCGGCCCGGCTGGCGGGCCGCCTTGCTGCTGATGGCGGCCTCGCTGGCCGCGCCCGTGGCCGCGCAGGAGCGGTCGCAGGACGAGCGAGCCGAGGCCTTCCGGCAACTGCCCTACTGGCCCGGCTACTGGGTCGGCGAAGACCAGACGGACGTGCCGATCAGCGGCATCCCCGTCCGCGACGAGACTACGCCCCCGCCGCGCAACGACGCGCTCGGCATGTGGGCTGCACAGATTCCGTGGAACGACGAAGGCCGCCGTCGGGTCGAGGAAGTGAGTCGCACGATGGGCGGGCGGAAGAGCCTCGGCTGGGGGTATCCGCTGATGATGGCCTCGGCGACGCCGCTGCTCTTCATGATCACGCCCGAGCACGTGCTGATCATCAATGCCTATAACGAGGCCCGGCACGTCTACACCGACGGCCGCGGGCACCCGCCGCCCGAGGACCTGTGGCCGACCGTGACCGGCCATTCGATCGGTCACTGGGAAGGCGACACGCTGGTCATCGATACGATCATGGTGCGCAATCCGAACGAGTTCTTCCAGGGCGCCCCGCCGCTCAGCGAAGAGGCGCGCTACGTCGAGCGCATCTGGCTCGACGGCGACAAGCTGCGCGCCGAGATGACGGTCGAGGACCCGGTTACGCTGGCGGAGCCGTGGAAGTCCCGGCTGGCCTGGGTCCGCGACGAGGCGTTCGATCGGATGATCCAGGTCGACTGGAACAACGACCGCACGGGAACCGACGGCGAATTCAACACGATCGAGCCCACTGGAGACTGAGGGGTAAGGCCCATGAGAACAGCAATCACGACCGTCGCCCTGGCGCTGGCCCTGGCCACCGCCTCGCCCGCCGCTGCGCAGGGTCAGCCGGCGCCCGAGACGACGGTCGACATCGCCGCGATCCCCGGCGTCGTTTCCGGCGACGCGCAGTGGGAGACGTTCTGGTCGGGGCCGATGATCGTCGACGGCATGACCGCCGCCGCCGACGGCGGGCTGCTGTTCGCGCAGGAGCAGAGCAACTCGATCATCAAGGTCTGGCCCGACGGCAAGTGGTGGGTGCAGTGGCCGTTCGTCGCCGGCGCCGGCGCAGTCTCGGTCGACGCCCAGGGCCGCGTGTTCGCTGCCGACCGTTCGTGCACCGATCCGGGGCTTGGACTCGGTGCCAGCTGCACGGTCCCCTCGAAGATCGTCCAGCTCGCCCCCGAGCGGAAGGTGATCGCCGACAAGTTCCCCGACGGCAGCGGCCTCGGGCGGATCAACGACCTCGCCGCCGATGGTCACGGCGGGGCCTACTACACGCAGGGCGGGCTGTTCCACGCGAAGGCCGACGGCACCGTCGACACGATCGTCCCGGCCGGTAATCCGCAGCAGGGCGGGCTATTCACCAACGGCCTCGTGCTGAGCCCCGACGGGCGCACGCTCTACGTGACCAATCGCCTGACGCTCCTCGCGTTCGACGTCGGGCCGGACGGGGCGCTCTCGAACCGGCGCGACTTCGCCACGCTGCAGGGCGAACCCGAAGGAAGCTTCGGCGGCGACGGGCTGACGGTCGATGCCGACGGGCGGCTTTACGTAACCGGCGGAGCGGGGGTGTACGTGTTCGACAAGGCCGGGACGCAGCTCGGGGTGATCCCGACGCCGCGCCGCTCGATCACCGTGGCCTTCGCCGGCCCCGACCGGAAGACGCTCTACATCGGCACACTCGGCGCCAACACGCCGACCGGCGAGAACTGGACCACACCGCAGGGCGTGCGCAACATCGCGGCGACGATCTATGCGGTCGATACGATCGCGGCGGGGGTGGGGAAGTAGGGAGACCCGGAGGCGGGAGGCAGCAGGCAGCAGGCAGGAGGCAGGAGGCAGTAGGCAGTAGGCAGTAGGCAGTAGTTGCTGTGCGCCCCTCTTGCCTGCTACCTCAAGTCCCTCCCGGTCGCGTGCCCGCCGACAGCACCCGCGCGACGTCGACGAATTCCGCCACGCTCAGCGTCTCCGCCCGCCGCTGCGGGTCGATGCCGAGCATTGCGAGCGCCTCGACCGCGCCGGGCAGGCCCTTGAGGCTCTGCCGCAACATCTTGCGGCGCTGGCCGAAGGCGTGCTCGGTCAGCTTCTCGAGCACGCCCGCCGAGACGCCTGTCGGCGCTTCCGCAGGCTCGACGTGGACGACGGCGCTCATGACCTTCGGAGGCGGGGTGAACGCGCTGCGGTGGACTTTCATCGCCAGCCGCGCCCGCGCGCGCCATTGGGCGAGCACCGCGAGGCGGCCGTAGGCGCTGGTCCCCGGGACGGCGACGATCCGTTGCGCGACTTCCTGCTGGAACATCAGCGTCAGCGACGTCCACTGCGGCGGCCACGCCTCGCCCGAGAGCCACCCGGTGAACAGCGCGGTCCCGACGTTGTACGGCAGGTTGGCGACGATCGCATAAGGCTCGCCCATCAGCGTGCCATGGTCGAGCTTCATCGCGTCGCCCTCGACCACCCGCAGCCGGCCCGGGAACGCCTCGCCGAGTTCGGCCAGCGCGGGCAGGCAGCGGCGGTCCATCTCGATCGCCGTGACGCGCGCGCCGGAGCGCAGCAGCGCGCGAGTCAGTCCCCCGGGGCCTGGGCCGACTTCGAGCACCGCCTTGTCTGCCAGCTCGCCGGGAATCCGCGCAATTCTCGCGAGCAATTGCTCGTCGAGCAGGAAGTTCTGCCCGAGCGCCTTCGATGCGCTCAAGCCATGCGCAGCGATCACCTCGCGCAGTGGGGGGAGTGTTGGGGTCATGGGGTCGGCTGTTGCGCCTGATGCTTCGACAACCTTAGCATGAGCGAACGTGGCGACGGGCGGTCAGACCCCATCACCGCCCATCCTGAGCCTGTCCAACGATGCCCGCCGCGCCGCCATTTCCCCGGCCATGCGGATCGCCGCGATCATCGCGCCCGGCGAGGCGATGCCCTGGCCCGCAATGTCGAACGCGGTCCCGTGATCGGGCGAAGTGCGCACGATCGGCAGGCCGAGCGTGACGTTGACCCCTTGGTCGAAGTCGAGCGTCTTGAGGGGGACCAGGGCCTGGTCGTGGTACATTGCGACCGCCACGTCGTAGCTGTCGCGCTTGTGCGGCGCGAACAGGGTGTCGGCCGCGTGCGGGCCGGTGGCATCGATGCCCTCCGCGCGCAGCGCCTCTATGGCCGGAGCGATTATCTCGATCTCCTCGCGGCCCATCCGGCCCTTCTCCCCCGCGTGGGGATTGAGCCCGCAGATCGCGATCCTCGGGGCCGCGATACCGAAGTCCGCCTTGAGCGCGGCCGCGACGACGCGGACCTTGCGCAGGATAAGTTCGGCGCTGACGAGGTGCGGGACCTCCGCGAGCGCACAGTGAACGGTCAACGGCACCGTGCGCAGCTGGGGCCCGGCGAGCATCATCACCGCGTCGTTGACCGGCGTGCCGCTGGCATCGGCGACGTATTCGGTCTGGCC
>JBIQKN010000101.1:2838-8404 GCA_044506565.1 Sphingomonadales bacterium | reverse complement strand
CCCGAGCCGACGATGATCAGCGCCAGCGCCAGCCAGAACACGTTGATCGTCGGGTCGTCCTGCCCGCCGGTGCCCTCGACCGCCATGAAGCTGTGCCCGAGCACCAGCAGCACGCCGCCGAACAGCACGGCCTTGCGCTGCCCGAGATAGCGGTCGGCGAGATAGCCGCCGAGCACCGGGGTGATGTAGACCAGCGCGGTATAGGCGCCGTAGATCAGGGTCGAGGAGCCATCGCTGAACAGCCAGTGCTGGGTCAGGTAGAAGATCAGCAGCGCGCGCATGCCGTAGTAGGAGAACCGCTCCCACATCTCGGCGAAGAACAGCATGTAGAGGCCCTTGGGGTGACCGAGGAACTCGGGCTTGCGCGAAGCCGCGATCATGCCGCCGACGGCCAGGAACGCGATGAGCACGACGAACGCGATGGCCGCGATCCAGTCGCCCTCGTTCCACAGAGCGATGTCCTTCATGCGGCGCGTCTCCCAAAGGCCTCTGCGATATCCCCGCCGCGAGGGCGAACGCGCGCACCCTAGCGGATGTTTCACTCGTGTGAAGCGCGATTTCGTTGCGCCGGAAACCACTGTCCCGCCCCGCGACAGGCTTGCCTGCCACGCTGTATTATGGCACTGCATCACTTATGAGCGACAACCGGCCGGTTTACCTTCGCCTGCGCGACGAGATCGCCGCGGCGATCATCGAGGGACGCTACGCGGAGGGCGAGATGCTGCCCTCGGTGCGCGCCTTCGCCGCCGAGCAGGGCGCCAATCCGCTCACCGTGGCCAAGGCCTACCAGCAGTTCCAGGCCGACGGGCTGATCCGCGTCCAGCGCGGGGTCGGCATGTTCGTCGGCGAGGGCGCGGCCGAGAAGCTGCGCGCGGCCGAGCGCGCGAGCTTCCTCGAGCACGAGTGGCCGCAGATTCGCGAGCGCATGGCGCGGCTCGGCATCGAGCCCGCGGACGTCCTCGACGAAGCCTGAGCCGCCAGGGGCGGCAATCCGCGACAAATTGCGACATTTCCGGTTCAGCCGATTGCGCGAGGGCGGCCACTCTGTCAGATAGGCCGCCGGGGTCGTCACAGCCGTTGCCCTGAAAAGGCAACAGGACAGGATCTCGCCGGCAATGGCGGGGAAAGGGCGTTGATGATTAGATCCGAACTCCTGCAGGCCCTGGCATCGGACAATCCGGAACTGCGGCCCGAAGAGATCGAGCAGATCGTCGACATCTTCTTCGACGAGATCGGCGCGCGGCTGGCCGAAGGCGGCCGCGTCGAGCTGCGCGGTTTCGGCACCTTTTCGACCCGGCTGCGCAACGCGCGCACGGGGCGCAACCCGCGCACCGGCGATCCGGTCAACGTGCCGTCGAAGCGCGTGCCCTACTTCAAGCCGGGCAAGGAAATGCGCGAACGGCTGAACGCCGGCTAGGGGACTGGTTCACCGGCCGGGGCGCCACTCGCGCGGCCGGCAACAGAAAAGGGCGCGGATCCTGCGATCCGCGCCCTTCTCGTTTTCGACGGCGATCAGTTGCCGAAGTTGCGCTTGATCGACACCGCCCAGGTGCGCGGCAGGCCGGGCACTGCGGTGACCAGGCCGAGCGAGCGGCTGACGTCGCTGATGCTGTGGAAGTAGTACTTGTCGAACACGTTCTGCACTTCCAGCGCGATTTCCCAATCCTCGTCGGCGGTCCGGTATCCGATCCGCGCGTTGCCGAGGAAGCGGCCCGGGATGCGGCTCCAGCTGCTGTTCGTCGTCTCGGTGAAGATCTCCGAACGATACGACCCGTCGAACCGGAAGATCGCCGTACCCGGACCGACGTCGTGGTCGTACTGGATGCCGAAGCTGTAGGTCCAGTCGGGCGTGTACGGGAACGTCTCGTCGCCCGTGAGACCCGCCGGCGCTACCGATGCGTCGTCGTAGTTCACGTCGATATAGCTCAGCGAGCCGTCGATCGTGAGGTTGTCGACCGGGTAGATCGTGGTCTCGAGCTCGAAGCCCTTGACCTTGGCCTTGCCGACGTTGGTCGGGCGGAGGCACGGCGACGACGGACAGGCCGACAGCTGGAAGATGATGTCGGCGTAGTCGTTGTAGAACACCGCACCGTTAAGCCGCACGCGGCGGTCCAGGAAGTCGCTCTTGAAGCCGACCTCGTAGGTGGTCAGCGTTTCAGGGTTGAACGGCTTGATCTGGTTGCACGGCGGCGCCGGGATCACCGTGCCGTCGGGGTTGAACGAGAACGGCGGGCATTCGCCGGTCGACGGACCGAAGAACGGCCGCGGGTTGACGCCGCCGCCCTTGTAGCCGGTCGCGATCGACGCGTAGAGCAGGAACTCGTCCGAGAAGCGGTAGTCGGTGACCACGCGCCAATCCCACCGCTTGCCTTCGAATTCGCCGGCGAGATCGAAGATGCCGACCAGCAGACAGTTCGGGCTGTTCCCCAGCGTGGTCGGACCGGGCGCCGCGACCGGGAGGCCGAGGAAGAACTCGCACGGCCCCGGTACCGTCCCGTCCGGATTGCGCCGGAAGTAGGTGTAGGTCTTCTCGTCCCACGAACGGCGCAGGCCGCCCGAGATCGACCAGTTCTCGACCGGGTAGATCGTCGCGTTGGCGAACAGCGCGTACGAGGTCGAGGGAGTCGTATCCGGCCCGTGGATGAAGTCGATGCCGGCATAGTTCAGGTCGACGCGCGCGGTGTAGCTGCCGTCCTGGTCCATGTAGAAGCCGCCGACCGTGTACTCGACGAGCCCGTCGCCGAACTCGCCGTTGAGGCGCAGTTCCTGGCTCCAGGCGCGGTGGTCGAGCCGGTTGTCGAGCTGCGCGACCGGTACCGGCGAGGCGTCCTGGTCCTGGCCGAACTTGGTGGTGTACTCGCGCCACGAACCGACGTTGAACAGTTCGAGGTTGTCCGCGAGCTCGATCGTCACGTCATACATGATGCCCCAGCCGTTGAAGTCCTGGTTCTGGAGCGCGGCATAGGGCTTGAACGGCGCCTGTGTGGTCGGCGCGGTTTCGTCGAGGAAGTTGGCGTAGCTGATGTAGCGCCGGTCGCCGCCGTAGACCGACGAGCTCAGCGTGTCGCAGCTGTAGGGGCCGGCGGGCACGAAGCGGCAGTCGATCGGAATCGCCGTGCCGTCCTTGCCGAGCAGCCACGGCGGCTGGCCCGGCCCGGCGCCCTGGGCGAGGCCGGCGAACGGACCGCCGGCGACGGTATTCGGCGTGAACACCGGGTTGGTCGCGCTCTGCGGCAGGCCGGCGGCGAGCAGCACCGTCGGCTGCGGTTCGGAACGCTCGCGGGTGTAGTCGCCCGAGATATTGAACTCGACCGTGTCGGTCGGTTCCCACTTCAGTGCGAGACGGCCGGCGATGATGCCCTGGCCGCCCTGCGTGCCGACCACCGGATAGGCGCCGCGCGCGTTGTTGGCGCGGACGTTGCCGTTCGGGTGGGCGACGCCGTAATCGAGCAGGTCGACATAGCCGTCGCGGCCCTTGGCGATGCCGGAGATGCGCACGGCCAGCTGGTCGTTGACCGCGAAGTCGGCCATGCCGCGCACCTCGACCCGGTCGAACGAACCATAGGTGACCATCAGCGAGCCCGAACCGTCGCCGCGCGGTTCGGCACTGAACAACTTGATCGCACCGCCGATCGAGTTCTTGCCCGCGAGGGTACCCTGCGGGCCGCGCAGGATTTCGATCCGGTCGAGGTCCATCAGCTCGAGCAGCGAGCTCGACAGTGTCGGGATGAACACGTCATCGATGTAGATGCCGACGCCCGGGTCGAGCGCGTAGTTGAAGTCGGTCTGGCCGACGCCGCGGATGTAGGCGATCAGGCCGGTACCGCCGTTCTGCGGCTGCGGCGTGAGCGAAACGTTCGGCGCGTTGGCGGCGACCTCGGCGATGTTGGTCTGGCCACGGGCCTCGAGCATCTCTGCGTTCATCGCGGTGATCGCGATCGGCGTGTCCTGCAGGTTCTGCTCGCGGAACTGCGCCGTGACGGTGATGACTTCGTTGCGGCTGGTCTCGTCGTCGGAGGCGGCGGCCTCGTTCTGGGCGTAGGCGGGCGCGGCCAGGCTGCACACGATGGCCAGCGACGAAGCAACGCCGAGCGTCTTGAATTTCATCAGGTATCCTCCCGTGGCGGTCGCCTTGATCGGCGCCGCGATATCCCAATCATGCCCGCTCGATGCGGCGGACTGCGGTCAAGGAAGTGCCCCGGATTATTGTGGGCCGGTTGCGACCCACTCCCTCTCCCATGGTCTGCAATAGCGGAAGTCGGGGTGACAACAAAGGGTGGTGCGCGACATTCTCGTGCCGAAAGGACGGCGGTGTCACAATCGAGCAACACACTTTGCTAACGAACTATTCCGAATCTTGCGCGGCCGCGCGTTCGGCAGACGCTGGACGCAGCGCGCTTGCCCCCTTACTCAGGCCGCAAAGCGAGAACGGTCCGGGGAGCAGGATGGCCACAGCACCGATGCCGCAGCCCGAGGGCGCGAGCCGCTCGCGCAGCTACGAGCTCAGGGTCCTGGTGCTGCTCGGCCTCGCTTTCGGATTCGCCTATTTCGACCGCATGGCGCTGACTTTCCTCGCGCCGTTCGTGCAGGACGACCTGTCGCTAACAAACGAGGAGATCGGCTGGGCCAACTCGGGGCTGTCGCTGACCTGGGCCCTCGGCGCGTTCCTGATCGGCCGCTGGTCGGACCGGATCGGGCGGCGCAAGCCGTTCCTGATCGGCGCGCTGCTGCTGTTCTCGGCCTGCTCGGTGCTGTCGGGCCTCGCCTGGAGCTTCGAGAGCCTGCTCGCGACGCGGGTGGTGATGGGCGCCGCCGAGGGCCCGTTCCTGCCGATCTGCCTCGCCATCATGGCCGCGGCCTCGGGCCCGACGCGCCAGGCGCTCAACGCCGGGATCGTGCAGAACGTGTTCGGCCCGATCGTCGGCACCTCGCTGGCCTCGTTCGCGCTGGTGCGTATCGCGGTCGCCTACGACTGGCACGCGGCGTTCTTCGTCGCCGGCATTCCGGGCCTTGTCCTCGCGTTCCTGATCTGGCGCTTCGTCGACGAGCCCGAGCGGCCAAAGGCAGCATCCAGCGCGGCCGCAGAGGCTGCCCCCGCCGAGCGCGGCCTGCTCGCGCACCGCAACATCGTCGTCTGCTCGCTGGTCAGCGCCTGCGCGGTCGGCTCGATCGTGATCGGGTCGATCTTCATGCCGCTCTACCTCGACGGCCCGCGCGGCTACGACGATCTCGTGTGGAGCAACGTGATGACGATCGTCGGCTTCTGCCCGGCGGTCGGAGCGATCGCGATCGCGCTGTGGTCCGACCGGATCGGCCGCAAGCCGCCGCTGGTCGTGTGGACTTTCATGATGGCGCTCGCCCCCGCCTCGCTGCTGTGGTTCTCGGGTCCGGTCGAGGTCCTCACCGCGCTGATGTTCGTCAGTTGGATGGGCCTCGGGACGTTCCCGCTGTTCATGGGCGTGATCCCGACCGAGACCGTCGGCCGCGCCCGCGCGGCGACCGCGATGGGGCTGGTGGTGATGATCGGCGAGCTAACCGGCGGGGTGTTCGGCCCGCCGATCGCCGG
>JBIQKN010000101.1:0-2738 GCA_044506565.1 Sphingomonadales bacterium | reverse complement strand
GCTCACGAGATCGGCCTCAGCTCGACCGAGTTCATGATGCACTGGCTCGAGACCGGCGAACGGGTCGCCTCGGACATGCGCGACGCGCTCGAGCCGGGGCAGGAATTCGATCACAACCTGCACTTCGGCCAGCACATCCTCGCCGAGCTGGTCATGCGCCACCTGGCGAAGCTGCCCGGTACCGAGGTGCTGTGGGATAACACGGTCAAGGCGCTCGCCCAGACCGGCGGCGAGGTTCGCGTCGCGGTCGACACCGACGAGGGCGAGATCGTGTTCGAGGCCGACTGGGTAATCGGCACTGATGGCGCCCGCTCCACGGTGCGCAAGCTGCTCGGGCTCGAGTTCGAAGGCTTCACCTGGCCCGACCGCTTCGTCGCGACCAACATCGAGTACCCGTTCCGCGACTTCGGCTACGCCAATGCCAACATGGTGGTCGATCCGGTCAACTGGTGCGTGATCGGCCGGCTCGGGCGCGATAACCTCTGGCGGCTGACTTACGGCGAGGACGCAAGCCTCGACGAGCGCACGATCCTCGAGCGCCTGCCCGAGCGCTTCGCGGCGATCCTGCCCGACCCACAGGTGCCCTACCGGATCGACAACTTCTCGCCCTACCGCGTGCACCAGCGCTGCGCCCCGCGCTTCCGCGTCGGCCGCGTGCTGCTCGCCGGTGACGCGGCGCATGCCTGCAACCCGTGCGGCGGGCTCGGCCTGACCGGCGGCGTAATCGACGCCGATGCGCTGTCCGACACGCTCGGCGCGGTTATCGCCGGGCGCGCCGACGAGCGCGTGCTCGACTTCTACGCCGAGGAGCGGCGTCGCGTGTTCCTCGAGGTGACTTCGCCGATGTCGACCAATTTCAAGCGCCTGCTGTCGGAGCCCGACCCGGTGCGCCGGGCCGAGGACAAGGCCGGGATGATGGCCCAGGCCGGCCACGGCCATTCCGACGTCCGCGCCTCCTCGCTCGCCCAGCTGATCAAGGGAGCCGCCATGCCCGTGGAGCCCCTCGACCTCGAAGCGCCGGCATGAACCGCCGAAGCGTCCTCGCCGGGCTCGCCCTCGCCTACCTCGCCGCGCGCCCGGGCGTCGCGGCCGCACAATCCGGAGCCGCCAGACCGATGCCAAAATGGGCCTACAGCACCGAGGGCTTCGAGCGCCTCGTCCACCGCATCGACGGAATCGAGACCGTCACTTACGCGATCGGCGCGGGCGAGCCGCTGGTCTATTTCCACGGCGGCGGCACGTTCCACGGCTTCGAGTGGGTCCGCCCGCTGGCCGACCGGTTCCGCGTCTACTGCCCGTATCACCCGAACTTCGGCGAGAGCGGCGACGCGCCGTTCGACCAGATGGCCGACTACGTCCAGCACTACGAGATGCTGTTCCCGGCGCTCGGGCTCGACACCTTCCACCTCGCCGGCGCCTCGATGGGCGGGCACATGGCGGCGCGCTACGCGGCGGCAAACCCCGGCGACATCGACAAGCTGGTGCTCAACGCCCCCGCCGGGCTGATCTCGACAAATGCGCAGATGCCCGACTTCGGCCAGATCGCCCCGGCCGACCTGCCGAAGATGTTCGTCACCGACCCGGAGTGGATCGAGCCCTTCTGGCCGGCCGAGCCATCGCCCGAATGGCAGGCCTTGCGCGACCGTGAATCGCGCGCCGCGTTCGCCTCGCGCGAGGACATCGCCGCGACCGACCGCGCGCTGCGCGACGGGCTCGAGGGCTTCGACCGGCCGACGCTGCTGATCTGGGGCAGCAACGACCGCATCGTCCCGCCCGGCTATGCCGAGGATTGGCACGCGGTGTTGCCGCATGCCGAGGTCGCGCTGATCCCGAACGGCTCGCACCTGCTGTTCGACGAGTTTCCCGCGGCGGTCGAGGCGCTGCGCCGTTTCCTCGAGGCCTGACGAAAAACCGCTTTCCTACATCCGTTCGATCATGCTTGATGTGGGCGGACAACGGTCGGTGGCGCTCTCGCGCGGGGCCGATTCCGGCCGTTTGGCCAGGAATAGTGTGCCCTTGTGCCCTTGCGATGCAAGTGCTTGGAAAGCTTGGGCTTCAAAGGGCACGGGGAGGGGCACAGGGTGTGCCTTGTGAGCCCTTTGCGAGGATGCCATGAACGAAGCCGAAGCCATCGTCTGCGATGTGCGCGCCACGATGAAGTACGTGGTCCGGGGCGAGAAGGCGACGTTCCACCCGGGCGAGCGCGAGAAGAGCTACTGGCCGGTCGACGAGCGCGAGGTGACGATCCACGACGTCCGGCCGATCCGTGAGGAGCTCTCGTTCGACCGCAACGGCTTCGTCGTCGTCGACGAGCCGACCGACGTGACCGAGTTCACCGACAAGGACGCGCTCGCGCGCTACTGCCGCCAGACCGAGGCACTCGTCCAACGGCTGACCGGGGCCGACAAGGTGGTCAGCTTCGGCCCGATCATCCGCACCAACGCCAGCGGCGCGCACGGCCACAACCAGCCCGCCCACGGCGCCCACGTCGACTACGGCGCGCGCACCGTCGCCGACTTCACCCGCGACCTGCTGCCGCCCGAGGAGGCCGAACGCCGCCTCGCCGGGCGGCACATGCTGATCAACGTCTGGCGCCCGATCGTGATGGTTGAGAGCGCCCCGCTCGCGCTGTGCGACGCGAGCACCGTGCGCCGCGAGGACCTGTTCGACAGCGAGGTCGTCGGCGGCCTCGGCGACTTCAACCGCCGCTCGCTGTGGGGCTTCAACCTCGCGTACCG
>JBIQKN010000100.1:7323-8513 GCA_044506565.1 Sphingomonadales bacterium | reverse complement strand
GCCACCTGAAGACGGTGCGTCTACCAATTCCGCCATCTGGGCACGGGCCGCGCGGGCTTGGTCCCGCGGGCAGGTAGGCCGGCGCCTCTAGCGAAGCGCGGGGGCGCGTGTCAACGGCGGTGATGCGGCGGGCGCTTGCGCCGCGCCGATTCCGCGCTGCCGCGGCGCGCCCCGCCGGCGCAAGCGCCTTGCGGGGGGCGCGGGGTTGTTGCATGGCCGCTCGCGACCGGCGCCGCACGGGTCGCGGCGCCGCAGGATCTGGAAGACCACGCCATGGCTCACCCCTCTCCGCTCGAAGACAAGCTGGTCGTGCTGGTCGGCGGCGGCGGCTTTCTCGGCACGCATCTCGCGCAGGAGCTGCTGCGGCGCGGCGCGCGGCTGCGCATCGCCCAGCGCCACCCGGAGAAGGCGTTCCGCCTGCGCCCGCTGGCCAGCCTCGGGCAGATCCAGTTCATGCGCTGCGACGTGCGCAATCCCGCGAGCCTCGCCGCGGCGATGCAGGGCGCGGACGCGGCGGCCTACCTCGTCGGCACGTTCGGCGCCGGGCAGCGGGCGCTGCAGGCCGAGGGCGCCGGCGCGGCGGCCGAGGCTGCGGCGGCGGCCGGGGCCCGGGCGTTCGTCTACGTCTCGGCGATCGGCGCCGACGCGAGCTCCGACAGCGGCTACGCGGCGACCAAGGGCGAAGGCGAGGCGCGCGTGCGCGCGGCGTTCCCCCAGGCGACCGTGGTGCGCCCCTCGGTGCTGTTCGGCGAGGACGACCGGTTCGTGAACCTGTTCGCCGGGCTGATTGCGAGCTGGCCGGTGGTGCCGGTGTTCGGCCCGCAGGCGAAGCTGCAGCCGCTCTACGTCGACGACGCGGCGCTGGCGATCACCGAGGCGCTCGAGAACCCGGGCAAGCACGGCGGCAAGACCTACGAGCTCGCCGGGCCGGAAGTGCTGACGATGGAAGCGCTGCACCGCCGGATCGCCGCCGCGCAGGGGCGCGAGCGCGCGCTGCCGGCGGTGCCCGATGGGCTCGCGGCGTTCGTCGCCGCGCTGCCGGGGACGCCGATCAACTCCGACCAGTGGAAGCTGCTCCAGCGCGGCTCGGTCGCCGGCGGCGCGCTGCCCGGGATCGAGGCCTTCGGCCTGCGCCCGCGGCCGCTCGGGCTGTTCCTCGACCGGTGGATGGTGCGGTACCGCAGGTACGG
>JBIQKN010000100.1:0-7223 GCA_044506565.1 Sphingomonadales bacterium | reverse complement strand
GATGGGGGTGAAGGGCGCGGCAGGGGTGGCTGCCGCTACCCCTCCACCTCGGCCGGTGCCTCCTCCGGCGGCGGCAGGCGGAGCGGTTCGACCAGCAGGATCGCCCCTTCGCTGCCGCTGACGCGCACGCGCTCGCCGGCGGCCACGTCGGGGCCGTGGGCGATCCACTCGCTGTCGCCGAGGCGGACGCGGCCGCTGCCGTGCTCGATCGCCTGGACCACGGTCGCGGTCTCGCCGACGAGGCGCGCGCCGCGGCGGTTCAGCAGCGGGTCCGCGCTCTCGATCGGCCGCTCGCGCAGCATCCGCCGCGCCGAGAAGGCGAGGATCAGCGAGAGGAACACGAAGTCGATCACCTGCATCGGCAGCGACAGGTCGAACGCCCCGGTCAGCACGCCGGTGACGATCGCCGCGGCGGCGAGCCAGATCAGGTAGACGCCGGGCACCAGCATCTCGAGCCCGGCGAGGACCAGCCCGAGCGTCAGCCAGGCCCAGTGGGCGTTGGCCCCGAGCCAGTCGTTGAGCCCGTCCATCAGGACTGGCTCGAGCGCGGCACGCCCGAGCCGGGCGTGCGGCGCGCCGGCGGCTGCGGCTGCGGCGAGGGCAGGCGGACGCCGCCCTCGGCGCCGGCCTTCTCGCCGATGATCTCGCGGGCCAGCTCGCCGATGCCGCCGAGCGTGCCGATCAGCTGGGTCGCCTCGACCGGGAACAGGATCGTCTTGGCGTTCGGCGAGTCGGCGAACTTGGCCACCGCCTTGGTGTATTCCTGGGCGATGAAGTAGTTGATCGCGTGGCTGCCCGACTGGGCGATCGCGTCGCTGACCGCGCGGGTCGCCTCGGCCTCGGCCTGCGCGGCGCGCTCGCGGGCCTCGGCCTCGCGGAACGCGGCCTCGCGCTTGCCCTCGGCGGAGAGGATCGCCGAGGCCTTCTCGCCCTCGGCGCGGAGGATCCGGCTGGCGCGCTCGCCTTCGGCCTCGAGGATCTCGGCGCGCTTGAGGCGCTCGGCCTTCATCTGCCGCGCCATCGCCTCGGAAATGTCGATCGGCGGGCGGATGTCCTTGATCTCGACGCGGGTGATCTTGACCCCCCACGGCGAGGTCGCGTGATCGACCACCGAGAGCAGCCGGGCGTTGATCTCGTCGCGCTTCGACAGCGTCTCGTCGAGGTCCATCGAGCCCATCACGGTCCGGAGGTTGGTCGTCGTCAGGGCCATGATCGCCATGTAGAGGTTGTGCACCTCGTAGGCGGCCTTGCCGGCGTCGAGCACCTGGAAGAACACCACCGCGTCGACCCCGACCATCGCGTTGTCGCGGGTGATGATCTCCTGCCCGGGAATGTCGAGCACCTGCTCCATCATGTTCACCTTCTGGCCGACGCGGTCGACCAGCGGGACGATGATGTGCAGGCCGGGCTCGGCGGCGAGCGTGAACTTGCCGAGCCGTTCGATCGTGTAGACGTAGCCCTGCCTGACGACGCGCACGCCCATCATCAGGAACACGAGCATGACGAACACCAGGGCGCCGATGACTGCGTACATGAGGACCTCCCCCGCAATAACCTCGGCCCGCATGGTATCGCGCATCCGGTTGTCCGCAAAGCGAAAGCGGAGTGCGTTGTCTTGCGCTCGCGCGCCGACTAGACGGACGGAATCAACGAACACGGGAGCGGGATCGAAATGAAGAGCTGGACGGGATGGCTTGCGGGCGCGGCGCTGCTGGGCCTGGGGAGCGCTGTGGCGGCGCAGACGACGGCACCGGCGCCTCCGGGCGCGCCCGCCGCGGCGGCGCCGCGCAACCCGTTCCAGAGCGAGCCGCTCGGCGATGGGCCGTGGGACGTCCAGACGGCCGACGCCAAGCTCCACGTCGAGGTCTTCGCCAGGGGGCTCGACCACCCCTGGGGGATGGCCTTCCTGCCCGACGGCGGGATCCTGGTGACCGAGCGCGTCGGGCGGCTGCGGGTGATCCGCGACGGGGTGCTCGACCCGCAGCCGATCGAGGGGCTGCCGCCGATGATCACCGCCGGCATCGCCGGGCTGACCGACGTGGTGCTCGATCCCGACTTCGCCAGCAACCGGACGATCTACCTGAGCTACAGCAAGTCGCACCCCGACGCGGGCGACACCCCGACGCCGCAGGCCAACTCGGCGATGGCGGTGTTGCGCGCGAAGTGGGACGGCGGGCACCGGCTGACCGAGGTCGAGGACATCTTCGTCGCCGAGCCGTGGTACGGCGCGCCGCCGATTCCGCAGCGCTGCTGCGGCCAGGGCCCGGCGTACGGCAGCTACGGCGGACGCATGGCGATCGACAAGGACGGCTACCTCTACGTCACCAGCGGCGACCGCAACTACGGCGAACTGGTGCAGGACCCGGGCAACCACATCGGCAAGATCCTCCGCCTCAACCTCGACGGCAGCGTACCGAAGGACAACCCGTTCACTTCGGTCCCGGGCTGGCAGCCGCAGATCTGGTCGACCGGCCACCGCAACCCGACCGGGCTGACGATCGACCCGGCGACCGGGACGATGTGGGAGACCGAGTTCGGCCCGCGCGGTGGCGACGAGGTCAACAGGATCGAGCGCGGCGCCAACTACGGCTGGCCCGACGTGACGCAGGGCTATCACTACAACGCCGAGCCGCCGAAGAAGGGGGTGCGCGAGGTCGAGGGAATGACCGACGCGGTCTGGGCGTTCGGCCCGCCGTCGCACAACCCGGGCAACATCGCGGTCTACCGCGGCCCGGCGTTCCCGGCGTGGGACGGCAACCTGCTGATCGCGATGATGAACCGCACGCTGGTCCGCTTCGAGCTCGCGCCCGACGGGCACGTGCTGGCGCAGGAGGCGATGCTCGCCGACCTCAACCAGCGGCTGCGCGACGTGCGCGTGGCGTCCGACGGCTCGGTCTACGTGCTGACCGACGAGACCGACGGCGCGATCCTCCGGATCACGCCGGGCGAGTGAGCGCTACTCGCGGGGTTCCCGGGCCTCGGCTTCTACGTTCCGCCGCAGCTGGCGGCTGACCGAGCCGACCTTGGCGAGGCCGGCGACGTTGGCCGGTCCGTCGTAGAGCGCGCCGAGGTAGGCGAGGTCGAACGCGGTCAGTTCCGGCGGCCCGGTGTCGTCGGCGTCGAACAGCGCAAGGATCGTGTCCATCGCCCGCCCGTCGCCCTCTGCCGCTCGGGTGCGGGCGAGGCCGCGCATCGTCGCGTAGTCGGCCAGCTGGATCAGCGTCTTGCCGCGCACGCCCTCGCGGTCGAACAGCACCAGCACGTCGGTGATGTCCTCGCGCACCGGCAGTGCGGCGCGGGCGACCCCGCCGCTCGACATCGCCGAAACCTGGCGGCCGTCCTCCCGTCGCGCTAGCGGCGTGCCGCCGCTGGTGCGCGCCTGGGTCGTGGTCCAGACGTGCACGGGACCTTCCTCGGCGAGCAGCGCCAGCCGCTCGTGGCGCGGCATGTCGCTGAACAGCCAGTACCGTTCCTCGGCGATCCGCTGCAGCGTCTCCTGTCCGTCGTCGACGAAGGCGACCAGGAAGTTCGGTGTGCAGGTACCGTCGTCCTCGGTCATCCACAGGCCGAACCGCTCGGCGTTCCAGCGGATGCGGTCGACCACCAGCGTCGCGTGGTCCTGCTTGAGGCCGAGCACGCCCGGGCACAGCCGGTCGCCCTCGAACCTCGGCAGCGGAGCATGGCGGATGCCGCTCGGCTGGGTGATGTCGCGCGCCTGGCGGGTGACCTCGCTCCAGCTCGGCTGCTCGCCGGTGACGACGATGGTGGAGTCCGCGTCCGGCGCGTCCTGCTGGCCGTAGGCCGGTGCGCACGCGATCGCTGACAAGGCGAAACCGGCGAGCAAGACTGTTCGACGCATGGCACGCCCCCCGGCGCATGAACCGGCCGGGCACGATAGTCCGCGAAGATTTACCGCCGATGACCGGCTTGCGCAGCGCCTAGCGGTCCGACGCCCGTCGCTCCGTCTCGCGCTCGAGCTCGTCGGCCACGTCGAGCAGCTTCATCGCCGCCGGCAGGTTGGCGATCTCCTTGTAGACGCTGCGCAGGTAGGCCTGATCGAACGCGGTCAGCTCGAGCGGCGGCTCGTGGTCCGGGTCGAACAGCGCGAGGATCGTGTCGAGCGCGGCTTCGCCCGAGGCTGGCCGCGTACGCGCGAAGCTGCGCATGGTCACGTAATCGGCGAGCTGGATGATCGTCTTGCCGCGCACGCCCTCACGGTCGAACAGCACCACCACCTGGGTGATGTCCTCGCGGATCGTCAGGTAGAGCTTCGAGTGCGCCATCCACATCTGCGTGACCGGGGGATCGGTCAGGTTCTCGCGCCGCTGGATCGGCATGCCGTCGCGGGTGCGGGTCAGCGCGGTGGTCCACACGCGGACCGGGCCCTGCTCGGCGAGCAGCGCGCGGCGCTCGTGGATCGGCAGCGTCTCGAACAGCCACGGCTGGTTCTCGTGCAGCTCGCCGAGCGCCTGATGCCCGTCGTCGACGAAGGCGACGATCAGGTTGGGCGAGCAGTCGGTATCGTCGGCCAGCCACATGTCGAGCCGCTCGGCGTTCCAGCGGATGCGGTCGATCATCAGCTCGGCAGCGTCGCGCTTGAGCCCGATCACGCCCGGGCACAGGCGGTCCTCGATCCGAGCGAGCGGACGGTCGCGGATGTCGCTGCCGATGGCGGTCACGTCGCGCGCCTGGCGGCTGACCTCGCGGTGGCTGGGGCGCTCGCCGGTCACGACGATATCCCCGTCGGAGCCGGGCGCCTCCGCCTCTTGCGCGGCAGCGGGAACGGCGGCGGCCAGCGTGGCGGCGAAGGCGGCAATGAGGCCGCCGCGGAAAGTCATCATGCGGGGGTTGGCTCCGGGGTGAATGGCGTGCCGGTTACTCGCGCGTGGGGACGCCGGTTGCCTTCTCGAGCTCGGCCAGCTTGGCCGGCGCGGGCAGGTTGGCCATGCCGGAGTAGAGCGTGTTGAGGTAGGCGAGGTCGAACGCCGTCAGGCCCTCGGGACGTTCGCCCGCATCGAACAGGGTGAGGATCGAGGCCTGACCGGCCGAGGCCGGATCGGGCAGCGTGTGGACCAGCGCGCGGAAAGTGGCGTAGTCGGCCAGCTGCGTCAGGTTGTAGTCGCGGATCTCGTCACGATCGAACAGCACGAGCGCGGAGATGATGTCGTTGCGGGTGGCGACGTAGATCTTCGAGTGCGCCATCCACAGCGAGGTCTGCGGCAGTTCGCCAAGGCTCTCGCGGCGCGGGATCGGCATACCGTCGCGGGTGCGGGCGCGCACGCGCAGCATGGCCCGCGCCGGCCCGGTCTCGTTGAGCAGGTCGACCCGCTCGTCGCGCGTCAGCTCGGCGAAGATGTAACGCCGATCGTTGCGCAGCTGACGGAGGAAGGCCTGTCCGTCGTCGACGAAACCGACTACCAGGTTGGCCTCGCACGAACCCTCGGGAGCCATGCGCAAGCCGAGCATCTCTGCCGTGGCGCGCATCCGCGCGACCATCATCTCGGCGGCGTCGCGCTTGAGACCGACGACACCCGGACACAACGCCGTCTCGAACCGCGCCAGCGGCTCCTCGTTGGCCTCGGCAGAGGCGGGGAGCGGAGCGAGCAGCGCGCCGGCGATACCGGCGATGAAAAGGGTGCGGAGTCGGGTGAACATCGACTGTCTCCCAATTTGGGCGCCGCGATTATCCTCTTTTCACCGCCGCCCGGCAACGGCAGAGTTGTCGCAAGATGTCCCTCGGCTTCGAACCCAGTAGCGCGCGGGACGGGAACATTCCCAAGGTCAAACGGCTTCGATTCCGTCTAGACTTGCGAGACAGGCTTGACTGCCGAATTCAAGGAGTGACGCCATGCGAACTTCATCTGCCAGTCGAACGCTTTGTGCCGTCCTCGCCCTCGCCGCGGCGCTCGCCGGATGCGCCCACACGGAAGGCACGCGACAGCAGCGCGAGGAAGCGCGGCTTGCCAAGCTGCTCGAGGGCCGCGTGGCCGGCGAGCCGGAAAGCTGCATCACCGCGTTCAACGACAATCGCCTGCACTTCTACGACCAGACCGCGGTCGTCTACGAGGCCGGCGACACGGTCTGGGTCTCGCGGCCGACCGACCCGAGATCGCTCGACACCCGCGACATCGTGGTGATCCGGCGGACGGGCAGCCAGCTGTGCAAGCAGGACATCATCCGCACGGTCGACCGCACCAGCGGGATCACCACGGGGGTGGTGTTCCTCGAGGACTTCGTCCCCTACCGCCGGCCGTGATCGCTCAACCCGGCTTCGCGTCGAGGCGCGGTGCGAACAGGATCGGGCCGTAGGCGACGAGGAACAGCACGAAGGCGCCGGCCCACAAGGCGCCCGCGAGCTCGAGGCCGGCCTGATAGCCGATCCAGCCGAGCGAGGCGGCGAGGCGCAGCAGGGCGCCGAGCGTGACCAGCCAATAGGCGCCGACCGTCAAAGGCCCGGCGCGCAGCTCGCGGCCGGTGTGGCCGAGCGTCGCGCGGGTGGTTACACCAAGGATCATCGTCGCCATGGCCCCGGCGGTGAGCGCGTGGACCGCCGCGGTGCGCGGGATCGCGGTGTCGAGCACGCTCCAGCCGAGCAGCGCCAGCCCGGCCGGGACCCACAGGTAGCCGACGTGGAGCACCAGCAGCAGCGGGTCGCTGACCGTGCGCCAGCCGCCCCAGCGGGCGAGGCGAACGAGCTGCAGCGCGCCCGCGGCGAGCAGCGCGGCACCGGTCAGCGCGGCGTTGGGCGCGAGTACCCAGGCGAGCAGCGCCAGCGCGGTCAGGACGACCACCGCGAGGTCGAAGCGGCCCGGCTGCCCGGGCAGGCCGCGCTCGCGCCCCTGCTTGACCAGCCAGTTGCGCGTGAATGAGGGGATGATCCGCCCGCCGATCACCGAGATCATCACCGTGACCAGCGCGATCCCGGCGCGGAAGCCGGCCTCGCCGTCGGCGAGGAGGCCCGAGACCGCGGCGTAGTCGACGGCGTTGGCCGCGCCGAACAGCAGGATCATCGCCACCAGCGGCAGGTTGCGGTTCTTCGCCGCGAGGATCTCGCGCGCGCCGACGAAAGCCATGACCGCGTAGAAGCCGACGTCGAGCAGCGCCGCCGCGCCGAGCCCGATCGCGCCCGAGAACAGCACCGCGAGGCGGCCCGCGAGCCACAGGCTGACCAGCGTGGCGAGCGGCCAGCCGGCGATCGGCAGGCGCCCGGTCCAGTTGGGGAT
>JBIQKN010000099.1:0-8523 GCA_044506565.1 Sphingomonadales bacterium | reverse complement strand
AAGCTCGCCAACCCGGATCTCGACGTGTGGATGGTGACCGGTGACGGCGATGGATTGTCGATCGGCGGCAATCACTTGATGCACGTTCTTCGCAGGAACGTGAACCTGCAGATCATGCTGTTCAACAACGAGATCTACGGGCTCACCAAGGGCCAATACTCGCCGACCAGCCGCCTCGGCACGACCACGCCGTCGACCCCGCAGGGCTCGGTCGACCGGCCGGCCAGCCCGTGCGCCTTCGCTCTCGGCTCGGGCGCCCGGTTCGTGGCGCGCGGGTTCGACGTGTCGAAGAACCTGCCCGACGTGCTGATGGCCGCCCACCGCCACCAGGGCGCGGCGTTCGTCGAGATCTTCCAGAACTGCGTCGTCTACAACAAGGACGTGTTCAACGACTTCGCGCAGCCCAAGGGCGCCGACGACCGCCAGCTGTGGCTGGTCGACGGCGAGCCGATGCTGTTCGCCGGCGGAACCAAGGGCATCACCCTCGACCTCGACACCCTCTCGCTCCAGGTCGTCGACGTCGCCGACGGCGACTGGCAGGCGGCCGGGGTGATCGTCCACAACGTCAAGAACCGCGCGATCGCGCACATGCTCGTCGAGCTGCCGTTCGGCCCGTTCCCGATGGCCCTCGGCGTCCTCTACGACGACCCGCGCCCGACCTTCGAGAGCGCGGTCATCGAGCAGAACGCCAGGGCCAGCGAAGGCCGCGATACGAGCCTCGCCAAGCTGCTGGCGAAGGGCCAGACCTGGACCGTCTCGGGAACTGCATCCGATCCGGTTTAAGTTCTGCATCCGTCGAGGCGCGGAAGCGCTAGAAACTCAGGCGATCGCCGTTTCGACACGGATTCAGGACTCACACGAAGACACTAAGGCACGAAGATGTCGCGCCTGGAACGTCTGGAAGATCTGGCCAAAATTGCCGTCGATTGCGGATACCGATTGCATCGCGATTTGGGACCGGGGCTATTGGAGTCGGTCTACGAGATTCTGCTCGCTGAGAGCCTTCGTGACAGGGGCCTGACCTGCCAGAGGCAGGTTTCGATTCCGATTCAGTACAAGGGCGTTGTTGTAGACAACGCCTTCAAGGCCGATCTGCTTGTCGAACGTTCGCTGCTGATCGAGCTGAAGTCCACCGAGCGCGCGGCACTGGTTCATGGCAAGCAGGTCCTCACGTACCTGCGGCTCATGCAACTGCCTCTCGGCCTGTTGATGAATTTCGGGCAAGCCACCTTCAAAGCCGGCCTACAGCGCATCGCCAACGACTACTACCCTTCGCACCCCTGAGCGCGACACCTTCGTGTCTTCGTGTCTTTGTGTGAGAATTTGCACCCCCTCGACAGTCGCGAGGGTTCGATGAAGCGGAGTAAAAACGGCTGTCCTACAACCCTAGGACTGTGCCAGTCTCGGCAAATGGGCGGAGCGGGGCAAGGATCGGCGAGCGGTGTGTGCGTAAGATCGTGGCTCGTCTGTGAAACAAGATTTTATTTTCTTCTCCGAGCCATCCTGTCGCTCTCGACCCGCGAAAGGCGCGGAAATCCTGGAGTTTCGAGGGCGACACGCGCGAGTTGGATTTGTCGCTTGTGTCACCCTCGACCGGCCTCGGCGCCGGTTCCGCGAGTCGCTTGAAGGCTGGCGATGGACAACCTGACCCACAGCCTCGTCGGCGCACTGATCGGGCAGGCCGGGCTGAAGCGCCGGACGGGCCTGGCGATGCCGGCGCTGGTCATCGGCGCGAACCTGCCGGACGTCGACGGCGTATGCATGTTGCTCGGCACCCAGGGCCTCGCGCTCAGGCTCGGCCTCACGCACGGCCCGATCGCCTGGCTGCTCCTGCCGCTGGCGCTGGCGGCGATCCTGTGGGGCTTCGACCGCTGGCAGCAACGCAGGGGCAAGCGGCCGGAGGGAAGGGCGCCCGTGCGGTTCGGGCAACTCTATTGGCTCGGCCTCATCGCCTGCCTGACCCATCCCGCCCTCGACTGGCTCAACAGCTACGGCATCCGCTTCCTCTCGCCGTTCAGCCAGCGGTGGTTCTATGGCGACATCCTGTTCATCATCGACCTGTGGCTGTGGCTCGGGCTCGGTTTCGCGACCTGGCTGTCGCTCCGACGCGAGCGAAAGGCCGGCGAGGGCAAGCCCATAGCTCGCGGCGCCCTGGCCCTGGCGCTGGCCTACGTGGGCCTCAACGCCGCGATCACCTGGCTTGCCGAGGAGCGCGCCCGGCTGAACGCACCTTATCCGCGGATCGCAATCGCCAACGAGGCGCCGCTGGCGTTCTGGCGCCGCGATATGATCGTCGGACAGGGCGACGGCCTGTGGAGCGTGGCCGGTCAGCCGGTTGGCGACGTGCCTCTCGACCGGTGCGATCTGGGTGCGGCGCGGCGACGGGACCGCGACGTCGACGCTTTCCTCGTCTGGTCGCGCGCCCCGTTCGTCGAGCGGTTGCCCGACGGGGGATGGCAGCTTGGCGATGCTCGCTTCGTGGGACGCGGCGCGCGCTTCTCGGTCGCCCTTCCGGCGGATGCCTGCACCGCGGCCTAGGACCGCGACCGGCTTGCCGCCCGCGGCGCCGGGAGTCATAGTGGCGGCATGAAGGGGGAGAGCGCAACGCGGGGCAGCGTGCTGCTCGAGGCCGGCCAGCGGTTCAGCTTCGCGCCGGGCCTGTTCGCGCGGCTGTCGGCTCCCGGGTTCCACAAGCTGCTCGATCGCATCGACCGCGGGCTCGAGGCGGGCGCGATCCTCGGGCACCTGCCCGACGGGACGGTGCGCCGCCTCGGCGGCCGCCGCCCGGGTTTCGAGGGCGAAGTCCACATTCGCGACTGGCGAGCGCTCGTGCGGCTCGCCACCAACGGCTCGGTCGGGTGGTACCAGGCCTGGGAAGCCGGCGAGTGGGCCAGCCCGGATCCCGTCGCGCTGTTTGCCGTGTTCGCGGCCAATTCCGCTGCGCTGGGCGACACCGGCCGCGCCAAGGGGCCGTGGCGCACGGCCAGCCGCGTGCTGCACTGGCTGAACCGCAACACGCGCGTCCAGGCCGAGAAGAACATTCACGCGCACTACGATCTCGGCAACGACTTCTACGGTGCGTGGCTCGACCCCACGATGAGCTATTCGAGCGCCTATCGCTGGGGCGGCGACGGGCTGGAGACGGCGCAGCGGCGCAAGTGGGACCGCCTGGTGGAGCGTCTCGGGACGCCCGGAACCCTGCTCGAGATCGGCTGCGGCTGGGGAGCGCTGGCGCAGCACTTCGCTTCGCGCGGAAGCAAGGTCACGGCGATCAGCCTCTCGGACGAGCAACTCGAATGGGCGCGCGCGCGCCACCCCGATGTCGACTTCCGCAAGCAGGACTATCGCGACGTCGGCCGGGACGGCGAGGGTCCGTTCGACGCGATCGTCAGCGTGGAGATGGTCGAAGCCCTCGGGCGCGAGTACTGGCCGGCGTTCTTCGACTGCCTCGCCCGCAACCTCAAATCAGGCGGCCGGGCGGCGATCCAGTTCATCGCCATGCGCGACGACCTGTTCGAAGATTATGCCCGAAGCGCGGACTTCATCCAGGCCTACATATTTCCCGGCGGGCTGCTGATCAGCACCGACGAGTTCCGCCGTCTCGCCGCCGAGCGCGGGCTGTCGTGGGAGGACCAGGAGGATTTCGGCGCCGACTATGCCGAGACCCTGAAAGCGTGGAGGGCGCGCTTCACCGCGGCCGAGGCGCAAGGCGAACTGCCCGCCGGGTTCGACCGCCGGTTCTGCGACCTGTGGCGCTTCTACCTGATGTACTGCGAAGGCGGCTTTCGCGGCGGCACGATCACCGTCAGCCAGGCGACGCTGGTCAAGCGCTAGGCTTGGGCCAGTCCGCCGTCTAGCGCCTGCCGCCGAGCATGTAGATCACCGGAGTCGCAATCGCGGGGAGAAGCCGCAGCAGGTCTTCCATCCTGCGGAGCCGTGCGCTGTCTCCCACGACGACGATGTCGTTGGGATAGATGCGCGGGTCTTCGTAGTTGCCCTGCCGGATCGCCGCGATGTTGTAGACGCCGGCGTATTCCTGACCGTTCACGGTACGGAGCACGACGACGTTGTCCTGCTCGGCGAACTGCCCGAGGCCCTGGGCGCTGGCAATCGCGCGGATGAGTGTCATGTCGCCGCGCAGCGGATACAGGCCCGGGCGGTTCACCTGGCCGTCGACGGTGAAGGACTGGCTGAGGGCTTCCTTCACGTTCACCGCCACCAGCGGGTCCCGTACATAATTGGCACGGAGGCGCTCGGTGATCGCCGCGGACAGTTCGTCCGGGGTCAGTCCCGCCGCCGTAATCGAGCCCGCCAACGGCAGTGCCAGGCGTCCCGAGTTATCAACCACGACTTCCCGCGCCGTCAGTTCTTCGATGCCGAAGACGTCGACCACCAGGACATCGTTGGGCCCGACGAAGTAGGACCGCGGCTGGCCGATGACATCACTGATCGTGGGTTCCGGCAAACTGGCGATCTGCACGACCTCGACACGGCCGGTCTCGCCGACCTCGCCTCCGCCGAAGCCATAGGAGCATCCCGCCAGCAAGCCCGCAGCTGCGATCGCGCAAACACGTGAAAACCTGATCATCTTCTGCAGAAACCTCTTCCGGCCTCGCCGGTGACAATGATGCGCCGCGCGTGATGAAAAGGATTTCCCCGAGGGTCAATCTCTTTCCTGACGTTCGCCCCGTAGCCGCGCGATCGGGCGTCGGTCCGCCCGTTGGTCGAGGTCAAGCGATAGGGACTCGCGCCGGACAAGGCAAATCGCCGTGGCCAGGCGCGCACGGATTGCCGGAACTCGGCGCCCCGGGGCCGGGCTCAACCGCGAAAGGTGGTGTCGGCGCGATACCTGGCGAGGATGTTGTCGTGCACGATGGGGCTGAGCAGGCTGTTGAACGCACAGCCGCACACGTTGTTTTCCCACCAGACGACCTCGGCCTGCAGCGATTCCAGCCCGGGAAGGGTCAGCCAGCAGACCGATCCCGGGTACATGCGGGTGATCGCGGTCGCCGAAAAACCCGAGAGCGACAGGTCGTTGACGACAGTCTGGAAGGCGCGCGCGCCAGACGCCCGCAACTGCGCGGGAATGGCGAGCTTGGTGCGCGGCGCGGAGCGATCCTCCTGCGCCGCAATGTGATAGCGGCCGAGCGTGTTTTGGAGGCTCATCCGAATCGGTTCCCTGGCAAGCCGGCGACGAAGGGGAGTCGCCATTGCGAGCGGAGGATGGACGGGGCTGGTTACCAGCATCCTACCGACATTGGTTAAGGCGCCGTTCCCCGATGCCTTGCCCCCGACGAAATCGGCGGCGTCTCGCGCCTAGTTGGTTCGGTTGTCCTCGACGCGAAACCGCGCCCCGGTATCGAAATCTCCGGCGAGCAGTTCGACGACCCTGGCGCCGACGCTGGCGGGTTCCTTGAGCGTCGCGGGATCCTCGCCGGGATAGGCCCTGGCGCGCATCTCGGTTCGCGTCGCGCCGGGGTCCAGGATCGCAACTCGCGTGGCAGAGAGGTTCTGCACTTCGCGCGCGTAGCAACCAAGCAGGACGTCGAACGCAGCCTTCGTCGCGCCGTAGGCTCCCCAGTACGCGCGCGGCTCGGCGCCGACCGAGCTCGTCATGCCGATCACCCGACCATGCTCGCTGCGCTTCAGCAGCGGGTCGAACGCTGCCAGCAGGGCCTGCGTTGCCAGCACGTTGAGTGTCAGGGCCTGGTTGAAGCTCTTGGCCTCGATCTGCGCGACCGGCATCAGCGGCGGCAGCATCGCTGCGTTGATGACCAGCACGTCGAGCCGGTTCCAGCGTTCCCGGATCGCCGCTGCCAGGCGCGCGATCGAATCGCCTTCGGTCAGGTCCATCGGGGCGATGGTCGCCGAGCCGCCGGCCTCGTGTATCGTCTCGTCGACCGCCTCGAGATCGCGCGCCTTGCGCGCGATGATCACGACATGGGCTCCCGCTTCCGCAAGCGCGATCGCCGTCGCCGCCCCGATGCCGCGGCTCGCGCCGGTGACGAGCGCGATGCGCCCCGCGAGCGGACCGTCGGCTGCCATCAGGCGGCCTTGTTGCTGACCGGCAGGGTAAGTTGCGCGTCGGCCTGGCGGCGCTCCGCAAGGTCGGTCAGCGTGGTCGGGTAATCGCCGGTGAAGCACGCGTCGCAATACTGCGGGCAGGCATTGTCGCGGCCGGACAGGCCGACCGCCCGATATAGCCCGTCGATCGAGACGAAGGCGAGGCTGTCGGCCTGGATGAACTCGCACATCGCCGCGACGTCCATTCGCCCGGCCAGCAGCTTCGACCGTTCGGGCGTGTCGACGCCGTAGTAGCAGCCGTGTCCCGTGGGCGGACTGGCGACGCGGAAATGGACTTCGCGAGCCCCGGCGTCGCGCATCATCTGGACGATCTTCATCGACGTCGTTCCGCGAACGATCGAATCGTCGATCAGCACGATGCTCTTGCCTTCGACCAGCTTGCGGTTGGCGTTATGCTTGCGCTTGACCCCGGCGTGCCGCGCGCCGTCCGACGGCTGGATGAAGGTTCGCCCGACGTAGTGCGAGCGAATGATGCCGAGTTCGAACGGAATTCCCGACTGCTGCGAATAGCCGATTGCGGCGGGCACGCCGCTGTCTGGCACCGGCACCACGAGATCGGCCTCGACCGGAGCCTCGCGGGCCAACTCGACGCCGATCTGCTTGCGCGATTCGTACACCGAGCGGTCGTTGAACACCGAGTCCGGCCGGCTGAAATAGACGTGCTCGAAGATGCACGGGCGCGGCTGGACCTCTCCGAACGGGCGGTGGCTGCGGATCGACCCGTCGAAGTCGACTTCGACGAACTCGCCCGGCTCGACCTGGCGGACGAACTCCGCGCCAACCACGTCGAGCGCCACCGTCTCGCTCGCGAATACCGTCGCGTCGCCGAGCTTGCCCATGACGAGCGGACGAATGCCGAGCGGGTCGCGGCACGCGGCCATCCCGCGCGGTGTCATCACGATCAGCGCATAGGCGCCTTCGACGAGGCGCAAGGCATCGACGAGCTTGTCGAGCATCGACTTGAAGCGGCTTGTCGCGACGAGATGGATGATGACCTCGGTGTCCGAGGTCGACTGGAAGATTGCGCCTCGCTCGACGAGGTCGCGCTTGAGATGGTGCGCGTTCGAGATGTTGCCGTTGTGCGCGACCGCGAAGCCGCCGCTCGCAAGATCGGCGAAGAGCGGCTGGACGTTACGTAGGCCGGCGCCGCCGGTGGTCGAATAGCGCACGTGTCCGACGGCCATCTCGCCCTTGAGCTCGGCAAGCGATTCGGCGGAGGAAAAGTTCTCCGCCACATGGCCGAGGCCGCGGCGCGTGAAGAACTCGGTGCCGTCGAAGCAGGAGATGCCGACCGCTTCCTGACCGCGGTGTTGCAGCGCATGAAGGCCGAGCGCGCAGGCCGCCGCCGCCTCGGGAGCCCCGATAACGCCGAAGATGCCGCACTCCTCGTGGAGCTTGTCGCCATTGGCGTCGAGCCCACACGTGCTGTGCAAGGGGTCGCTGTCGGTCATGGATCCGTTTTGGGATTGGCAGTCGTGCCTCCCAATGGCGATGTTACAGGGCAATTACAAGGGCGGCGGGTTGCGGGAGAGGAAGCGGGTCGGAGACGCCAGGCCCCAACCGCCCGCGCCCGTGATATCTCAGGAAAAAAGCATCTTCAGCGACGAAGCGATAAGCATGACGCCGAGCGCGATCCGAACGAGGTTGTCGTTGATCTTCCCGGTGAGGAGCGAGCCGGCGACTATCCCGGGGATCGAGCCGAGCAGCAGGCTCGCCAGCAGCCAGCCGTCGACGTTGCCGAGCCAGCTGTGTCCGAGCGCCGCGAGCAGGGTCAGAGGGATGGCGTGCACGATGTCCGTCCCGACGATCGTGCGGGCGTTCATTCGCAGCGGGTAGACCAGCGCCAGCATCACCGCCACGAGCGCTCCGGCCCCGATCGATGTCAGCGTGACGAGGCACCCCACGACCATCGCGCCCACGACTGTTGCGATGAACTGGTGGCGCCGCATGCGCGGGCCCATGCGGTCGCGAAGCTTGCGGAGCGGGCGGACGATTCTGTGGCGCGACAGGATGAATATCGCAACGAGGAGGAGGGCGGCGCCCAGGAGGGTCATCAACAGGTCGGACTGGAGTCTCCCGCCATGGAACTGCGCGAGCCACACGAGGGTCAGCGCCGCTGCCGGCAGGCTGCCCAGCGCGAGCCGCCCCACGATCTTCCAGTCGGGCGAACCCAGCCGGTGATGGATGATGCCGCCGGCGGTCTTGGTGATCGCGGCAAACCAGAGATCCGTCCCGATGGCGACGGCTGGGTTGAAGCCGAACAGCAGGATCAGGATGGGCGCCATCAGTGAGCCGCCACCGACGCCCGTAACTCCGACGAGAAAGCCGACGAAGGCTCCGGCTATCGAATGAGCGGGATCCATCTCAGCTCGCGGCCGCAATCCCGGCGACGGCATTGAGCACGGGCTCGGCGAGTTCTGTGCGGCAGATGAGGAGGTC
>JBIQKN010000098.1:0-8588 GCA_044506565.1 Sphingomonadales bacterium | reverse complement strand
GCTCGTCAGGCTCATAACCTGAAGGTCGTTGGTTCAAATCCAACCCCCGCAACCACCGCCGCACATTCGACCGCCCGGCCGCGAGGCTCAGGGCGGTTTTCTTTTGCCTGCGGAGAGCGCATCCTGGCTCGATGACGCAGACCCGCACCGAGAGCGACACCTTCGGCCCGATCGAGGTCCCGGCCGACCGGCTGTGGGGCGCGCAGACGCAGCGCAGCCTCGAGAACTTCCGCATCGGCGGCGAGCGCATGCCGGCCGGCGTGATCCGCGCGCTCGGGATCGTCAAGCGCGCCGCGGCGCGGGTCAACGCCCGGCTCGGGCTGCTCGAGCCGCGGCTGGCCGAGGCGATCGCGCGGGCCGCAGAGGAGGTTGCCGAGGGGCGGCTCGACGATCATTTCCCGCTGGTCGTGTGGCAGACCGGCTCGGGCACACAGACCAACATGAACGCCAACGAGGTGATCGCCAATCGGGCGATCGCGCTGCTCGGCGGCGAGGTCGGCAGCAAGAGCCCGGTGCACCCGAACGACCACGTCAACCTGTCGCAATCGTCGAACGACACCATCCCGACGGCGATCCACGTCGCCACGGCGCTGGCGATCACCGGCGCGCTGCTGCCGGCGCTCGGGCGGATGGCCGCGGACCTCGAGAGCAAGGCCGCGGCCTGGGCCGGGATCGTCAAGATCGGCCGCACGCACACGCAGGACGCGACCCCGCTGACGCTCGGGCAGGAAGTCTCCGGCTGGGCGCGGCAGGTGCGCGCGGGCAGCGAGCGGGTCGCGGCAGTGCTGCCGGGGCTGTACGAGCTGGCGCAGGGCGGCACGGCGGTCGGCACCGGTCTCAACGCGCCGGCCGGGTTCGCCGAGGCGATCGCGGCTGAGATCGCCGAGGCTACAGGGCTGCCGTTCGTCACTGCGCCGAACAAGTTCGAGGCGCTCGCCGGGCAGGACGCGCTGCTGTTCGCGCACGGCGCGCTGAACACGCTGGCGGCCTCGTTGTACAAGATTGCCAACGACATCCGCCTGCTCGGCTCGGGGCCCCGCGCCGGGCTCGGCGAACTGGCGCTGCCGGCGAACGAGCCGGGCTCCTCGATCATGCCGGGCAAGGTCAACCCGACCCAGTGCGAGGCGTTGACCCAGGTCTGCGCGCAAGTGTTCGGCAACCACACAGTGGTGACCTTCGCCGCCAGCCAGGGGCAGTTCGAGCTCAACGTCTACCGCCCGGTGGTCGCGCACAACGTGCTGCAGTCGGCGCGGCTGCTGGCTGACGCCAGCGACAGCTTCACGCGCAACCTGCTCGCCGGGCTCGAGCCGCGGCTCGACAATCTTGCGGCCGGGGTCGAGCGTTCGCTGATGTTGGTAACCGCGCTGGCGCCGGCGATCGGCTACGACAACGCTGCGGCGATCGCCAAGGACGCGCACGCGCGCGGCGTCACGCTGCGCGAAGCGGCGCTCGCCAGCGGTTTCGTCAGCGCCGAAGATTACGACCGGCTGGTGCGGGCCGAGGCGATGCTCGGGCCTCGCGAAACCTAGACGAGTCCTATTCGGGCATGGCCGAAGCGCCGGCCGCCTCGAGCTCGGCCGCGCGGCGCGCGGCGCGGATATCGTCGGCCTTGATGCGCTCGGCGTCGATGAGCTTCTGCCGGTCGGCCATCGTGCGCCAGGCACGCGCCGAGCGCAGCTCACGCTCGCGGACGTTGTCGAGCACCGCCTTCTCCGCCTCGGCCTCGGCGGCCCTGGCGCGCTGGTCGTAGAACTCGAACGTCTGGCTCATCGGGCGACTCCTGCGGGGGAAGGGAGCGCCCCCGCCGTGGCGGGGGCGCGAGAATCGGGTCGGTGACCCGCAGGCCTCAGGCCTGCTGCAGGTTGACCGCGGATTCCTTGCCGTTGCGGCCGCGCTCGACCTCGTAGGACAGGCGCTGATCCTTGTTCAGCGTCTGCATCCCGGCGGCCTGGACCGCGGTGATGTGGACGAAGCTGTCGGCGCCGCCGTCCTCGGGCGAGATGAAGCCGTAGCCTTTGTCGGTATTGAAGAATTTCACGGTGCCAATCGGCATGAGATGTTCCTTTCGAGAACCTGGGGAGCCCGGGCGGTATTGCCGTGGGCCGGTCGTGCGTCGGGTCGTCAATCGAAAGGAAGTCGTCGTCAGGGGCGGCTCGCCGGACCCTGGCACCGAAGTCCGTCGCAAAATTCGACGTCAGCGCGGAGCGTGTAGCACGGAACGGGTCGAACGCCTAATCCTGCCCCTATGGGGCGCGTTCGCCTTTTGCTGCGTGAGCGCGTAAGGGGGCGCACGGTTGCAACGGACGGACGAGCGATGAGCGACGACGACTACGTTTACGACGAGGACAGCGGCGAGTGGATGCCGGCCTCGGAACTCGCGGCGAGACGCGCCGCCGCCTCGCAGGTCGAAGTGCGCGACGCGGTCGGCAACCTGCTCGCCGACGGCGACCAGGTCACGCTGATCAAGGACCTCGAGGTCAAGGGCGCCGGGCAAACCCTGAAGCGCGGCACGCTGATCAAGTCGATCCGCCTGACCGGCGATCCGCAGGAGATCGACTGCAAGTACGAGGGCATCAAGGGGCTGGTGTTGCGGGCGGAGTTCGTGCGCAAGCGTTAGAACGGCCGGGAACGGGGGAACGGCTGCCGGATTGATCGCCGGCAGGAGGCGAATGCGGCACTTCGAGACGACGACGGCGAGCGGCGCGGGCGCCTTTTCGGCAGGGCGGTTGGCGTGAACCGGGGAAGGCTCGTCGTGTGGGCGGCCGCGCTTGCGCTCGCCGGCCTGCTTGCGTGGTGGCTGCTGGCTCCGCGCGCGGCGGAAGTCGAGACGATCGCTGTCCAGCGCGGCGAAGTGACACGGGCGCTTGCGGTCAACGGCCGCATCCGGCCGCGCCAGTCGGTGGCCGTCCAGTCGCCGGTCGCCGGCACCCTGCTCGATCTGCCTTACGACGTCGGCGACCGGGTCGAGGCCGGGACGCCGATCGCGCGGGTCGACGACGGACCGCAGCGCGCGGCGATCGCCGAAGCGGCCGCCGCAATCGCCGCGCAGGAAGCCGTGCTGGCGCAGGCGCGGCGCGACTACGAACGCTTCGCCGCGCTGGGCGAGTTCGTCAGCAAGCGACAGCTCGAAGAGGCGCGGCTCGCGGTGCAGGAAGGCGCGCGTGAGCTCGAGCGGCGCCGCGCGAGCCGCGTCCAGGCGCAGGAGGTGCAGCAGCGGGCGGTGCTGCGCGCGCCGTTCGCGGGCGTGATCCTCGAGCGCCCGGTCGACCGCGGCCAGACCGTCGGGCTCGAGACCGTGATCTACCGCCTGGCCGATTTGACCGCGCCGGAAGTCAGCGCCGAAGTCGACGAGATCTACGCCGCCGAACTGCGCATCGGGACGGTCGGGCTGGTCGAAGTGCCGGGCCGAACCCAGGCGCTCCGCGCCGAAGTGGTGCACGTCGAACCGCGCGTCGACGAGTCGACCGGCGCCCGCGAGGTGAGGTTGCGGTTCCTCGATCCGCTCGACGTCGCGCCGGCGGGCCAGACGGTGTCGGTCAACCTCATCGTCGAGCGGCGGGCCAACGCGATCGGCATTCCGCGCGCGGCGATCCTGTCGCCCGAGACCAATCCGCGCGTGCGGGTGGTCGGCGACGACGGCCGCGTGGCGGAACGGCCGATCCGTTTCATCGACTGGCCGGCGGTCGAGGTGATCGTCACTCACGGGCTCGAGCCCGGGATGCGCGTGCTCGCCGATCCCGCCGCGGCCGCGCCGGGCGCGCGGGTTCGGCCCGCGAGGTAGGCGCTTGAGATACGCGGCCAAGATCGCGCTACGCCACCTGCTGGCGACACCCGGGCAAAGCCTGCTGCTGGTACTCGGAGTCGCCACGGGCGTCGGCGTGTTCGTGTTCATGAGCGCGCTGATCGGCGGGCTCGCCACGTTGCTGACGTTGCGCACGGTCGGCAACATTGCCCACGTCACGCTGGAGATGCCCGACCGCGACCCGGCCCGGATCGTGCCCGGCGAGCGGACGCAGGTCGTGGTCCAGAAGGACTTGAGCCGTCGCGAGCAGATTCTCGTCTGGCAGCCGGCGGTAGCGCAGGCCGAGACGACGCCCGCCGTAGTCGCGGTTTCCCCGCAGATCCGCGGCAGCGCCTTCGTTCAGCGCGGCCAGGCGATCGCCCCGGTGGGCGTGATCGGGGTCCAGCCCGACAAGCTGTCGGCCATCGCCGACATCGGCGCGGCGATGGTCGCGGGGAGCGACGCGCTCACGCCCGACGGCGTGCTGATCGGCGCCACGCTGGCCGACGACCTCGGCCTGAGGATCGGGCAGGTGGTCCGGCTCCGTTCCGACCGCGGACGCGAGCGCAGCTTCCGCGTCGGCGGGATCTTCGCGCTCGGAATTTCGACGGCCGACCGGCAGGCGGTCTACATGAATTTCAACACCGCGCGGGCGCTGTTCGACCTGCCGAGCGGTATCTCGCGGGTCGAAATCAAGGTCGCGCCGCCCGATGCGGCACCCGGGATCGCCGCCCGGCTGCGGGGCGCGACCGGGCTCGACGCGACCGCGTGGACCGAGGACAACGCGCAATTGTTCGACGCGCTCGATGCCCAGGGGCGCACGGGCACGGTGATCAAGGCCTTCGCGCTGGTCACCATCGTGATCGGCATCGCCAGCGCGATGCTGCTGTCGATCGTCCGCCGACGCGGAGAGATCGGGATCATGCGCGCAGTCGGGGCGAGCCCGCGATTCGTGCTGACGGTGTTCGCGATCGAGGGCACGCTGATCGGGACGGCCGGCGCGGTTGCCGGTGCGCTAGTCGCCTGGCTCGCGCTGAGCGCGTTTCCGCCGCTGACCGAAGTCGAGGGTGGCGGCCTTCCGGTCGACCGTGCGCAGGGCGATTTCCTGCTGGCGATCGCGCTGACGGCGTTTGCCGCCGCCGTCGCGTCGCTGCTCGCGGCGCGGCAGGCGACGCGGGTCGACCCGGTCGAGGCCATCGGCACGTGAGCCGCGAGCCGCTGGTCTCGGTCCGCGGGCTGACCAAGGTGTTCGGCGAGGGCGAGGCGGCCGCCGAAGTGCTGCGCGGCATCGACCTCGACCTCGGGGCCGGCGAGCTCGCCGCGCTGCTCGGCCCCTCGGGCTCGGGCAAGAGCACGTTGCTGACGATCCTCGGCACGCTGTTGCGGCCGACCGGCGGCAGTCACACGATGCTCGGACTGGACCTCGGCGAGGCGAGCGATGCCGAACGCACGCGCTTCCGCAGCGAGCACATCGGCTTCGTGTTCCAGTTCCACCACCTGTTGCCCGACCTGACCGCGCTCGAAAACGTGATGATGCCGGCGGCCGCCTGCGCCGGCCGGGAGACCGCCGAGATGCGCCACCGCGCCGCCGAGCTGCTCGACGCGGTCGGCCTCGCCGACCGTCGCGATTACCGCCCCGCCGCGCTGTCCGGCGGCCAGCGCCAGCGCGTGGCGGTCGCCCGCGCGCTGATCAACGGGCCCGAACTGGTGCTGGCGGACGAACCGACCGGCAACCTCGACCGCGGCTCGGCCGACCAGGTGCTGGCGCTGATCGACCGGATCAACCGCGAGACGGGGACCTGCTTCCTGATCTCGACCCATGACGAGCACGTGGCCAAGCACTGCCGGCGACACGTGCGCCTGCTCGATGGTCGGCTGGAAGGAGAGTGAGTTCCGCCCGGAGGCGACTCGGTCTCCGGAACCCGCCGCCCGCTCGCGCGCTGACTCCCCGCACAACAGGAGGAGTCCGCCCGCAATGGCCGCACGTGCCTACTGGCAAGGCCAGATCCGTCTCGCGCTCGTGTCGATTCCGGTCGAGGTCTACGCCGCGACCAAGAGCGGGGCGACGATCCAGTTCCACCAGATCCATGAGCCGAGCGGCAAGCGGATCAACTACGAGAAGATCGTCCAGGGGATCGGCCCGGTCGACCGCGACGAGATCGTCAAGGGCTACGAAGTGTCGAAGGGCAACTACGTGCTGCTCGAGGATGACGAGATCGAGGCGGCCAAGGTCGAGAGTCGCAAGACGCTCGACCTCGTGCAGTTCGTCGACGCCGGCGAGATCGACGTGTTCTACTTCGAGAAGCCGTATTACGTCGTCCCGGCCGACGATCTCGCCGAGGAGGCCTTCGTCGTGCTGCGCGAGGCCCTCAAGGCGAGCAACAAGGTCGGCATCGGGCAGATCTCGGTGCGCGGGCGCGAGACGCTGGTGTCCTTGAAGCCGTGCGGCAAGGGCATCGTCCTCGAAACGCTGCGCTACGAGGACGAGGTGCGCAAGGCGCAGAGCTACTTCAAGGACATTCCGGCTACCAAGCCCGACCGGGACCTGCTCGACCTCGCCACCACGCTGATCGAGCAGCGCAGCGCGCCGTTCGACCCGGGCGACTTCCACGACCGCTACGTCGATGCGCTCAAGACCCTGATCGCCAAGAAGCAGAAGGCCAAGGGCAAGAAGATTCTCGAGGACGCCGAGGAACCCGACCGGCCGAGCGGCGACAACGTGATCGACCTGATGGCGGCGCTGAAAAAGTCGGTCGGCAGTCAGGGCAAGGGCGGCGGCGCGAAGAAGACCGCCGCCAAGAAGCCGACGGCGCGCAAGGCGCCTTCGAAGAAGAAGGCGCCCGCCAGGAAGGCCGCCCCGGCGCGGAAGCGGGCGTGACCCGGCCAGGCGCGGCATCCTTCGACAAGCTCAGGATGTCCCTTCGACAAGCTCGGCACGAGCGGGCCCCGACTCGCAAACCCTCCGCTCATCCTGAGCCTGTCGAAGGATGCGCCAAGGGAGCCCGGAGATGGAGCTGAACGACCCGGTTCTGGTCCACTGGATCGACCTCGACCTGCTGACCCGGCTCGGCATCGCTGCAGTGCTCGGCCTGGTGCTCGGGATGGACCGCGAGTTTCGCGGACGCGCGGCGGGGTTGCGGACGCACGGGCTGATCTGCTTCTCGGCCGCGGCGATGACCGCCTCGATGATTTCGCTGTACCACCAGGTCGGCGGGCAGATGGAGGAGAACCAGCTCGACGTGCTGCGCATCTTCGAGGCGACGGGCACGTTCATCGGGATCATCGGGGCGGGACTGATCGTGTTCAGCCGCGGCAAGGTGAAGAACCTGACCACTGCCGCGCACCTGTGGCTGACCGCGGTGGTTGGGATCGCCTGCGGCGCGGGGCAGTGGCCGCTGGTCGTAATCGGCGCGGGCATCTCGATCCTGATGCTCACGGTGCTCGGCCTGGTCGAGCAGCGGTGGGCCCCTGACGACGATTTCACGCCATGACGCGCGCCAATCCCCTCGCCGAGTACAACCGCAAGCGCGACTTCAAGAAGACGAAGGAGCCAGCCGGCAAGCGCGCGAACTCCGAAGGCGGCAACCGCTTCATCGTGCAGAAGCACGAGGCGACCCGGCTGCACTGGGACTTCCGGCTCGAAGCCGACGGCGTACTCAAGTCGTGGGCGGTGACCAAGGGACCCTCACCCGATCCGTCGATCAAGCGGCTGGCGGTGCGGACCGAGGACCACCCGATGGCCTACGCCGAGTTCGAGGGGACGATCCCCAAGGGTGAGTACGGCGGCGGCACGGTGATGCTGTGGGACAAGGGCACCTGGGCACCCGTCGAGGGCAAGTCGTGCAAGGACATCGACAAGGGGCACCTGCACTTCACGCTCGACGGCGAGCGGATGAAGGGCGAGTGGCTGCTGATCCGGTTGAAGCCGCGGCCCGGCGAAAAGCGCGAGAACTGGCTGCTCCGGAAGCTCGACGACGAATACGCCGAGGACGGCGATCCGCTGGTCGAGCGGTGCCTGACGAGCGTGCTGACCGGGCGGACGATGGCCGAGATCGCCGCCGACACTAAGGGCGAGTGGTCGCTCAAGGGCAAGAAGGGCAAGGCCTTCGCCGAGGTGATGGAACAGGCGGCGGAGCGCAACAAGTCGGTCGGCAAGGCGCCTGCAACGCGCAAACGATCCGCCGGCAAGCTGCCGAAGTTCCGCAACCCGCAGCTGGCGACGCTGGTCGACGCGGTGCCGGCCGGGAACGGCTGGATGCACGAGATCAAGTTCGACGGTTACCGCGCGCTGGTCGCCTGCGCCGGCGACCAGGTCCGGGTCTACACCCGCAGCGGCAAGGACTGGACCGACAAGTTCGAGCCGCTCGCTGCGCACCTCGCTGCGCTCGACCTGCCGTCGTGCCTGATCGACGGCGAGATCGTCGCCTACGATGCCAAGGGCAATCCCGACTTCTCGAGCCTGCAGGCCGTGCTCAAGCGCGGGCACGGTGCCGAGAAGGCGGGCGACGGGTTGGCGTTCCACGCGTTCGATCTGCTCGAGGTCGATGGCGAGAATCTCGCCAAGCGGACCAATATCGAGCGCAAGGAGCGGCTCGAGGCGCTGCTGGCCGCTGCGAAGCCGCAAATCCACGTCGCCGACCACGTGATCGGCGCCGGCGAGAAGCTCTACCGGGCGATGTGCGATGCGGGGCAGGAAGGGATCATCTCCAAGCGGATCGACGCCCCCTACCGCTCTGCGCGGACGCGTAACTGGGTCAAGGTCAAGTGCACGCTGCGGCAGGAATTCGTGATCATCGGCTGGAAGAAG
>JBIQKN010000097.1:0-8935 GCA_044506565.1 Sphingomonadales bacterium | reverse complement strand
GGCGGCGGCGCGTTCTCGGGCAAGGACCCGACCAAGGTCGACCGCTCGGCGGCCTACATCAGCCGCTACCTCGCCAAGAACATCGTCGCCGCGGGCCTCGCCCGGCGCTGCACGATCCAGCTGGCCTATGCGATCGGCGTGTCGAAGCCGCTGTCGCTCTACGTCGACACGCACGGGACCGGCACCGTCGGAGACGACCGGATCGAGCAGGCGATCCTCGGCATCGACAAGCTCGGCGGCCTGACCCCCCGCGGCATCCGCACCCACCTCGGGCTCAACAAGCCGATCTACCGCAAGTCCGCGGCTTACGGGCACTTCGGCCGCAAGCCCGAGGGCGACCTGTTCCCGTGGGAAAAGACCGACCTCGTCGACGACCTCAAGGCCGCGCTGGTCTGACCGGTAGCCGGTCGCCAGGCGGGCTGCTTCAGAGAATGAAGTAGTCGCCGGCGGCGCGAACCGTGACGTCCGCGATCGACACGCCCCACGGCTGGTCGATCGCGTGGACGATCGCATCGGCGATATGCTCGGGCGCGAGCGAGGCGTAGTCGATGTTGCCCGGATCGAGGCGCTCGGCCGGGAACGTGCCCTCCTGCATCGCCATGACCATCTCGGTGAACTCGGCCATGTTGTGCGCGAGGATGCCGAGGCCCGCCGCTTGGTTGACCACCGTCGCCGACAGCCCGGTCACCGGGACCCCGGTCGGCTTGATCACCGTCACCTTGATCTTCCCGCGCCCCTCGACGCGCAGCGATTCCGAGAGGAAGTTCACCGCGCTCTTGGTCGCCCCGTAGACGGCCGCACCGAGGACGGGGTGGTTCCCGTAAATCGACGACAGGTTGATCACGTGGCCCCGACCCTGCTGCATCATCTGGTCGAACACGGCGATCGTCCCGTGCAGCACGCCCTTGAAGTTGATGTCGATGCAGCGGTCCCACGCCTCGCAGGCCACCGCATGATCGGCGAAGAACGCCAGCGGCATCGTGCCGGCGTTGTTGATCATGACATCGATCGCCCCATGCGCCTCGACCGCCCGCGCGGCGAGCGCCTGCATGTCGGCTAGCCGGGTCACGTCGGCCACGAACGCTTCGGCGGTACCACTCTTGGCGCGGATCGCCGCCACGACCTCCTCAACGCCGTCAGCGTTGACGTCGGCGCAGACGAGCCGCGCTCCCTTCGCGGCCAGTTTCTCGGAGGTCAGCCGGCCGAACCCGCTCGCGGCCCCGGTCACGACGATCGACTTGCCGGCGATGTGTTCGGACATGACGGTCTTTCTCCTCGATTGCGATGCGCGCTAGGCAGCGCCGGCGACCGCCGCGGTGTCGGCCGGAAGCCGGCGCGCCGCCGCCAGGTAGTGCAGCCCGGCCCAGACGTAGAGCGCGCCGGTGATGGCCATGGCCACCGCGAGGCCCTGGGCGGGTCCATAATCGAGTGCCATGCGGTCGCTCAGCGCGCCGAGCAGGATCGGCCCGAACGCGCTCGCGAGGCCGTAAACCACGTTGAGGATCGCCGAGCAGGTCGCGCGCATCCGCGGATGCATGAGATTCTGCAGCGCGGCGTAGGTCACGCCGAGGTAGCCGAACGTCAGGAACGTGGTCACGCTGATCAGCCCGAGCAGCAGGGGCAGGCTGTCACGCGTGATCGCGAGCACGTAGAGCGGCCCGCCGATCAGCAGGCACACCGCCGGGATCAGCGCGTAAGCCGCCGGTCCGCGGGCCGCACTCAGCCGGTCTGCCAGCCAGCCGCTGCCGACGACCGACAGCGCCGCGGGCAGGCTGGCGATGAGGCCCGAATAGAGCCCCGCCTCGGCCAGCCCGACCTCGAACTTGCGGATCATCAGCGAGGTGAAGAAGTAGTTGAGCCCGAAGCCGAACATCGCCGCGAGCGCCGATCCGATCACCAGGTTGCGCGCGCTGGCGAGCCCGAACAGCCGGCGCAGCACCGCGCCGATCGGCGGCACCTCGTCGCCAGCCCCGGCGTCGTGCCGCCCGCGCGGCGGCTCGGCGACGAACAGCCAGGCGAGCACACCGAGCAGCAGCCCCGGTACCGCGGCGATCAGGAAGGTGAAACGCCAGTCGAACTCCTGCGCGATCCAGCCGCCGCCGACGAAGCCGACGAACGCGCCGATCGGCGGCGCCAGCATCAGCACCGAGATCGCCAAGCCGCGCCGGTTGGCCGGAAAGTAGTCCGAGATGACCGACTGCAGGCTCGGCAGCCCGATCGCCTCGCCGAGGCCGACGCCCATCCGCGCGACCAGCAGCTGCACCCAGCTCCCGGCCCAACCGCACGCGGCGGTGGCGGCCGACCACAGCACCGTGCCGACCGAGATCAGCGACAGCCGCCGGACCCGCTCGGCGTAGCGCGCCACCACCAGCCCGACGCCGATGTTGAGCACGGTAAAAGCCATGCCCATGAACGAGACCTGCGTGTCGCTGAGCTCGAACTCACCCTTGATCGGCTCGACCAGCACGTTGACCACGATGCGGTCGACGAACCCGACAGTGCTGATCGCCATGAGCAGCACAAGCGCCAGCCACGGCGAATCGCGGCGCATCGATACGGCCATGCAGGATTCCCTCTCCACTCCTGGGAGCCCGAGCATGGCGACGGCGGGGGCCTTTGGCTAGAGCGCGATCGCTCAGGCTCAGCTACGAGGGCGGCCCCTCTTGAGCGCACGGCAGTCGCGCTCCATCTCTTCCGCCGGTTGCTCGGCGATCACTTCCAGTTCGGGCCGGTAAATCCACAGGTCGCCGACCCCGTCGAGCAGGACTCCGAAGCTCAGTTTCGCCTGGTCACAGCGAACGGGTCCCATCGTCAGGCTGACCGGCGTCCAGCGGTGCGTGCCGCGAAATTCGACGCTTCCGCTTTCGGCGGCCATGTCGGCGCCGCGCGACGGCCTCGGCCTGCCTTCGCGGCCGCTGGCGACCCAGAACCACACCCGTCCGGCATCGCGTGACGCCGCCCACATCGTCACTCGGACGGTTTTCCCGTGATAGGGCGTTGCATCGACCACCTGCCGTAACTGGCCCCAGCCTGGGACCGCCTCGTGCCGCGCGCCAATGCACAGCGGCGATCCGTCCTCGGGCACGCGGAATACGTACTGATCGAGACGGGTGCCGGCACGCTGCCAGACGCCAGGTCCGGTGATCGGATCGTCGTCGGCGAACACACCCATCGTGCCCGTCTCCGAATCGCGCCGGATCACCTGCTGCCTCGGCTCGACTGCTGCGAGTGTCAGATCGACTTCGTCGAGAGGGTCACCGGGTCGTGGCAGGCATCGCGGAATTCCACCGACCACCACGATCGCACTCGAGGGCGCCTCGTCCGCTCCCGATGTCTCCAGCGCTTCCAGCCGAGCTTCTTGGGGTTCTGCGCTTTGCGGCACGACACTGTCGGCCGCGACGCCCTGGGCCAGCAAGGCAATGGCGAAATGCCTCGGCATCGGCACCCCCCGAGGATCACCCCGGTGACACTATCACACCGCTCAGGCGGTCTGTCGATAGTCCGCCGTGATCGTGCCGGCAGCGGCGAGCTCTGCCTCGTGGCTTTCCTCGCGCCAGGTCTCGGCTAGCGCCTGGCGTTCCCACTCCTGCATCGCCGGGTGGGCGATAATGCGCTCGACCCACTCGGCGCCACGGCCGACGCCGAGGCCGTAAGTGCGGATGCGAAACGCAACCGGGGCGTAGAAGGCGTCGGCCGCGGTGAAACGTGCGCCCGCCAGCCAGGGCCCGCCGAATCGGTCGAGCGCCTGTTCGAAGATCTCGCCCACTCTTGCGACGTTGCGGCGAAGCGCAGGCGACATCGGCTTCGGCGCGACGCGCACGCCGACGTTCATCGTGCAGTCGTTGCGCAGCGCGCCGAACCCGCCGTGCATCTCCGCCACCACGGCTTGCGCGAACGCGCGCGCCTCATGCTCCTGCGGCCAGACCTCGGGGTGGCGGTCGGAAAGGTACAGCGTGATGCCGAGCGAGTCCCAGATGGTCCGCTCGCCGTCGAGCAGCACGGGCACCTGCCCGGTCGGCGAGAACGCGCGGAAGTCCTCGTAGTTGTCGGGCCTGGTGAACGGCTCGACGCGGTCCTCGAATTCGACGCCGAGCGCCTTCATCAGCAGCCACGGCCGGAGCGACCAGCTCGAGTAGTTCCGGTTGGCGGTGATCAGCGTGTAACCCATCGGTGGTCCCCCTTCGCCGCCTCCCTAGCGCGCTGCCGCGAGCCGTCCCAATCAAGCGAGCGAAGGCGGCGATAAGCGCCGCTTATGATTCGTAACGAGCGGTGGTCTTTGCCGCGACTTCGTCGGCGGACACGTCCGGAGCCAATTGGGTCAGGCGGAACGGGCTCGCATGGTCGGGCCGCTGGAACACGCAAAGGTCGGTGATGATCATGTCGACCACGTTCCGGCCGGTGAGGGGCAGCGTGCATTCCGGAATGAACTTGGGCTCGCCATGCTTGGAGACGTGTTCCATCACCACGATGATCTTCTTGACCCCGGCGACGAGATCCATCGCCCCGCCCATCCCCTTGACCAGTTTTCCCGGGATCATCCAGTTGGCGATGTCGCCGGCTTCGCTGACTTCCATCGCCCCGAGCACCGCAAGGTCGATGTGCCCGCCGCGGATCATCGCAAAACTCGTCGCGCTGTCGAAGTAGGCGGTCTTCGGCAGCTCGCTGACGGTCTGCTTGCCGGCGTTGATCAGGTCGGGATCGACTTCGTCGGGATAGGGGAACGGACCAATCCCGAGCATGCCGTTCTCCGACTGGAGGGTGACCTCCATCCCGGCCGGGATATGGTTCGCCACCAGCGTCGGGATGCCGATCCCGAGGTTGACGTAGAAGCCGTCCTGCAGTTCCTGCGCGGCGCGGGCGGCCATCTGGTCGCGGGTCCAGGGCATCACGCCGCCTCCCTTTCGCGTGTGGTCGTGAACTCGATCTTCTTGTCGTACGGCGCGCCGACGATCATCCGCTGGACGTAGATGCCGGGCAGGTGGATGCCGTCGGGATCGAGCGCGCCGACCGGGACCACCTCTTCGACCTCCACCACGCAGACCTTGCCGCAGGTCGCCGCGGGCAGGTTGAAGTTGCGCGCGGTCTTGCGGAACACGAGGTTGCCGGTTTCGTCGGCCTTCCACGCCTTGACCACGCTGAGGTCGGCGAAGATGCCGCGCTCGAGCACGTACTCCTCGCCGTCGAACACCTTGACCTCCTTGCCCTCGGCCACCTGGGTGCCGACGCCCGTCTTCGTGTAGAACCCGGGAATGCCTGCCCCGCCCGCACGCATCCGCTCGGCAAGCGTGCCCTGCGGGCAGAACTCGACCTCGAGCTCGCCGGCGAGGTACTGCCGCTCGAACTCCTTGTTCTCGCCGACGTAGGAGCTGATCATCTTGCTGACCTGTTTCGTGCGCAGCAGCTTGCCGATGCCCTCGTTGTCGATCCCCGCGTTGTTGCTGGCGAAAGTGAGGTTCTTCACCCCGCTCGCCTGGATCGCCTCGATCAGGCGCTCGGGAATGCCGCACAGGCCAAAGCCGCCCGCGGCGATCAGCATGCCGTCGAACAGCAGCCCTTCGAGGGCCGCCGAGGCATCGGGATAGAGCTTCTTCATCGGCCTCTCCGCCTTCGTGTCAGGTCTTCGTTAGCCAATCGCGCCCGGCCTGTCATCCATGATGCAGTGCACAATAGCACCGGCAATCCGAGCCGTTCTGTCCCGCCCCGGCAGCGAATCTTGCTCTAAAATGAACGGATTTCGGCCACATCGCGCCGCACTTGCACCTTTTGCAACTAACGTTGCGCTTTTCGCACTTGCGAAATGAACGGCCTCGCCGCAAAAGGATCGGGCCTTTCAGGCATCCTCTCCCAAAACTTCCCAGGCCCGGACGGCAACGTCCGGGTCTTTTTTTGCCCGCGTTCCGGGGCCGGGGCAATTTTCGCGGCACCTTCCGCGCATCTGCCGGTTTGCAATCGGGGGAGCGCGATCCTAGCTCTCCGTCAGCACACGGAACGAGAGCGAGAGGGCCATGGCGGACGCGGAAGCGGCGGTACTCGAAAAAGGCACGGTCAGGCTGCAAGTCGCCGCCGCGCGACAGGAAGAGAGCGGGCGGGGCGTGGCGCGGATGCCGCGCGCGGCGTTCCAGGCACTCGGCATCACCGAGGGCGACGCGGTCGAGATCGAGGGCAAGCGGGTCACCGCGGCGATGGCCTTTGCCGCCTACGACGAGGACGAAGCCCTCGAAGTCGTCCGGCTCGACGGCCTGCTGCGCGCCAACGCCGATACCTCTTCGGGCGAGCACGTGACCATCCGCCGCGCCGAGTCGCGCCCCGCCGCCCGCGTCGTGTTCGCGCCGGCGCAGCGCGAGATGCGCCTGCAGGGCCCGGGCGAGGCGCTCAAGCGGGTGTTCTTCCGCCGGCCGCTGGTCGCGGGCGACCTCGTCGCCACGCACGGCCAGCAGCCGGTGCGCAACGTTCCGCCGGACGTCCGGCGGATGTTCAACGCACCGGCCTACGCGCTGACCGAGATCCGCCTGCAGGTGGTCGCGACCGTGCCGGCCAAGGGCATCGTCCACATCGACGAGGACACCGAGGTCGAGCTGCGCGCCGAGTTCGAGGAGCCGCGCGACGGCCGCGGGATCATCAACTACGACGACGTCGGCGGGATGGACGACACCATCAAGCAGCTGCGCGAGATGGTCGAGCTGCCGCTGCGCTATCCCGAGCTGTTCACCCGCCTCGGGGTCGATCCGCCCAAGGGCGTGCTGCTGCACGGCCCGCCCGGTACCGGCAAGACCCGGCTGGCCCAGGCCGTCGCCAGCGAGAGCGACGCGCAGTTCTTCACCATCAACGGCCCCGAGATCATGGGCTCGGCCTACGGCGAGAGCGAGCGCCGCCTGCGCGAGGTGTTCGAGGAAGCGCAGCGCTCGGCGCCGGCGATCGTGTTCATCGACGAGATCGACTCGATCGCGCCCAAGCGCGGCCAGGTGACCGGCGAGGCGGAGAAGCGCCTCGTCGCCCAGCTGCTGACCTTGATGGACGGGCTGCAGGCGCGCTCGAACCTCGTGGTCATCGCCGCGACCAACCGCCCCGAAGCAATCGACGAGGCGCTGCGCCGCCCCGGCCGGTTCGACCGCGAGATCATCATCGGCGTCCCCGACGAGAGCGGCCGGCGCGAGATCCTCGCAATCCACACCCGCGGCATGCCGCTCGGCGAAGGCGTCGACCTCAAGGAACTGGCGCGCTCGACCCACGGCTTCGTCGGCGCCGACCTCGCCGCGCTCGCCCGCGAGGCGGCGATCGAGGCGGTCCGGCGGATCATGCCCAGGCTCGACCTCGACGCGCGCGAGATCCCGGCCGAGGTGCTCGAGACGCTGCAGGTCGAGAAGGACGACTTCCGCGCCGCGGTCAAGCGCGTCCAGCCGAGCGCGATGCGCGAGGTCATGGTCCAGGCGCCGACGATCGGCTGGTCCGACATCGGCGGGCTCGACGAAGCCGAGGAGAAGCTCAAGGAAGGCGTCGAGCTGCCGCTGCGCAACCCCAAGGCGTTCGAGCGGATCGGCATCCGCCCGGCCAAGGGCTTCCTGCTCTACGGCCCGCCCGGAACCGGCAAGACGCTGCTGGCCAAGGCCGTCGCCAAGGAGGCCGAGGCCAACTTCATCTCGATGAAGAGCTCGGACCTGCTGTCGAAATGGTACGGCGAGAGCGAGCAGCAGATCAGCCGCATGTTCGCCCGCGCCCGCCAGGTCGCCCCGTGCGTGATCTTTATCGACGAGATCGACAGCCTGGTGCCCGCGCGTGGCAGCGAGGCCAACGAGCCGCAGGTCACCGCGCGCGTGGTCAACACGATCCTCGCCGAGATGGACGGCATGGAGGAGCTGCAGTCGATCGTCGTGATCGGCGCGACCAACCGCCCCGGCCTGGTCGATCCGGCGCTGCTCCGCCCCGGCCGCTTCGACGAGCTGGTCTACGTCGGCGCGCCCGACGAGCCCGGCCGGCTGCACATCCTCGGCATCCACACCAAGGACATGCCGCTCGCGGAAGACGTCGACCTCGCGGGCATCGCCGCGCGGACCGAGCGCTACACCGGAGCCGACCTCGAGGACGTCGTCAGGCGCGCCGGCCTGACCGCCATCCGCCAGCGCGGCGAAGGCGCGACGACGGTCAACGCCGACGACTTCGAGAAGGCCCTCGCCGACAGCCGCCCGACCGTGACCGAGCAGATGGAGCTCGAATACCTGCGGATGCGCGGCGAGCTCAAGAAGCGGGCGATGGAAGTGCGCCCGATCGGCTTCATCCACGAGGGCATGGTCGAATCCACCCGCGAGCGGAAGCACGCGCCGGACAGCTGAGGCCCCTCCTCGCCGCACCCCTCCTCCCTCCCCGCGCAGGCGGGGATCACGGGGAGGTATCCGCGCGACGGACGCAAGGGGCCGGTCACGCCCCCGGCTCAGGCCCCGAGCAGCGCCGTCAGCCTCCCGATCGCGGCCGCTTCGGCCTCGGCCTCGGCGGCGGCCTCGGCGCGCCGCGCGCTTTCGATCGCCTCGAGCTTGCTCAGGATCGAATCGCGCACTTCGTCGAGCGACCGTCGCCGGGCCCATTCGCGGTTGCTGCGCGGGCCGCCCTCGATCGCGCGGCGGTGGTGGCCGAGGATCGCCAGCGCGTCGCGCACGCTGACTTCGGGCACGATCACCGCGGCGGCCGGATCGGGCGCCACGCCTTCGAGCGCGTCGACCGCCCGGCGCACGAGGAGCGACTCGAGGTGGGCATAGCCCTGCGCCAGCGCCGCGTCCCAGCGCTGCATGAAGCCGGCGTCCCGGCGCCGGCGGCGATAGAGCGCGGCGTGGCTGAAGCCGCAGGCCTCGCCCGCCAGCTTGACGTTGCACGTCGCCGCCAGCTGGTCGAGGAACAGCGTCTCGGCCTCGTCGCTCCAGCGATGGCCCTTGGTGCTCCGCACCTG
>JBIQKN010000096.1:0-8965 GCA_044506565.1 Sphingomonadales bacterium | reverse complement strand
GCCGCGAGGTGGGCGAGGGTGCCGCCGATCATGCCGGCGCCGACGAGCGCGATCTTGTTCCGAGCCATGGGTGCTGCCGTGTCCTTCAAGCTGCGCGGGCGCATCGAGCGGCAATCCGGCGCCGACCCGCGTCCCGCGAAGAGGGAGGGCGCCTGCAGTTACGCGGCCCGCCCTAGGCCGCTGATTCGGGCAATGCAACCGGGAAAAGGGGGTGCCTGGCGGGTTTATTCGATAACAGTTCGCAATAGCAATAAGAGACGGCCTGTCGGCGACTGTCCCCATCGCGGCGCCGCAAACAGGGACAGTCCCCGTCTTTCGAAAAAGAGGGACTGTCCCTATTTTCCACCATTCTCTCGGAAAAGAGGGACTGTCCCTATTTCTCGGGGCTGCGGTAGCGCGGGAGGCGTTCCGCGCGCTGTCAGCCGGCCAGGCGTTCGGTATTGGGCACGCGAGCGCTCTCGCGTTCCTGCGAGAGCAGCATCGCGGCGAGGTAGTCGGGCACGGCGCGGCTGAAGTAGTAGCCCTGGCCGAGCGTGCAGCCGGCGGCGCGGACCGCCTGGACCTGCTCGATCGTCTCGAGTCCCTCGGCGACGATGTCCATGTCGAGCGTCGCGCCCATCTCGGCCACCGCGCGGATGATCGCGTCGCTCTTCTTGCCGACCTGGGGGCCGGAAACGAAGCTGCGGTCGACCTTGATCTTCTTGAACGGGAACTTGTTGATGTAGCCGAGCGACGAGTAGCCGGTGCCGAAGTCGTCGAGCGCGAAGCGCACGCCTTCGGCGGCGAGGCCGTCGATGAAGCGCACGGTGTTCTCGTCGTCGTCGAGGAACAGGCTCTCGGTCACCTCGAGTTCGAGCCGGTGCGGGTCGAGCCCGGCCTCGCGCAAGGCGTTGAGGATGCCGAGTGCGGCGCCGGGTGCGCGAATCTGCACCGGCGAGAGGTTGACCGCCACGGTCACCTCGGGCGGCCAGCCGGCGCAGGCCTTGGCCGCCTGCGCGGTGATCCAGTTGCCGAGCGTGATGATCACGCCGGTATCCTCGGCCACCGGGATGAACTCGTCGGGGCGCAGCTCGCCCTTCTCGGGGTGGAACCAGCGCACCAGCGCCTCGAAGGTGCGGATCCTGCCGGTTTCGAGCTCGACGATCGGCTGGAAGAAGATCGACAGCTCGTCGCGCTGGATCGCCGCGCGCAGCTCGGCCTCGATCTGCTTCTTGCGCACCAGCTCGCGGGTCATCGCGTTGTCGAAGAAGCAGACCTGGTTCTTGCCGCCGATCTTGGCGTGGTACAGCGCGAGGTCGGCGCTCTGCATCAGCGTGTCGATGTCCGGCCCGTCGTCGGGCAGCAGCGCGACGCCCATCGAGGCCGAGTTCTCGATCCGCTGGCCGTCGATCCGGGTCGACTGGCGGACCATGTCGGCGAGCGCACGCGCCAGGCGCTCGCTCTCGCCGCGGTCGGCGACCGGGGCGGCGACGATGAACTCGTCGCCGCCGAAGCGGGCGAGGCAGGCGTCGGCGGGCGCGGCGGCGCGCAGGCGCGAGGCGACCTCGGCGAGGACCTTGTCGCCGATCGGATGGCCGAGCGTGTCGTTGATCTCCTTGAACCGGTCGAGGTCGAGCCAGAACATCGCCAGCTTGCGGTCGGCCGGAAGCGCGGCGCGCATCTCGGAGAGATCGTGGTCGAGGCCGGCACGGTTGACGAGCCCGGTGACCGTGTCGGTACGGGCGAGGATCTGCATCTTGCCGGCCAGCTCGGCGCTGGTCTCGGCGGCGATGATCTGCTCGCGCAGCGTGCGGAACACGTTGAAGGTGATCGACATCACGCCGAAGATGACGAACACCATCGTGCCGGCGAGCACGTAGAACACGGGGCCGCCGACGATCACGCCGACGATCATGATCGGCAGCGAGGACAGCAGCAGCTGGCCGACGGCGATGAACGGGCGTCCGGCGTTGCGCGCCGAGATGCCGACGCCGTAGACCAGCGCATAGGTCACCATCAGGGTCTGGATGTGACCGCCGCCGGGGTTGAGCACCGTCAGCGCGGCGACGAGCCCGGAGAGCAGCGCGTAGGCGAAGGCGCCGACTTCGTAGGCGGTCTCGAGCGAGCGCGTGTCGCGGCGGACGGCGTCGCGGCCCATGAAGATCGCCATCGCGGTACGCAGGATCGCGGTGACGATCAGCGCGACGCCGAACACCGTGACCGCGAGGTTGTCGGAGACGGCGATCGCGGTGGTCGTGCAGGCGATGCCGGCGATCGCGCCGGACGCCAGGCTCGTCGGCTGCGTATAGAGGGTCTCGATCAGCTTGCGGCGCACGCGCTCGTCGCGATCGTCGCCGCCGAAATAGCCCTTCAAGATCTCGCGCAAACGCAAGCCGGCGTACTCCTAGACCCGAGGGGCGGGCTCTACCCCCAAAGACGTCACCGACTGGTTAAGTACCCCCTAACCGTATGCGCGGGGGGAAGCGGCCCTTTTTCAGGCCTGCCCGCCGGTCCCGGCGGCCAGTTCGGTAGCCATGCGGCGGTCGAGCGCGCGGCAAATCTCGAGCCACCACTGGTAGCCCTGCCGGTCGCCCGCGAAGAACGCCGCCTCGGCCTGCTTGCGCGCCCTCTGGGCGGCGGCGAGGCCGTGCTCGGCGAAGTGGCGCAGCGCGGCGTGGAGCATCGCGTCGCTCGGGCGGATGCTGCCGTTGTCGTTCGCCGGAAGCCCGCGGGTCTCGCGGATCTTGCGCGCGCTCATTCGCGGAGCGAGAGCAGCAGGCGGGGCGGCAAAGCGAATGGTCATGGTCGCGTCCAGCAGTCGGTGCACGCCTCGCCGGCGTTACCCCCCACTGCTAGCGCGACGCACCTAAGCTAAGGTTGGGACGAATGGTTTCCGTAATCCCGCCGGGCGTTTACCATGCTCCGCCGGGCTCGCTGCGCGCTTACGACAGGCCGCGCGAACCGCGCGGCGAGCCGTTCGCCGGGGGTGCAGGTCGGCGATCGAGCGAGGCTTACGGCTGGCGCAGCCACTGGCCGCTGCGCGCGTACTCCTCGCGGACCTGGCCCGTCGTCGGGACCGTGTCGGCGCGGAACAGCGCGTCGCCGCCGCGGGCCTCGATCCCGGCCGCGTAGACCGGGGCGGGGGTGGCGGGTTGCCGCGCCGCCTCGAGCCCGGTTTCGTACGCGAGCGCGAGAGCTACCGGATCGGCCTCGATCGGCGGGGCGGGCTCGGCCCGGCGCAGGTGCGGCACGGCGGCGGGCTCGCCGCCGCGATAGGCGTCGGTGAACGCGGCCGGGCGACCTGCGGCGCCGCGCCAACGGTAGAACCGGTGCGCGCCGATCGTGCCGACGTGGTCCAGGCTGTCGGCCCAGTACGGGTGGATCTGCACCGTGTGGTAGTGGGTGGCGAGGCCGACCGGTTCGTAGACGTAGCCGGCGAGCGCCGCGCGTGCGACCGAGGTGGCGCGGTCCCACCACATCCTGGCCGGCTTGCGGGCGAGCGAACCGTCGCAGGTGAAGCTGAACTGGCAGCCGGTGCTGCGCTCCGAGCCCTGGAACACCACGCCGCACACGGTGTCGGGGTAGGCCGGGTGGGCGACGCGGTTGAGCACGACCTGGGCAACCGCGCGCTGGCCCGCGTCGGGCTCGCTGGCGGCCTCGTAGTAGATCGCCTGGGTCAGGCAGTGCAGCGCGCGCGAGCGGTCGGCCGTGCTGCCGGCGAGTTGCAAGGCGCGGGCTGCCGGCCCGGAGTCGAGCAGGCCGGCGGACGGACGCGCAAGGGCAGGTTCCGCCGCGTCCGCCGGCCCTGGATCTGCCGGACCGCGCAGGTTCGGCAGGTCGTCCAGGTAATAGAAGGCCGAGCCCGGGAAGCTCTCGCCCGGGGTCTCGAAGCCGAGCGGGGCGACCACCGCCGCCGGTTCGGGGGTGGATGGCCACTCGACCGGGGCGGCCATCGCCGGGACCGCGATCGCCGCCGCCAGTACCGCGAACCGCCTGCCCGCGTGCCGCCGGCCGCGCTGCGCAGCGATCGACCCGGCGCGGCGCGACAGCCGCGCGGAGAAATCGCGGGGGCGCTGGTCGGAAGGGAAGACGGGCTGGGTCATGGCGCGCCCTGCGCGTAGCGTGCGTGAAGCGCGACCGCATCCGCCGCGCGGGCGCCGTGCCAAAGCTGGACAGCGCGCGGCCGAGTGGTAACGTCGCCACCGACGTCACGGATCGCCCGGGAGGCCGGGCCGGCGGGTGCGAGCCCGCCGAGGGAAGCGGGTGGAAGACCCGCGCTGCCCCCGCAACTGTGACCGGGGAGGCGCGTCCCAACGACGCCACTGGGCAACCGGGAAGGCGGGGCGCGGCGACGATCCGGGAGTCAGGAGACCTGTCCGTGAGCGGTCGTTCGGCGCCGGGCGGGGTGCACCGGAAGCCAGCGGAACCGCGCGGCTGCGCGGCTTCCCGCCATGAACGGCGAGTTCGTTCGTGGAGGGAAGGTTGCATTCCAGGCTACTGTATTTCCTGTTTCTTCTCTTGGCGGCCGTGCCTGTGGCGGCACAGGACGAGCGTGAAGGCGAGGAGGATCGGGGTGGCATCCCTCCGGTCGGAAACATCACAGTTCTTGCCAATGGCCTGCAGCAAGACACGGGAAATACGGGGCAATCCGTTACGGTCTTTACCGACCGCGAGATCGAGGCGGTGCAGGGCGCCGACATCGCCCGGCTGCTCGAGCGCGCGCCCGGGGTGACCTTCAGCCGCAACGGCGGGCCGGGCAGCTTCACCGGCGTGCGCGTGCGCGGCGCCGAAGGCGAGCAGCTGCTGGTGCTGGTCGACGGCGTGCGGATGGCCGACCCGGCCTCGCCGGGCGGCGGGTTCGACTTCGGCAACCTGCTGACGGGCACCCTCGAGAAGGTCGAGCTGCAGCGCAGTTCGAACAGCACGATCTGGGGCAGCCAGGCGCTCGGCGGCGTGCTCGCGGCGACGACCGGCGGCAACGGCGAGCTCCACGGTTCGGTCGAGTATGGCGCATACGACACGCTCTACGCGACGGGCGGTTTTCGGGTTTCGTCCGCGGTCGCCAGGCTCGACCTGCAGGCGGCGCACTTCGCGAGCGACGGGTTCTCCTCGGCCGCGGTGGGGAGCGAAGCGGACGGGTTCCACCAGACCGAGCTCGCCGGCCGGGCGCGGGTCGAGCTCGGGCGCGGCGTGTCGGCCTTCGCGGTCGGGCGGTTCGCCGACGGCCGGCTCGACATCGACGGCGTCCCGGCGCCGGCATTCACGCTGGCAGACACCGCCGAGCACCAGGACACCCGCCAGCTGACGGGTGCCGCCGGGATCGACTACGCGGGCCCGCGGCTGCAGCTCAAGGCGCTCGTCTCGCTGGCGCAGACCGAACGGGCGAACTTCGATCCCTCGCTCGGGGCGAACCCGGCGTACACGACCGACGGGGAGAGCGAGCGGACCGAACTGCGCGGGCAGTGGGATTTCGCCTCGCGCTGGAGACTTGCGTTCGGCGCCGAACGCGAATGGCAGCGCTTCTCGACGCTGTTCGACCCGGTCCGCCGCACGGCGGCGGCAGGGGCCTATGCCCAGCTGGCCTACGACGGCGCCGCGCTGCACGCGGCGGCGGGCGTTCGCCGCGACGAGCACCGCGACTTTGGCGGCGAATGGAGCCTCGGGGCGGACCTGGCGGTCGAGGTGGCGCGCGGGGTGCGGCTGACCGCCTCGTTCGGCGAGGGGTTCAAGGCGCCGACGCTGTTCCAGCTGCATTCGGATTTCGGCAACCCGGCGCTCGGGCCCGAGCGCAGCCGGAGCTTCGACGCGGGCGCGAGCTACGGGTGGGGCACGGGGAGCGTGAAGCTGACCGCGTTCCGCCGCGACACCGACGACCTGATCGGCTTCGTCAGCTGCTTCGGCGCGACCGACGGGATCTGCGCCGGGCGGCCGTTCGGCACCTACGACAACGTGGGCCGCGCACGGGCGCAGGGAATCGAGCTCGAGGGCAGCGTGCGGGTCCCCGGCGTGGCGGCGTTCGGGGCGGCCTACACGCTGCTCGCTGCCGAGGACCGGACGCGAGGCGCGGCGACCGAAGGCAACGTCCTCGCGCGCCGCGCGAAGCACGCGCTGACGCTGAACGCGGACACGGATTTCGATGGCGCGGTGCGCTTCGGGGCCGACCTGCGGGTGGTCTCGGACAGCTTCGACGACGCCTTCAACACCCTGCCGCTCGACGGCTATGCGACGCTCACCTTGCGCGGCGAGTGGGAAGTGAATGGGGAGGTCACGCTGTTCGGGCGGATCGAGAACTTGTGGGACGAGGACTACCAGACGGCCGCGGGCTACGCGACGAGCGGGCGTGCGGCTTACATCGGCGCGAGGGCGGCGTGGTGAGGAGGGGCCTTCAAGTTCTCGCTATCGCCGCCTTCGCGGGAATGACGATCACGGGGTGCGGCCAGGGACCAGCGGCAGCGCCGACAGGGGAGCGCCCGACGATCGTTTCGCTCAACCCGTGTACCGACGCGATTCTCGCCGAGGTCGCCGATCCGGCACAGGTCCTCGCGATCTCGCACTTCAGCCACGATCCGCGGGCGAGCTCGATGCCGATCGCCGAAGCGCGGCGGTTTCGCGCGACCGGGGGGACGGTCGAGGAAGTGCTGGCGCTCGATCCCGACGTGGTGGTGGCGGGGAGCTTCCTGCCGCCGGCGACGACACAGGCGTTCGCCCGGCTCGGGGTGCGGGTCGAGACGTTCGGGATCGTGTCCGACCTCGAAGAGAACGCGGCGCAGGTGCGGCGGCTGGCGGCGCTGGCCGGGCATCCGGAGCGCGGGGAGGCGCTGCTGGCGAGGATCGACGCGGCGCTGGCCGCGGCGCGGCACGAGGGGCCGCGCATGCCGGCGCTGCTGTGGCAGCAGGGCGGGATCGTGCCTGGCGAGCAGACGCTGATCGCGCGGCTGATGGCGCACGCGGGGTTCGCCAGCCATTCGGCTGCGCGCGGGCTCGGGCAGGGCGCCTACCTGCCGCTCGAGCGGGTACTGGCCGACCCGCCGGCAGTGGTGCTGGCGGCCTCGGACGAGCGCATGTTGACGCATCCGGTGCTGCGGCGGCTCGAGGGCGTCCGCTACGAGCGGTTCGATCCGGCGCTGCTGTTCTGCGGCGGGCCTACGGTGGTGCGGGCCGTGGAGCGGCTGGCGGAGATACGGGCGGGTATGGCGCAGGGTCCTTCTACCGGCTCAGGTCGAGCGGACGGGCAAGTGTAGAGGCTCGAGAGATGACCCGCCCGATCCCCCTCCTGACCGCGCTCCTGCTCCTTGCCCTGCCGCTGTCGTTGCTTGCGGGGCGGGTATGGCTCGATCCGTGGGCTACGCCGAACGCCGCGGCGATCCTCGCGGAGTTGAGGTTCCCTCGCGCGCTGCTGGCGATCGTTATCGGTGCGGGCCTCGGAGCGGCGGGCGCCGCGATGCAGGGGTACTTGCGGAATCCGCTGGCCGACCCGGGATTGTTCGGGATCGCACCGGGCGCCGCTCTCGGCGCGGTGGCGAGCTTGTGGTTCGGTTATGCCGCTGCCGCGTGGCTGCTGCCGGCGTTCGCGCTGGCGGGGGCGGGCGGAGCGATGGCGCTGCTGGCGCTGATCGCCGGGCGCGGCGCGGGGATCGCGCTGTTCACGCTCGCGGGGATGATGATCGCCAGCCTCGCCGGCGCGCTGACCAGCCTCGCGATCAGCCTCGCGCCGAACGCCTTCGCGATGAGCGAGATCGTCACCTGGCTGATGGGGGCGCTGACCGACCGCAGCTGGGACGACGTCTGGCTCGCAGCGCCGCTGACGCTTGCGGGGATCGTTCTGTTGCGGCTCGCCGGCCCGGGGCTCGACGCGCTGACGCTCGGCGAAGGCGCGGCGTGCTCGCTCGGGGTCGATCCGCGGCGACTGCAGGCGCTGCTTATCGCCGGCACCGGGTTGACAGTCGGCAGCGGCGTGGCGGTGGCGGGGATCGTCGGCTTCGTCGGGCTGATCGTGCCGCACCTCGTGCGCCCGCTGACCGACCGGCGGCCGTCGTCGCTGATCGTGCCGAGCGCGCTTGCCGGGGCGCTGCTGGTGCTGGTGGCCGATTGCCTGTGCCGGGTGCTGCCGCTGGTGACCGAGCTCAGGCTCGGGATCGCGCTGAGCCTCGTCGGCGCGCCGTTCTTCCTCGCGCTGCTCCTGAGAATGCGGCGGGAGGTGATTGAATGATCGAGGCAAATTCGGTGGGGGTGCGGGACCGGCTCGAGGCGGTCACGGCGGCGTTCGCGCCCGGGCAGATCACCGCGATCTGCGGGCCCAACGGGGCGGGCAAGTCGACGCTGCTGCAGCTGCTCGCCGGGCTGATCGAGCCCAATGCGGGCGAGGTGCGGCTCGATGGCGCACGCCTGCCGCGCGGGCGCGAGCGCGCACGGCGGATCGGCTACCTGCCGCAAGTCGGGGAAGTCGCGTGGGACCTGTCGGTCGCCGGGCTGGTGGCGCTCGGGCGACTGCCGCACGGCGACCGGGGCGAGGCGCAGGTTGCCGCGGCGCTGGCGGCGGTCGATCTTGCAGCGCTGGCGGCGCGACCGGTGTCCACGCTGTCGGGCGGTGAGCGGGCGCGGGCGCTGCTGGCGCGGGTGCTGGCCGGCGAGCCGCAGTGGATCCTTGCCGACGAACCCCTCGCGGCGCTCGACCTCTCGCACCAGCTGGCATTGCTGGCGCACCTGCGCGCGGCGGCCGACGCGGGCACCGGCGTGGTGTTGGTGCTGCACGACCTCGCGCTGGCAATGAACCACGCCGACCGGGTGCTGGTGCTCGAGCGCGGGCGGCTGGCGGCCGAGGGGGCACCGGAGGAGGCGCTGTCGGAGGCGGTGATTGCGCGGGTCTGGGGCGTGGCGGGGAGGTGGCTCGGCGAAGCTGGCCGGCGGGCGTTGGTGGCGGAAGGGGGAAGGGGGCCCTCATCCAAGCTCCGCTAACCGCCTTCGGCGGTAAGCTTCGCTATCCTTC
>JBIQKN010000095.1:2172-8984 GCA_044506565.1 Sphingomonadales bacterium | reverse complement strand
TCGCCCGGCCGACGATGAACAGGTAGCCGTCGGCCATGTAGCCCATGTCGCCGGTGTCGAGCCATCCGTCGACGAGGCACTCGCGCGTGGCCTCCTCGTTGCGGAAGTACGAGTGCATCACCGAGGGGCCGCGGCACCAGACCTTGCCGATCTGGTGGTCCTTCCTCGGCTTGCCGTTCTCGCCGCGGATCTCGACTTCCATGTCGGGCAGGGGCTTGCCGCAGTTGACGATCGCCCGGTAACGCGCGGGGCGCGACAGGTCGCGGCGCGTGCCCGAGAGACGCTCCTCCTCGACCAGCTCGACGCGGATGCCTTCGCCCGGCGGCATCACCGTGACGGCCAGCGTTGCTTCGGCGAGGCCGTAGCTCGGCGTGAAGGCGGAGGCTTTGAACCCGGCCCCCGCAAACGCGTTGACGAAGCTCTGCATCACGTCGGGGCGGATCATGTCGGCGCCGTTGCCGGCGAGCCGCCAGCGCGACAGGTCGAAGCGCTCGGCGACGTTCGACTGGCTCGAGATGCGCCGCGCGCAGATGTCGTAGCCGAAGGTCGGCGAATACGAGAGCGTGTTGCCCGGGTTGCGGCTGATCAGGTCGAGCCAGGCGAGCGGGCGGCGCGCGAAGTGCTCGGTCTTCAGGTAGTCCACCGAGATCTGGCTGGCGATCAGCGACAGGAAGCAGCCGACGAGGCCCATATCGTGGTACCACGGCAGCCACGAGACACCTCGGTCGCCCTCGCCGAGGTGCATCGTCGCCGCATGGCCGTAGAGGTTGTGCAGCAGTGCCCGGTGGGTCACCGCGACCCCGGTCGGGAATCGCGTCGAGCCCGAGGAATACTGCAGGTAGCAGATGTCGTCGGGGTCGGCCGGCGGCAGCTCGGCCTCGGGCGCATCGTGCGCCGCGAAGGTGTTCCAGTCGAGCCCTTCGCATCCCTGTCGCTCGGCCGCGGCCCCGGCCATCTCGGCGATCTCGGCCGGATAGAGCAGCAGCTTCGGGTCGGCGCTCGAAATCTGCACCGTCAGCTGTTCGATGTAGTTTTCCTTGCCGCCGAAGGTCGTCGGCAGCGGCAGCGGCACCGGCCAGGCACCGGCGTAGACCGCGCCGCAGAACAGCGCGGCGAACTCGGGCCCGGTCTCGGCGACGAGCGCGACGCGGTCGCCCTTGCCGACGCCGGCGGCGATCAGCCGATGGGCCATCGCCAGCGCGTCCTCGCGCAGTTCCCGGTACGGATAGACGCGCTCGAGCTGGCCGCGCGCGTCGTGGAAGTTCAGCCCCTTCTGGCTCAGCGCCGCGTAGTCGAGCGCCTCGTTGAAGGTCGCGAAATCCGCGCAGCGGCGCGGCAGCGGACAATCGTTGGGGGTCGGTATGAGTTCGCTCATATTTGGAAGGCTATCCCGTGCTCTCGCGCTCTGTCGGCGCTTCCCCAAGTCGTGGCGGGGCGCCTGGATCCCGCGGCTCCCGCGACAATCTTTTCCATTTGTCAACGACTGTGGCACGAATAAGACCATGACCGAGGGCAACGCAAGCCGGAACAGGGGGCGCCGTGCGCCCCGTCCGCTCGACGGTGCGGGCCTCCAGGACATCGCGCTCGCCTATGTCGCGCGCTTCGCCACGAGCGCGGCCAAGCTCGAGCGTTACCTCGTTCGCAAGCTGCGCGAGCGCGGCTGGGAGGGGGAAGGCGCAGCCGATCCCGAGGCCGTCGTCCGCCGGTTTGCCGAGCTCGGCTACGTCGACGATGCCGCTTACGCGCGGTCCAGGAGCGGCAGCCTGCTGCGCCGGGGCTATGGACCACGCCGGGTCAATCAGGCGCTGGCCGAGGCGGGAATCGACGAGGAGACGCGCGGGGCGGTGCGTGCTGGCGAAGCCGAGGAGCGGCGCGCGGCGCTGGCCATGGCCCGCAAGCGCGGCTTCGGACCGTTCGGCACGAGCCGCCCCGACAGGCCGTTGCGCGAAAAGCAACTCGCGGCGATGCTGCGCGCTGGCCACCCGCTCGACAGCGCGCGAGAAATGGTCGATGCGCCGAGCGTCCGCGCGGCCGAGGAATGGGCCGCCGCATGCCAAGAAGAGGACGATTGATGCGCGCCTTGCTGTTCGCCCTGTTGCTGCCCCTCGCGCTGGGCATGCCCGCCTGTTCGCCGCAGGCCGCCGAGAACACGCCGCCCTCGGCCACGACGCAGGCTTCGGTGCACCCCGTCTCGGGTCTCGAAGTGATTCCGCTGACCATCACCACGCTCGGCGATACGCACCGCTTTCGCGTCGAAGTGGCGCGCAGCCCGCAGGAACAGGCGAGGGGCCTGATGTTCCGCACCGAGATGGGGCCCGACGAGGGCATGCTGTTTCCCTACGACCAGCCGCGCGTGCTCAGCTTCTGGATGCGCAACACCGTCATCCCGCTCGACCTGATCTTCATCGATGCCGAGCACCGGATCATCAACATCGCCGAGAACGCGGTGCCCTATTCCGAGGAGAGCATCCTGTCGGACGCACCTGCGGTCGCGGTGCTCGAGCTCAACGGCGGTCGCGCTCGCGAGCTCGGCATCGTCGCGGGCAACAAGGTGGAATGGTAGCCGTGCTGCCGCTTGCCTAGCGGGGCGGGTTGCGGCTAACGCGCGGCGCATGAACTTCCTCGGCAAACTCTTCACCTGGTGGGACGGCGCGACGATCGGCACGTCGCTGTTCAGCGCGCTCAACGGCGAGCACGTCGGCACCGACGCGCAGGGCAACAAGTACTATCGCTCGCGCAAGAAGGGCCCGGCCGGGACCGAGCGGCGCTGGGTGATCTACAACGGTTCGAACGACGCCAGCCGCGTGCCCGCCGAATGGCACGGCTGGCTGCACCATTCCTACGACGCGCTCCCCGAGAGCCACCTGCCGCCGCCGCGGATCTGGGAGGCCGATTACAGCCCCAACCCGACCGGGACGGCGGCCGCCTATCGCCCGCAGGGCGCGCTCGAACGCGGCGGCCGACGCGTACGCGCCACCGGCGACTACGAAGCCTGGACGCCCGACGCGTGAGACGACTCGCGGTCCCGGCGGCCCTCCTGCTTCTCGGCGCCTGCACCAACGAGGCGCCGGAGCCCGAGGCCGAGGCGACCGAGATCCCCGAGGAGCTGGCCGGCGATGCGCCGGTGGTCGCGGCAGGCGACGGGATCGGCACGCCGATGGCCGAACGAGTCGCGGTGCTCGGCCTGCTCAACAAGCGCAACAACATCTCGCGCGAGATCGAGCTGAAGCCCGGCGAGCAGCGCCGCATCGGCGATGTCGTCGTGCGGCTGTCGGCGTGCGAGCGTACAGCCCCGTGGGAGGAGCCGCCCGAGACCGGCGCCTTCGTCCAGGTCGTCGTGCAGCAACGGCGCGACGCCGACTCGGACCTCGAATGGCACCGCGTGTTTTCGGGCTGGCTGTTCAGAAACTCGCCGAGCCTCAACGTCGTCGAGCACCCGATCTACGACGTCTGGGTCAAGGACTGCAGGATGAGCTTCCCCGGCGAGGATGCGGCGTCGCCGGATCGCGAGGCTGCCCCCGCGCCCCGGCCCACATCCACGCCGGCGCCGACGCCCGCTGTGCCGACCAACGAGGCGTAGGCCTCAGGCAGCGGCATCGCGGCGCCTTCGGAGACCGCTGCCGCCACCATCGCCAGATAGCTCTCGCGGCTGACGCTGACCGCGCCGAGCGAGGCGAGATGGTCGGTGATGAACTGGCAGTCGAGCAGCCGGTATCCGCCGTGGCGCAGCAGCCCGACGAGCCATACCAGCGCGACCTTCGAGGCATCGGTCGCGCGGCTGAACATCGACTCGCCGCAGAACACCCGCTCGAACCCGACGCCGTAGAGGCCACCGACCAGCTCGCCGTCGTGCCAACACTCGATCGAATGGGCGTGGCCGGCGAGGTGCAGCGCGCGGTAGCTGGCGGCGATCCGGTCGCTGATCCAGCTTTCCGGGTGTCCCGGCCGCGGCGCTGCGCAGCCGGCAATCACGCCGGCGAAATCGGCGTTGCAGGTTACCCGAAAGCGATCCTGCCGCACGGCCTTGGCCAGCGAGCGCGAACAGCGAAAGCCGTCGAGAGGAATGACCGCCCGCTCGCGCGGCTCGACCCAGTAGATCTCCTCGTCGTCGCGGCTGTCGGCCATCGGGAAGATGCCGCTGCGGTACGCCATCATCAGCAGCTCGGTCGGGATGATCTTGACAGGCGCGTGCATCGTTTCGGCGGTAGCAGCTTTCCCGAAGTCCCGCGCATAACAAGTCCCGCCGGGCCCAGCAGTTCCTCAGATCAGCCGACTTGCCATCCAAACGAGCAGGGCGTAGGGGCGCGCGCGGCGGAGGAGTGTAGCTCAGCTGGTAGAGCATCGGTCTCCAAAACCGAGGGCCGGGGGTTCGAATCCCTCCACTCCTGCCACTCCTCGATCGGGAACCCCTGCGGCCGGCCGTGCATTACCGGCGACGGACGGGACACGAGCACGAGGTACGTTCCCATGGCCAGTCTCAGCTACCGCAGCAGCCGCCCTGACCGCTGGGTCATGCCGCGCCCGCACCGCGACCCGAGCCTGCGCTACATGATCCACGGCCCGATCCGGCCGATGGAGGAGCCGGGCTTCTGGGCGCGGCTGTTCGGGCGGCGCTGACGTCGCCCGCATCCACGCTGCGCTAACTCGCGTCGCGAGCACGCTACGCCATCCTTGCCCATCGAGGGGGAAGGTAGAGGGGGTTCACCCACCGCGGAGTGCTTCCGCCACGCTACTTGCCATCGCCGGGACGGATCGCTAAATCCCCCGGCGACTTCCGACATCGGAGCCAGCCTGCCCCTCCCGGTCCCGACCGGGGCGGCGATGGGCCTATGGCGGAAGGCGTCAGGATTCGATTTCGAGAAGGACCAGCGACATGGCCAAGACCAGCCCGGGCGAGTTCCTTCGCCAGGTCCGCTCCGAAGGCAGCAAGGTGGTCTGGCCGAACTGGCCGGAGACCTCGCGCACGGCGATCTTCGTGGCGATCATGGTGACGATCCTCGCGGTGTTCTTCCTCGGGATCGACTCGGTGTTCAGCACGGTGGTCCGCTGGCTGCTCGAACAGGTCTGACGCGCGCTCCCGCAGCATTTCGACTGAAAGACACTCCATGGCAGCCCGCTGGTACATCATCCACGCCTACTCCGGCTTCGAGAACAAGGTCCGCGATTCGATCATCGCCGAAGCCGAGCGGCTCGGGCTCTCGGAGGCGGTCGAGGCGGTCGAGGTGCCGACCGAGACGGTGACCGAGGTCAAGCGCGGCAAGAAGGTCCAGGTCGAGCGCAAGTTCATGCCCGGCTACGTGCTAGCCAAGCTCAAGCTGACCGACGACGTCTACCACCTGGTCAAGAACACCCCGAAGGTGACCGGCTTCCTCGGCGCCGGGGCCAAGCCGCAGCCGATCAGCGAGCGCGAGGCCGCGCGCTATTTCGGCGGCGTGGAAGAAGCCAAGGCCGCGCCCAAGACCCAGATCAACGTCGACTACGAGATCGGCGACCAGGTCAAGGTGCTCGAAGGCCCGTTCGCGAGCTTCAACGGCGTGGTCGAGGAGCTCGACTTCGACAAGCAGAAGGTCAAGGTCTCGGTCTCGATCTTCGGCCGCGCGACCCCCGTGGAGCTCGACTTCGAGCAGGTCGAGCTGGTCAAGTAGGCTTCAGTCCCGCGCGCCGGCCGCCCGGCGCGCCAGTTCCGCGGCGATCGGCAGGTCGGCCGGCGCGAGGGCGATGCCGGCGAGGGCGTGCGGTTCGAGCCAGTCGATCGCGTCGTGGTCGGTCAGGTGCCGCACCGCGCCCTCGAAGCTCGCCGCGACCGCGATCAGGTCGATCGCGCCGCCCGGATAGCGGTGGCGGCTGCGCATGATCACTTCCCCCGCGACTACCGCGACGCCGAGCTCCTCGGCCAGTTCGCGGATCACGCAGGCCTGGGCGGTCTCGCCCGCTTCGAGCTTGCCGCCGGGGAATTCCCAGTACCCGGCCATGTGCTTCCCCGCTGCGCGGCGCGCGACGAGCACGCGCCCGTCGCGCTCGACGATCGCCGCCGCGACCACGATCGCCTCCGGGGGTCCCTGGTCGTCCACGCGGCGGCTCTAGCCCCGGCCTGCCGGGCGGTCCAGCGGGGGCGGGGGCTTACCGGTCGTCCCGGTCCGCCAGCCGCCAGCCGCCGAACAGCGCGGGCTTCGCGGCCGCTGCGGCATCGTCCTCGCGCGCCGGGCGCGCCTTGCTCCAGCCGGTGACCTGGTCGAGCGCGGGCAGCACGGGCTCGGGCGGCTCGAGCCGGGCGGGCGCCTCGCCGCCGCAGCGCTGCGCCTCGGCGACTTCGTAGCCCTCGCGGTCCCACGCCTTCTCGGCGCGCCACTTGCGGGCGAGGCGGGCGCTCCAGGCATCGCCGGATTCGCCGCGCCGCCGGCGCCGGTCGGGCCGCTCGCCCCACAGCCGCGCCTCCTTCTGGTGCAGGTAGAGCAGCTGCAGCGCCTGCGCCGTGCTCATCGGCGGGACCGGCAGCGGGTCGTTGCGGCGCCAGGCGTCGTCGCGGCAGCTGGCCGGGTCGAAGGCCTCGATCAGGGCCCTCTCGATCCGGTGGTAGCCCTGCTGCAGCGCGAGGCGCATCTCGCGCGCGAACGCCGGGTCGTGCTCGCGCAGGCGGTAGAACGAGGAATGGGCGAAGCCCGCAGCGCGGGCCGAGAGGCGCACGTTGGCGGTGGCGCCGAGCGCGGCGAGGAACGCCTGCCGGGCGTGGCTGTCGATGCGCCGGACGCCGGGCGAGGGGGCGCGGAGCTGGAGGCGGCCGTTGGCGAGGCGGACGAGGCGGGGTTCGGGGG
>JBIQKN010000095.1:0-2072 GCA_044506565.1 Sphingomonadales bacterium | reverse complement strand
TGTTTGGCGCGGCGCTTGAGGAAGGTCGAGCGGTGCAGCCCGAGCTCGCGCGCGGCGAGGCGCGCGTTGCCGGTGCGGCGCAGCGCGGCGAGGAAGGCCCGGTTCTCGAGCGCCTGGCGGCGGTTGAACGGACGCGCCATGGCGCCTGCGTCGCAAGCGAAATCCTACATTGCAAGCCGCGCGGCGTGGGAGCGTCAGTAGCCGAGCTCGGCGATGTCCTCGGCCGAGAGGTACTGGACGTTGGCGGCGCAGGTCTGCGGCACGCCGCCGTTGCGGATGCACATTTCGGCCGCGTAGTAGCCGGCCTCGTCGGGCGTCGGGCCTTCGCCGAGGCCGACCTGCGCGCAATAGTCGGGACCCTGCGGGCAGCAGGTGCTGCACCAGGTCCAGGCGAGGTAGTAGCCGGCGGCCTGCGCCTGCGGGGCCGCGAACTGCTGCCGCAATTCGTCGAAGGCGGCGTTGTTGGCCAGCGCCGTGACGGGCGCGGGCTCGGCCTCGGGATCCGGCGCCAGCGGCTCGCCGGTCGGCCGGGAGGTCGGGGCGGGGGCGTTCCCGGCGACCTCGGTGGCCGGGGCCTCGGGCGGGGCGGCGAGGGCGCCCTGGTGGTCCTTCATGTAGTAGATGAAGCCGAGCGTGAGCAGGAACACCGCTGCGCCGCCGCTGGCCTTGACGTCGAGCCCGAGCGGCTTGAACTGCTGCCCGCTGACCTCGAGCGTGTGCGGCAGCGCGGCGGCGGCGATCACCCCGATGCCGAGCGCGGTGAGCACCGCGGCCAGCGCGACGTTGACTCCGGTCTGGGCGAGGCCGCTGTCGGGCTGCAGCAGCGAGAAGCCGAACAGGAACAGCACGAGGCCGATGACGAAACCGCCGGCGCGTCTCAGCCCTGAGCCCATTGCCGCTATCCCCCGGAAACGGAGCGCCGGACCATACCAGACGGGCGGGCGATTGTCGCGCGCGAAAGGGGGCGGCGTTTGCGGTTGTGTTTCGGGGCGCTTTCGCCTAGGGGCGCGCCTTCCCGGAGCTGCGGCACCGGGATTCCGCGCGGGAGGCGTGTTTCGGCGCGCCGCTTGCACCGCTTACCATGAGTCCGTCCGGACGCTCTGCCCGAGCGCGCCGGCGGGCGACAGTGAGAAAGGAGGCCACCCGATGGCCAAGAAGATCGAGGGCTATATCAAGCTGCAGGTGCCCGCGGGCACCGCCACCCCCTCGCCGCCGATCGGCCCTGCGCTGGGCCAGCGCGGCGTCAACATCATGGAGTTCTGCAAGGCGTTCAACGCGCACACGCAGGAGCTCGAGAAGGGCATGCCGATCCCGACGGTGATCACGGTCTATGCCGACCGCAGCTTCACCTTCACCACCAAGACTCCGCCGGCGAGCTTCCTGATCAAGAAGGCCGCCAACCTCAAGTCGGGCTCGAAGGAGCCGGGCAAGGTCTCGGCCGGCAAGATCGCGCGCAGCAAGCTGACCGAGATCGCCGAGATGAAGATGAAGGACCTCAACGCGAACGACCTCGAGGCGGCAACCCGCATCATCGAGGGCTCGGCCCGCGCGATGGGCCTCGAAGTGGTGGAGGGCTGATCCGATGGTCAAGCTCAGCAAGAAGGCGAAGCTGATCGCCGAGAAGCTCGACGGCGACAAGCTCTACGGCGTCGACGAGGCGCTGGCGACGCTGCGCGAATTCGCCAGCAAGAAGTTCGACGAGACTGTCGAGGTGGCGATGAACCTCGGCGTCGACCCGCGCCACGCCGACCAGATGGTCCGCGGCATGGTCTCGCTCCCGGCCGGCACCGGCAAGGAGATGAAGGTCGCGGTGTTCGCCAAGGGCGACAAGGCCGAGGAAGCGCTCAAGGCGGGCGCCGACAAGGTCGGGGCCGAGGACCTGATGGAAGACATGCAGGCCGGCAACCTCGACTACGACCGCGTGATCGCGACCCCCGACATGATGGGCGTGGTCGGCCGGCTCGGCAAGGTGCTCGGCCCGAAGGGCCTGATGCCGAACCCGAAGCTCGGCACGGTAACCCCGAACGTCGCCCAGGCGGTCAAGGACGCCAAGGGCGGCCAGGTCGAGTTCC
>JBIQKN010000177.1:0-1502 GCA_044506565.1 Sphingomonadales bacterium | reverse complement strand
GTGTTGCCTTCGAGGCCATCGAGCGCGCCCGCGCGGAGAACGCCGACATCCTCCTGATCGACACCGCCGGGCGGCTGCAGAACAAGACCGCGCTCATGGACGAGCTAGAGAAAATCCTGCGCGTGATCCGCAAGCTCGACCCGAGCGCGCCACATGCCTGCCTGCTCGTGCTGGACGCCACCGTCGGCCAGAACGCGCTCAGCCAAACCGAAGCGTTTGCGAAAGTCGGGGGCATCACCGGAATCGTCATGACGAAACTCGACGGCACCGCCAAGGGCGGCATTCTCGTTGCGCTCGCCGCGAAGTTCGCGCTGCCCGTTCACTTCATCGGCGTCGGCGAGGGCGTCGACGACCTGTCTCCTTTTGACCCGGACGAATTCGCCCGCGCGCTGGTGAGTCTCACATAGTTGGCATCCCGGAGCCGAGCGAGGCATCCGGGATCCAGGACCACCAGCGGAAGTGTTCCTGGATCCCGGCTCTCGCTCGCGCCAAGGCGCTCGCTCGACCGGGATGACAGTGCGATGGTTTCGTTGCATCAATACGCCATGACCGCCCCTGCTTCGCCGAAACCCGCCGAACTGAACCCGCTGCTCAAGCTCGCGCTCGATCTCGGGCCGCTGCTGCTGTTCTTCTTCGTCAACATGCGCTGGGGCATCTATGCCGCCACCGGCGCCTTCATGGCGGCGACGATCGTTTCGCTGATCGTCACCTACGTGCTCGTAAAGCGCATCGCGGTCATGCCGCTCGTCTCGGCGATCGTCGTCATGGTGTTCGGCGGGCTCACGATCTGGCTGCAGAACGACACTTTCATCAAGGTCAAGCCGACGATCATATACGCGCTCTTCGCCGCGCTCCTGCTCGGCGGCCTTGCGTTGGGCAAGTCGCTGATCGCGCTCGTGCTCGACAGCGTCTTCCAGCTCGACGCCGAGGGCTGGAAGAAGCTCACGCTGCGCTGGGGCCTGTTCTTCGTCGTGATGGCGGTCGTGAACGAAGCGGTCTGGCGCAACGTCACCACCGACCAGTGGGTGGCGTTCAAGACCTTCGGCTTCCTGCCGCTGACGGTGATTTTCGCCATCGCGCAGACGCCGCTGATGATGCGGCATTCATTGGACAAATCTAAAGACTAAAACTCGTCATGGCCGGGCTTGTCCCGGCCATGACGAACTAACTCGAGAGCGCCTTCTCGATCTCCGCCCGAAACGCATCGAAGTTGCGCGCGTCGATCGGCCCGATCTGCTTGTAGCGGATCGTGCCGTCGCGCCCGACGATGAAGGTCTCCGGCACGCCATAGACGCCCCACTCGATCGCGGCGCGGCCCGCGTCGTCGACGCCCACCGCCGCGAATGGATTGCCGAAGCGCCCGAGAAAGCGCCGCGCATTCTCCGGCGCGTCCTTGTAATTGATGCCGGCGAGCGTGATGCGCCTGTCTTCCGCGAGCTTCGCAAGAAACGGATGCTCGTCGCGGCACGGCACGCACCACGACGCCCAGACATTCACCACCG
>JBIQKN010000094.1:0-9186 GCA_044506565.1 Sphingomonadales bacterium | reverse complement strand
CGGCGGCCGACGGTGTAGAGGCTGTCTTCGACCGCGACGTCGTCGTTGATCCAGAACTGGCGGGCGTTGATGCCCTCGGCCGTGGCCATCTCGGTCGCCATGTCCCAGGCCATCCGGTCGCCCTGGTAGTTGTTGACCAGCACGAGCACGCCGGCGTCGGAGGCGCAGGCCTTGATCGTCTCGTAGCAGGCGTCGACCGGGGGCGCGGCGAACACCGCGCCCTGGCAGGCACCGGTGAGCATGCCGGGGCCGACCGCCATGACGTGCGCCGGCTCGTGACCCGAGCCCGAGCCCTGGACGATCGAGACCTTCGAGTTGTCGGGTCCGCTCTTGCGGACGATCATCTGGAACTCGGGCGTGAACGACAGCAGGTCCGGGTTCGCGAGCGCGATTCCCTGCATGAACTCGGGCACGAACTTGGCGGGATCGTTGACGAACTTCTTCATGGACAAATCCTCTCCCTGGATCTCGAGCAAAGGGTGTTAAGCGGGTTGGTTGATCACTTCGGCGGCGGTCGGCGTGCGCGCGACTCCGAACTCCTTGCACCAGTCATTGAGGATCACGGCGATCGACACAATACCCGGGTCGGGCGTGTTGGCGCTGCGCTCGCCGACCTGCGAGGCGCGGCCGCGGTGCGCGACGAGCGACTTGGTCTCCTCGATCGCCTTCTCGGCGACGTCGGCCGCCTCGCACAGCGCCGGGCCGAGCTCGCCGTCGCTCTCGGCATGCCGCTTGAGCGTTTCGTGAACCGGGATCAGCGCGTCGAGCAGCGTCTTGTCGCCAAGCTTGGCGCCGCCGCGGGCCTGGATGCCCTCGATCGCAGAGCCGAGCATGTCGGCGAGGTCCTGCAGGGTGATCGCGGTTTTGCCGCGGGTCAGCATGGCGGCCTTCATGAACCCGGTGCCCCAGATCGGGCCCGAGCTGCCGCCGACGTGCTTGGAGACGAGCATCGAGATCTTGAGCAGCATCGCGCCGATGTCGGTCTTGGGGATCTCGTCCCACTCGTTCTCGATCACCCGGAAGCCGGTGGCGAGCGAGGTGCCGAAGTCGCCGTCGCCGGCAAGGCCGTCGAGATCGGAGAAGTAATGCTCGTTGCGGAGCACCGTCTGGCAGGTCGTCCGGATCGCCTGCTCGATCTGGCTCTGCGAAATCTCGGTCATCGTGATCCTCTCCCTCAGGCCGCCGTCGCAGCGGCCAGCTCGCCGAGATCGGCGAGCGTGACGTTGACGTTGGGCTCGTCTCCGAGCTCGGGGACGACCTTTACCGCGCCGGCAAAATCCTCGTCCACCGTGTAGGTGCTGGTGGTGATCAGCGTCGGCAGCCCCGCTCCCGTCGCGGCGAGGAGGCCGTTGCGGCTGTCTTCGATCACCATGCATTCGTGCGGCTCGGGCCCGCCCTCGCCGACGTCGAGCGACATCTTCGCCATGACGTAGATTTCCGGATCGGGCTTCTTGGCCGCGACGCAGTCGCCGGCGTGGACGAAGGAGAACTTCGCCTTCCGCTCCTGGCCGAACAGGTCGAGCACGGCATCGATGAACGCCGGGTTGGAGGTCGTGCAGACACCGAGCTTGGCGCCCGCGGCGATCGCCTCGTCGACGATCCGCGAGATGCCCGGGCGCAGCGGCAGCTCGCCCGAGGCGACCAGCTCCGAGACGATCGCCGTCTTGCGCTTGTGCAGCGCGAGGATCAGCTCGTCGCGGCCGCCGTGCTCGGCGACGGCCTTCTCGGGCCAGCCGTATTCGTCGAAATAGGCCCGCATCCGCTCCTTGCCGCCGGCGACGAGGAGCAGCTTGCCGTAGAGGTCGACATCCCACTCGGCGTCGATGCCGAACTCGGCGAACGCCTTGTTGAAGCCCACGCGATGGCCGTCACGCTCGGTGTCGACGAGCACGCCGTCGCAATCGAATATCAGCGCCTTGATCATCCCTCCCGCAGCTCCTTACGCGGCCTTGGCGAGGAAGCTCGGCGCCTTGTCCTTGCCGCCGAACTTCTCGATGAAGCCGGCGAACAGGGCCTTGCACGCCTGGTACTGTGCGTCGATCACCCGCAGCGGCTCGTAGTCGTCGGGCTTCGCCTCGTGGTACTTGACGAAGCTCTCGACGAACACGTGCTTGAGGTTGGTCGAGATGTTGATCTTGGCCGCGCCGCGCTCGATCGCCTTGGCGAAGGTCTCGTCCGAGAGGCCGGTGCCGCCGTGGAGCGCCATCGGGGTCCTGGTCAGCTCGTTGATCCGCTTGATGCGGTCGAAATCGACCTTGGGCTCACCCTTGTAGAAGCCGTGCGCGGTGCCGACCGCGCAGGCAAAGGCCGACAGGTCGAGCGCGTCGCAGAAGCGCTTGGCATCTTCGGGATCGGTCAGGACCGAGTCTTCCTCGGCGACGTGCATGTCGTCCTCGACGCCCATGATCTGGCCAAGCTCGGCTTCCATGCCGACGCCGTACTTCTCGGCGATCTCGCGCACGCGCTTCGACATCTCGAGGTTTTCCTCGAACGGCAGCGACGAGGCGTCGATCATGATCGAAGTCCAGCCGGCCCTGGCGCAGGCCTCGATCATCGCGAGGTCCTTGCAGTGGTCGAGGTGGAGCACGACCGGGACCGGCGAATCCTCGGCCACGGTGCGCACCCACGAGACGATCTCGCGGTGGCTCCAGTACTGGATCGTCTTGGCGCTGGTCTGGCAGATCACCGGGGCGTTGAGCTCCTCGGCGGCGGCGACCATCGCCTTGGTGGTTCCGTAGTCGACGAGATTGAACGCGGCGACCGCGTAACCCCGGTCCATCGCGTCGCGAAGGAGGGGTTTCATGTTGACGAGGGGCATGGGGGTTCTTGCTCCTTGAAAAGACACGGGGCGCATAGAGTGCGACCCACGACAATCCAATAGCCCTTGCGTCCGATTCCGGCCACAGACAAGGTCAACGTACGATGGTAACGCTAACGTGATCCATCGGGGCCGGAGAGGGGAGTTGACCGCGCCCGGCGGACTCTCCAAATAGCGCCCCTGCAAGCGGGCGGGTGTAGCTCAATGGTAGAGCAGAAGCTTCCCAAGCTTACGACGAGGGTTCGATTCCCTTCACCCGCTCCAGACACTCCAACGGTCTGATCCGGACTTGCCGTCCTTCTTCCTCGCCCTGATCGCTGCCGCGCTGGCCACGCTCGGCGGGCGCGAGGCGGTGCGGGTGGCGCGGCTTTCCGCGGCGCTCGGCGGGGGCGGCGTGCTGCTGGCCGCCGGCGTCCTGGCGTGCCTGATCGCCTGCCTGCTCGCGGCGCGCCTGGGCGCGGGCATCGCCGGCGAATTGGTCCCCGACGGCAAGACCATGCTGGTCGCACTGGCGCTGCTGCTAGCGGGGCTCGAGCTGTTGCTGCTGGGGCCGGGCAAGGCGCCCGCCGAGCCGACGCGTTCGTTCGGCGCGGTGCTGCTCGTGTTGAGCGCGGCACAACTGACCGCCGCGGCCGGCTTCCTGGTCTTCGCTCTCGCCGCGGCGACCGGCAACCCGTGGCTCGCCGCCGCAGGCGGTACGGCTGGCAGCGCCGGGGTGTTCACGGCGGCGTGGTCGATGGGCGCGGAATGGGAGCAGCGCATGCCGCTTCGCCTGTTGCGCTTCGGCGTCGGCGGAGTGCTGGTCTGCGCGGCGCTGGCGACGGGGCTGACCGCGCGCGGGCTGTTGTGACGCTCGACAGCGCGGCAGCCTCGGCTACTAGGGCGCGATGGCCGAAGTCGAGATCATCGAGAACGCCGGCGACGAGACGATCGCCGACTGGCTCAAGCAGCGCCTCGAAGGGGCCCTTTCGGCGAGCCCCGGACGGATCGCGATCACTGTGCCGGGCGGGTCGACGCCGTTCCCGATTCTCGCCCGGCTGGCGGAGATGCCCCTCGACTGGAGCCGGGTAACCGTCTGGCCGGGCGACGACCGGCTGGTTCCCGAGGACCACCCGGCAAGCAACACCGGCCGCATCCGCGCACTGCTCGAGCCTGTCGGCGCCGAGGTCGTGACGCTCAACGCCGTGCAGCCGGTGCCGCATTTCGCGCTCGCCTGGCTCGGCATGGGCGGTGACGGCCACATCGCCTCGCTGTTTCCCGACACCGACCCGCGAGCCGACGATCCGCAAGCCGTTCGGCGCCTCACGCCCGACCCGCTTCCCCCGGAGGCGCCGTTCGACCGCATCACGCTGACGATCCCGGCGCTGCTCGATTCCGACGCGCTGCTGTTCGTCATCCGGGGCGCGGACAAGCGCGCGGTGTTCGAAGCGGCCGCGCGTGGCGACAACGACCTGCCGGTGGCTCGCCTGCTGGCCGCGGCGCTGCAGCCGGTCACATGCTTCACCTGATCCCTGCGCCGCTGCACCGCGCGCTCTACCGTGTAGCGAACCGGGCGCGCCGGATTTGGTGGCGGATTCGCAAGCCGCAGCGGGCGAGCGTCCAGGTGGTGGCCTTCGACGAGCGCGGTCGTGTGCTGCTGGTGCGGCATTCCTACGGCGCGCCGGTGTGGGCGCTGCCGGGGGGCGGGATGGGGCTGAACGAAGACCCGCTGCACGCCGCCGGGCGCGAGATCGCCGAGGAAGTGGGCTGCACGCTCGCCGAGACGGTCCTCGTGGGCGCGCGCGAGGTCGAGGACTCGGGGTCGCGCGACCTGCGCCACCTGGTCGCGGCCCGGCTCGTCGGCGTGCCGGCCCCCGACATGCGTGAACTCGTCGCGGTGGGCCTGTTCGCGCCGGCCGAGCTTCCCTCGCCCCTCGACAGGCGGGTACGGCTCGCCATTGCCGAGGCCGAGGCGCCGCGCTCAAAGCAGCGATAGCTGCGCCTCGTCGCGCGGCCGCGACTCGGTTTCGCCCTCGAGCCCGCTCAGCGTCAGGCCCATCAGCCGGATCGGCAGGGGCAGCGGCAGCTGTTCGTCGAGCAGGTCGCGCGCGATGCGGGCGAACTCCGCCTTGCCGGCCACCGGCTGGGCCAGCGAGCGAGTGCGCGTGACGATGCGGAAGTCGGTGTACTTCATCTTGAGGGTGACCGTGCGACCGCGGGCGCCCTTTTCGGCGATTCGCTCCCAGACGATGTCGAGGATGCCGTCGAGCGCCTCGCGCAGCGCCGGCCCGCTCGAGATGTCCTCGAAGAACGTGCGCTCGCCGCCCAGCGACTTGCGGGCGCGGTTGGCCTGTACCGGCCTGAGGTCGATCCCGCGCGCGGCGCGATAGAGGTACTCGGCGAAACTGCCGAAATGCTGCCGCAGGAAGGCGAGGTCCCGGGCCGCGAGGTCGGCGCCGGTCTCGATGCCGAGGCGGGCCATCTTCTCGGCCCCGCGCGGGCCGACGCCGTGGAAGCGCCGCACCGGCAGCGACTGGACGAACCTTGCGCCTTCGCCGGGCCGGATCACGCACAGGCCATCGGGCTTGTTCTGGTCGCTCGCCAGCTTGGCGAGGAACTTGTTGTAGCTGACCCCGGCGCTCGCGGTGAGCCGGGTCTCGGCCCGAATCCGCTGGCGGATCATCTCCGCGATGCGGGTCGCCGAGCCGATGCCGAGCAGGTCCTCGGTCACGTCGAGGTAGGCCTCGTCGAGGCTCAGCGGTTCGACGTGCGGGGTAAACTCGCGGAAGATCGCGCGGATCTGTTGGGAGACCGCGGCGTAGACGTCGAACCGGGCCTTGCGGAAGATCAGGTCCGGGCACAGTCGCCTGGCGGTCAGCGAGGGCATCGCCGAGCGCACGCCGAACTTGCGCGCCTCGTAGCTGGCGGCGGCGACCACCCCGCGCCCGCTCGACCCGCCGACCGCCACCGGCTTGCCGCGCAACTCGGGATTGTCGCGCTGCTCGACGCTGGCGAAGAACGCATCCATGTCGACATGGATGATCTTGCGCAGGCCGGGCGCGGCTTCCTCGTCGGCATCCATGGCCGCAACCTAGATAACCCGTGATCCTGGCGAAAGCCGGGACCACATGCCACCGGCGCCGCGTTTGTGGGACGCGGTCCCGGCTTGCGCCGGGATGACGAGGCTTGTGTTGCGGTGCAACAGGGGGCTACGGCGCCGGTCATGACGATCACCGGCGGGACCCACGACAAGAGACTTCTCGGCCAGCGCGAGCTGGTGGTGATGGTCGCCCTGTTGATGAGCCTCAACGCGCTGGCGATTGACGCCATGCTGCCGGCACTCGACGAGATGGCGCACGAGCTCGGGGCGGGTGAGGGCAACCGGCGGCAGCTTGTGGTGGCGGTCTACCTGCTGGCGAACGGCATCGGCTGCCTCGTGCCCGGCGCCTTTGCCGACCGCTTCGGGCGTCGACCGTTGCTGCTCGCGTCGCTCGCGGCCTACGCGCTGTTCTCGCTGTTGATCGCTCTGGTGCACGATTTCGGAGTACTGCTCGCCCTGCGCGGCGCGCAGGGCGTGTTGACCGCGGGGCTGATGGTCGTCCCGACCGCAATCATTCGCGACCAGTATGAAGGCGACCGGATGGCCCGGCTGATGAGCCTGGTGAGCGCAGTATTCATCACGGTTCCGGTGATCGCCCCGAGTTTCGGCCAGGCGGTGCTGCTGTTCGCCGGCTGGCGGTTCCTGTTCGTGCTGTTCGCGGTTATGGCGGTCGCCGCGGCGGCCTGGGTATACCTGCGGTTGCCGGAGACGCTCGACCCGGCCAACCGCCAGCGGATCGACGTCCCGGTGATCGCGCGCAACATGCGCGTGGCGCTGATCAACCGCGCCTCGATCGGCTATGTGCTCGGGACGATGCTGCTGATCGGCGCGGTCTTCGGCTACGTGAACTCGGCGCAGCAGCTGATCGGCGAACACTTCGCCGCGGGCGACGCGTTCCCGCTGGTGTTCGGCGGAACCGCGGCGATGATGGTCGTCTCGAACCTCGTCAACTCGCGGATCGTCGAGCGGTTCGGCGCCAGGCGCGTGTCGCACACGGGTGTGTTCGTGTTCATCGCGGTCAGCATGGTGCAGGTCTGGGCCTCGCATTACCGGCCCGACAGCCTCGCCTGGTTCATCCCGCTGATGGCGACCAACCTCGGGCTGCTCGGGTTCCTCGGCGCCAACTTCGGTTCGATCGCGATGCAGCCGTTTGCGACGATCGCCGGTGCGGCGAGCTCGATCCAGACCTTCTTCCGCATGTTCGGTGCGGCGGTGGTCGGCCTCGTCATCGGCCAGGCCTACGACGGCACCGCGCAGCCGTTCGCCCATGCGCTGCTGATCTGCAGCATCGGCGCGCTGGTGCTGGTCACCTACAGCGAGCGGGGCAAGCTGTTTCGCCGGCTCAACCCGCCGAAGATGGCGTAGCTTCGGCGGGGCCGTTGCAGAAGCCGGTTGGCGTCCAGTCGGGCGTCAGGTCCATCCATGGCTCGCCTTCGGGGTACAGCACCAGCGCCATGTTGCGTCGCCCGCCCGGCGACGACTGCACGTGCGCGATCCCGGCGTCAAAGTGATAGCCCTCGCCTGTACCGAGCAGGACCTTGGCCTCGGACGTCTCGACGCATTGCACGCCATCGACCACGTAGAACGCCTCCGGCCCCTGGTGCGAATGGTTGCGGGTCATCATCCCCGGCGGGAAGCGCGCCTCGAGAAAGCGGGCGACGAACGGGCGCCCGCCCGGGACCCGCATCGGTCCGATCGCCGCGACCGGCTCGCCGGCGAGAGCGGTCACCACAGGCTCCGGACTGAGGACGTGCAGCCAGATGCGGTCGTGCGCGAAGGTCACGACGCTCCACCGGTGATCCGCCGCGGCGGCGCGGGCGGCGGCCTCGTCGGTGAAGCGGAACAGGTGCCAGCGGATTTCGGCCGGCGGGTCCTCGAGACGTACCTCCGCGGCGAGGTAGCAGCCGAGCTTCCCGGCGTTTTCGCGCGCGGGCTCCGCGCATTGCCCGGGAATCGGGCCGGGCGGCGGCAGCGGCCGGGACGGCTCCGGCGCAGGGGCCGGTTGGAGGGCGAGAAGCAACGGCGATACGACAGCCAGCATTCGCGGTCTCCCTGACGGTGCGCTACCCCGCGTGGTCGATCCTTCGGCGGAAGGTCTCGGGCAGGAACAGCAGCCCGATCACGAACGTGAGCGCGGCTACGCCCACCGGGTACCACAGGCCGGCGTAGATGTCGCCGGTGGCGGCGACGACGGCGAACGAGATCGTCGGCAGGAAGCCGCCGAACCAGCCGTTGCCGATGTGGTAGGGCAGGCTCAGCGCGGTGTAGCGGATGCGCGCCGGGAACAGCTCGACCAGCAGCGCGGCGATCGGTCCGTAGACCATCGTCACCAGCAGCACGAGCGCGACAAGAATCGCGATCACCAGCGGCGTGTTCAGCTCCGGCGTCTCGCCCGCGGCAGGGTAGCCGGCCTCGGCGAGCAGGCCGGGCAGGGCGGCGTCGAAGCTGGCCTTGTCGGCGACCGGGACCTCGGCGTTGCCGACCTGGACCACGGTGTCGCCTTGCGTGGCGCGGTTCTCGTAGGGAATCCCGGCCTTAGCCAGCGCCGACTTGGCGATGTCGCAGCCGGTCCGGTCGAACGCGGCCCGGCCGATCGGGTCGAACTGGACCGAGCAGGTTGCCGGATCGGCGTAGACGGTCACCGGTGCGCGCGCCTGCGCATGGGCCAGCTCCGGGTTGGCGGCGGCGGTCAGCGCCGAGAACAGCGGGAAGTAGAGCACGGCGGCGAGCGCGCAGCCGGCGAGGATGATCGGCTTGCGGCCGATCCGGTCGCTGAGCCAGCCGAAGAACACAAAGAACGGCGTGCCGATCGCCAGCGCCACGGCGATCAGGATATTGGCCGTCGCGCCGTCGACCTTGAGCACGCGCTCGAGATAGAACAGCGCGTAGAACTGGCCCGTGTACCAGACCACCGCCTGCCCGGCGACCGCACCGAGCAGCGCGATCAGCACCAGCCGGGCGTTGCGCCAGTTGCCGAACGCCTCGGTCAGCGGCGCCTTCGAGGTCGCGCCGGCGTTCTTCATCTCCTGGTAGACCGGGCTCTCGTTGAGCTGCAGGCGAATCCACAACGAGACGCCGAGCAGTAGCGCGGAGGCGAAGAACGGCAGGCGCCAGCCCCAGTCGGCGAAGGCCTCGGGCCCCATCGCGGTGCGGATGCCGATCACCACCAGCAGCGCCGCGAACAGACCGAGCGTGGCGGTGGTCTGTATGAAGCTGGTGTAGAACCCCCGTTTCCCTTCCGGCGCATGCTCGGCGACGAACGTTGCGGCGCCGCCGTATTGCCCGCCGA
>JBIQKN010000176.1:0-1522 GCA_044506565.1 Sphingomonadales bacterium | reverse complement strand
GCGGGCGCGTCTCGCCCGGCAGGCGCAGGGTGAATTCGTTGAAGAATGTGGGCGTGACCAGCTCGACGCCGGGCACCCGCGCCAGCCGCTCGGCGGCGGCGCAGGCCTGGGCGTGGTTGACTTCGGCCAGCTGCCGCAGGCCCTTCTCGCCGAGCAGCGTCAGGTGGATCGAGAAGGCCAGCGCGCAGAGGCCCGAGTTGGTGCAGATGTTGCTAGTCGCCTTCTCGCGCCGGATGTGCTGCTCGCGGGTCGACAGCGTGAGGACGAAGCCGCGCTTGCCCTCGGCATCGACCGTCTCGCCGCACAGCCGGCCGGGCATCTGCCGAACGAACTGCTCGCGGGTGGCGAACAGACCAAGGTAGGGGCCACCGAACTGCAGCCCGACACCGAGGGACTGGCCCTCGCCGACGACGATATCGGCGCCCATCTCGCCCGGCGAGCGGATCGCGCCGAGCGCGACCGGCTCGGTGACCACGGCGACGAGTAGCGCGCCCGCGGCGTGCGCGGCTTCGGCCAGCGGGGCGAGGTCGGCGATGCGGCCGAGGATGTCGGGATACTGGACGACGGCGCAGCTGGTCTCGTCGTCGATCGCCGCAGCCAGCGCCTCGAGGTCGGTTTCGGCCGAGAGCGCGGGCGGCGCGTAGGCAACCTCGTCCTCGGTGAAGCCGGCCATCGTCCGCACCACCGAAACGTAGTGCGGATGGAGGCCGTTCGAGAGCAGCGCCTTCCTTCGCCGGGTGACCCGGCGAGCCATCGTGACTGCCTCCCAGCACGCGGTCGAGCCGTCGTACATCGAGGCGTTGGCGACCTCACAGCCGTACAGCCGCGCGACCTGGCTCTGGAACTCGAACAGCATCTGCAGCGTGCCCTGGGCGATTTCGGGCTGGTACGGCGTGTACGAGGTCAGGAACTCGCCGCGCTGGATCAGGTGGTCGACGCTCGCCGGGATGTGATGGCGGTAGGCCCCTGCGCCGAGGAAGAACGGCGCGCTGCCGGCGGCGAGGTTCTTCGCGGCGAGCGCGGTCATGTGCCGCTCGACCGCCATTTCGCTCGCGTGGTTCGGCAGGCCCTCGACCGGACCGGCAAGGCGGGCCTCCTCGGACACGTCGGCGAACAGCGCGTCGATCGACGGGGCGCCGATCACGTCGAGCATCGCCGCGCGGTCGGCGTCGGTCAGGGGGAGATAGCGCATCGGCGGTTGTGTCCTTCGAAAACTCGGCGGGCGCGTCTTGCACCCCTATTTTCCGTCATCCCGAACTTGTTTCGGTGTCCATTGGTCGGCCGGTGCGGTTCCATCCGTGGGGGTACCACGGGGCAGCGGGACATGAGCCAGGGTGCGGCATCGCCGCTCTGCGAGCCGATCGCTCTGCGCTCGCGGAAAAATGGGTCCCGAAACAAGTTCGGGATGACGGGGATCGGGGGCCGATCGCCACTGCATCATCCGATCAGGCCTGGGCGGCCGCGAAATCGCGGTAAGCGGCCTCGTCCATCAGGCCGTCGAGTTCGGTCGGGTCGGACAGGG
>JBIQKN010000093.1:0-9386 GCA_044506565.1 Sphingomonadales bacterium | reverse complement strand
CTGCCTACTGCCTACTGCCTACTGCCTACTGCCTACTGCCTACTGCCTGCTGCCTGCCGCCTACTGCCTCCCGCAAACCCAAGATTGCACCCCGCGCCGCACCGCGTAATCTCCCGCCGATGCTGCGCCTGCTCCGCTTCCTCGTCTGGACCCTGGCCGTGTTCGTCGGCGCGAGCCTCGCGCTCGTGATCCTCTACCGCTTCGTTCCCGTCCCGCTCACGGCGACGATGCTGATGGACGAGCACGGCATCACCAAGGATTGGGAGCCGCTCAGCGACATCGACCGCAACATGGTCCGCGCGGTGATCGCCGGCGAGGACGGCAAGTTTTGCCAGCACGATGGCTTCGACCGCGAGGCGATCGAGGAGGCCTTCGAGCGGAACAAGCAGGGTGGGCGCATTCGCGGCGGCTCGACGATCAGCCAGCAGACGGCGAAGAACGTGTTTCTCTGGCAGGGGGGCGGCTACTTCCGGAAGGGGCTCGAAGCCTGGTTCACGTTCCTGATAGAAAGGATCTGGGGCAAGCGGCGGATCATGGAGGTCTACCTCAACGTCGCCGAGACCGGCATCGGCACCTACGGTGTGGAGGCAGGCGCGCAGCGCTATTTCAAGCATTCCGCCGCGCGGCTGACGCCATCCGAGGCGGCGCGCATGGCGGCTGCCCTGCCGCTGCCCAAGCAACGCCCGGTAGTGAATCCGACCGGGTTCACGCGCCGCTACGGCAACACGATCCAGGCCCGGATCGGTGTCGTACGGCGTGACGCGCTCGACGCTTGCGTCTACGATTGACCGCGATGGGAGCCGGGCACCACGATCACGCGCACGTCCACGCGGCGCCGCGCGACTTCGGCCGCGCGTTCGCGATCGGCGTCGCGCTCAACTCGGTCTTCGTGCTGGTCGAGGCGGCATTCGGCTTGCTCTCGGGCTCGATGGCCCTGGTCGCCGACGCCGGACACAACCTGTCGGACGTGCTCAGTCTGCTGATCGCCTGGGGCGCCGCCTACATGGCGACCCGCCCGGCCAATTCGCGCTACACGTACGGCTACAAGTCGAGCTCGATCCTCGCGGCGCTGGCCAATGCGGGCCTGTTGCTCGTCGCGCTGGGCGCGATCCTGATCGAGACGGTCGACCGGCTGTTCAATCCTGCGCCCGTCGAAGGCATGACGATGATCCTGGTCGCGGGCGTCGGCATCGTCATCAATACCGCGACTGCGCTGATGTTCATGAGCGGGCGCAAGGAAGACCTGAACATCCGCGGCGCGTTCCTGCACATGGCGGCGGACGCGCTCGTCTCGGTCGGCGTCGTGGTGGCCGGCGTGCTCATCCTGTTCACCGGCGAGCGCTGGATCGACCCGGTCACGAGCCTGGTGATCGTCGCCGTGATCGCCTGGGGCACCTGGGGGCTGCTCAAGGACAGCGTCAGGATGGGGCTGCACGCCGTGCCCGAGAAGATCGACGAGCCCGCCGTGCGGGCCTATCTCGGCGAACTGCCGGGTGTGGCGGCGATCCACGACCTGCACATCTGGCCGATGAGCACCACCGAGACCGCCCTGACGGCGCACCTGGTGATGCCGGACGGTCACCCCGGCGATGCGTTCCTTCACGACCTCGCCCACGAACTCGAACACCGCTTCAGCATCGAGCATGCGACGGTACAGGTAGAAACCGGGCGCGAGCACGACTGTCACCTCGGACGCGGCCACGGATGACGGCTTGGTACCGCAACACCGAGTGGAACGACCAGATCGCGGCCGACTTCGAGAAGCGGCTGGCTCGTTCGCGGCACCAGAAGGCGCAGAACCTGTCGCTGCAGGGGCATGCGCTGATCGCGCGGCATCCGGACGTCGCGCGAGAGCTGCTGACCCGGGCGGTGGCGTTCGACGATCCGCACGAGACGCCGCGCGCGCTGGCCTTCCTCGCGCTCGCGCATCTGGCCCTCGGCGACGTCGATGCCGCCCTCGAGACCTACGAAGCGGCGCTCGAAAGGCAGGCGGCGCAACCCAACCTGATTGCCGTCCAGCCGTCCGACTACCTGTTCCTCGTCGGCATCTTCTCGCGCGCCGAGCGCTTGCCGGTGGCCTTGCCCATCGCCGACGCGCTGCCCGACCAGACGGTGTTCGGGCCCGATCCGCAGGTTCATGCCGCCAAGGCGCTGGTTTACGAGATGGCGGGGCGGTGGAGCGAGGCTCGCACGCACGCCGGGCTTGCCTTGCCGTTGATGGAGGCGATGCCGGACGTCACCGCGCTGGAGATCGATATCGGCAGGTTGCGCGCGCGGCTCGAGGCGATCGCGGCGAAGGAGGAAGCTGACGATGGGTGACGCGGTGCGTGAGGGCGGCTGCGGCTGCGGGCACGTACGCTACCGGGCCGAGGGCGAGCCGGTCTTCGTCAACAACTGCCATTGCCGGCTATGCCAGCAGCAGACCGGCTCGACCTCGGTGGTCAACGCGTTCTTCGAGAGCGAGCGGATCACGCTGCTGCAGGGCGGGCTGCGCGACCACACGGTGAAGGCCGGCAGCGGCGGCCCGCACGTGATCCGCCGCTGCGCACAGTGCGGTACCGCGCTGTGGAGCCACTACCCGAGGCTGGGCAAGCTCGGCGCGGGGCTGCGCGTGGCGACGCTCGACGATCCGGGCGCGTGGCGGCCCGACGCCGTGATCTTCACCGAGAGCAAGATGCCGTGGGTCGCGCTGCCCGAGGACATTCCGGCGTTCGCGGGAACCTACAACCCGTTCGAACTGCTGCCGCCCGAGCGTGTCGCGCGGCTCGAGACGATGATCGAGCGAAGGAAGGCGGGCGAGGGCTAATCCCCCGTCAGCGGGATGGCGAGTGCCGATCTCCAGGCTGTGAACGACCTCCCGCCGCGGTCGAACGGCTACTCGTCGCCAAGCGGGATCTCCGCCGTCGGATCGCGCGCGACCATCTCAGCCACCTGGTCGTAGACCTGCGCGTTGTCGTTCATCTGCTGCTGAAGCTGGGGATTCTGTTCGCCGACGTTGCGAAAGAAGCCGGCAGCGTCGTGAAGCAGTTTGGCGGCGAGATCGGCGGTAGTAGCCATTGGTATCTCCCTCTGGGGGATCGAGTTTCGGCTCACCCGCCTCATGCCATGCGGATGCGCCGACTCCGGGCACGAATTGCGCCGAAGTTTCGTGATCTTTCGCGTCGCCGGAGCGGCGACTGGCGGTTGTCAGGCCGCCGCTTCCTTCTTCTTGCCGTCGCCGGTGACGACGCGGACCGGTTCCTTGCGGCCCTCGACCACGTCCTTGTCGACCACGACCTCGGTCACGCCGTCCATGCTCGGCAGGTCGAACATCGTGTCGAGAAGGATCGCCTCGACGATCGAGCGCAGCCCGCGCGCGCCGGTCTTGCGCTTGATCGCCTTCTTCGCGATCGCCTCGAGCGCGTCCTCGGTGAAGGTCAGCTCGACGTCCTCGAGTTCGAACAGCTTGTGGTACTGCTTGACCAGCGCGTTCTTCGGCTCCTTGAGGATCTGCACCAGCGCCGGCACGTCCAAGTCGTGAAGCGTGGCGATCACCGGCAGGCGGCCGACGAACTCGGGGATCAGGCCGAACTTGAGCAGGTCTTCGGGCTCGCACTTCTCAAGCATCTCGCCGACGCGGCCCTGCTCCGGATCGGCGATGTTCGCACCGAAGCCGATCGAGCGCTTCTGCAGCCGGTCGCCGATGATCTTCTCCAGCCCGGCGAAGGCGCCGCCGCAGATGAACAGGATGTTGGTCGTGTCGACCTGCAGGAATTCCTGCTGCGGATGCTTGCGGCCACCCTGCGGCGGGACGCTCGCCGTGGTTCCTTCCATCAGTTTGAGCAGCGCCTGCTGCACGCCTTCGCCGCTGACGTCGCGGGTGATCGACGGATTCTCGGCCTTGCGGGTAATCTTGTCGATCTCGTCGATGTAGACGATGCCGTGCTGCGCCTTCTCGACGTTGTAGTCGGAGGCCTGGAGCAGCTTGAGGATGATGTTCTCGACGTCCTCGCCGACGTAGCCGGCTTCGGTCAGCGTGGTCGCATCGGCCATCGTGAACGGCACGTCGAAAGTGCGCGCGAGGGTCTGCGCGAGCAGGGTCTTGCCGCTGCCAGTTGGGCCGACCAGCAGGATGTTGGACTTCGCCAGCTCGACGTCGCCCGACTTGCCGCTGTGCTTGAGGCGCTTGTAGTGGTTGTGCACCGCGACCGAGAGCACGCGCTTGGCGCGATCCTGGCCGATGACATAATCGTTGAGCGTCTCGCAGATCTGCCGGGGCGTGGCGATTTCGCCATCCTTCTTCCCGGCGATACCGCCCTTGGTCTCCTCGCGGATGATGTCGTTGCACAGCTCGACGCACTCATCGCAGATGAACACCGTGGGACCGGCGATCAGCTTGCGAACCTCGTGCTGCGACTTCCCGCAGAAGCTGCAGTAGAGGGTGCTCTTGCTGTCCGAACCGCTGAGTTTGGTCATATTCTCGTCCATGAGCCCCGACGCCAACCGGAAGTGGGGCGGCAGGGGATTCGCCCCCGGAATGTAGCTCCGGAGGCCTTAATATCAATCGCATCAACCTTAATAGCCCCGGCTTGCTCCCGCCTGAAGGGCCAAGGTTGCCAAAATGCTACAATCTTGCGGCGGGAAGTTGCTGAGGGAAAACCTAGTCGGGAGCCCCTCCGGAGCCACTTTCGACGCCGGTTTCCTCGTCCTTCGGCCGATGCGCGAAGACCTTGTCGACGATCCCGAACTTGAGCGCTTCCTCGGCCTCGAGGAACGTGTCCCGGTCCATCGCCTTCTCGATGTCGGTGAGCGACTGGCCGGTATACTTGGCGTAGAGGTCGTTCATCCGTTTGCGGATGCGCAGGATTTCCTTGGCCTGGATCTCGATGTCCGAAGCCATGCCCCGCGCGCCGCCGGAGGGCTGGTGGACCATGATCCGGGCGTTCGGCAGCGCCACGCGCATGCCGGGCTCGCCGGCCGCCAACAGGAAGCTGCCCATCGACGCCGCCTGGCCCACGCACACGGTGCGGACCTTCGGCTTGATGTATTGCATGGTGTCGTGGATCGCCATGCCCGCCGTCACCACGCCGCCCGGCGAATTGATGTACATCGAGATATCCTGCGAATTCTCGCTCTCGAGAAACAGCAGCTGGGCGACGATCAGCGAGGCCATCTGGTCCTCGACCTCGCCGGTCACGAACACGATCCGCTCGCGCAGCAGGCGGCTGAAGATGTCGAAGCTGCGCTCGCCACGGCTGGTGCTCTCGACCACCACGGGGACCAGCGCGCCGGTCACCGGGTCGGTGGTGAACTTGCCCTGGGCGCCATAGCCCCCGCCGATACCGCCGAACACGTCGATCATGGAATTCCTCTCGTCTTGCAGGAGCGCCTATGTCGCGTCCCGCGGGCGCTTGTTCAAGGCCGTTTCGTGAAGGATCGGTGCATGGCGCTTGGTCGGAGGCGGTGAGCGGTTGGTCGATGCGCCCCTGCATCGGCGTATTGTTGGAGTAGAGCACCATTCAACTACACCTGTAGACGAAGGGGATCGATGAGGGGACTGCTCACCTCCGGTGTCGCGCTGGCGGCGCTCGTTTCGCCCCATTTCGGGTACGCCCAGGACAGCGCCCAGCCGTCCGCCGAGGTAGCCGAGCCTGCTCCCCGCGACGTCGTCACCGGCGACATGCCGCCGCCGATGCCGACCGACATGCCGATCACCGAAGAGCAGATCGATGCGTCGCTGCCCCCCGCGCAGGCGACGGCCTCGCCACCCGGAGGCGGCCAGGTCTACACGCCCGAGGACTTCGCCCGCTTCGCGCCGCGCAATGCGCTGGACATGCTCAACCAGGTCCCGGGCTTCGACATCATCACCGGCGACCAGGGGCGTGGCCTTGGCCAGGCCAGCGACAACGTGATCATCAACGGCGAGCGGGTGGCCAGCAAGTCGGAGAACCTGTTCGATGTGCTCCAGCGCATCCCGGCCAACCGCGTCGAGCGGATCGAGATTGTCGACGGCGCGACGCTCGGCATCCCCGGGCTCTCGGGCCAGGTGGCCAACGTGTTCACCCAGGGCGGCGCAGTCAGCGGCCGGTACGAGTGGCGCGGCGTATGGCGGCCGAGATACGCCAGGACCAGTTACGCCGCCGGCGAGGTATCGATCAGCGGATCGACGCCGACGCTCGAATGGAGTTTCGCCGCAACGCACAACATCGGCCGCGGCGGTGCCGGCGGAAACCGCGGGACGACGATCACCGACGGCGCCGGCAATGTGACGGCCCTGTACCCCGACGTGCTCATCCAGTTCGTCGGCGAGTACCCGCGTCTCTCTGGCAGTCTGAAGTGGGACGGCCCGGGCAGCATGGTCGCCAACTTCAATGCCAACTACAGCCGCACCTACACCGATCTGTCGTTCGACGAAGACCGCGACCTGGTCACCGGCGCAGACTTCTTTCGCGACCTCGACGACCGCACCCGGGGCGACGGCTACGAGATCGGCGGAGACATCGACTTCGCGCTCGGTCCCGGCCGGCTCAAGCTGATCGGCCTCAATCGGTCCAGCGACAGCGACTTCCGTTCGGATTCGATCTCCATCTACGACGACGGGTCGCCATCGACTGGCAGCCGCTTCGCGCAGCAATCCGAATCCGCCGAGATCATCGGCCGCGCCGAATACCGCTGGAACATGTGGAAGGGCGACTGGCAGCTCGATGCCGAGGCCGCATTCAACAGCCTCGACCAGACGGCGCAGCTCTACAACCTCGATCCGGCGGGGGCCTTCGAGGAAATTCCCTTCCCCTTCGGCTCGGGTGGAGTGACCGAGGATCGTTACGAGGCGATCCTCACGCACAACCGCACGCTCGCCAGGGGGCTCACGCTGCAGGTCGGTGCTGGGGGCGAGTATTCGCAACTGGCGCAGACCGGGCCCAATGGCCTCGTCCGGACGTTCTGGCGGCCGAAGGGCTCGGCCACGCTCGCCTGGACGCCCGAAGAGGGACTCGACCTGTCGCTCAAGGTGGCGCGTGTGGTCGGCCAGCTGTCATTCGGTGATTTCCTCGCCAGCGTGAATCTCCAGGCGCAAAGTACCAACGCGGGCAACAACCAGCTCGTCCCGCCGCAGAGCTGGGAAGTGGACCTGACGGCGAGGAAGAACCTCAGGGCCTGGGGTTCCGCCAGCGTTACGCTCTACGCGCGGCTGATCGAGGACTACATCGAGCTGATCCCGGTCGACGGCGGCTTCGAGACGCGCGGCAATGTCGACAGCGGACGGCTGTTCGGCATCTCGACGACGGGCACGGTCAACCTCGATCCGCTCGGCTGGCAGGGCGCCAAGGTCAACCTCAGCGCCGCCTTCGAGGAATCGCGGGTCGAAGATCCGCTGACCTTCGCCGAGCGGCCGTTCAGCGGCCACAACGACTGGCGCGGCGAAATCAGCCTCCGCTACGACATCCCGAAGAGCAACTGGGCGTTGGGCGGCGGGTTCAACTGGACGCACGTCGAGCCTTACGTGCGCCTGTTCGAAGTCGGAAAGGACTACGAGGGGCCGATCTACACGTTCGCCTTCATCGAGAACAAGGACGTGTTCGGGCTGACGGTGAACCTCAACCTGTTCAACATGACCGGAGGGCGCGGGATCTTCGACCGCACGGTGTGGACCGGCTACCGCGATCGCAGCCCCATCGCTTTCGTCGAGAGCCGGCGTCTCGACGTGTCGACGATCTACCGCCTGTCGATCAAGGGCAGCTTCTAACGCCTTGCATCGCGCCCGCGGCGTGGCAAGCTGCGGGCCATGAGGGGGTTTCCAGCACTAGCAGCCGTTGGGCTCGCGCTTGCCGCGTGCAGCACGACCGCGACATCGCCGTTCGCAGCCGGCGAGGCGTACCTCGGCGGCGAGACGGCCGCGACCTACTACCTCGGCCGGATCGCCCGGATCGACGACGACGGACCGATGCTCAACTCGGTCATCGTCACCAATCGAAACGCGCCTGACGAAGCGCGCCTGGCCGCGATCGCGGGCCTCCCCCTCGGCGGGCGCACGGTGCTGGTCAAGGACAACATCGAGACTCGCGAGTTCCCGACCACCGCCGGCAGCCTCGCGCTGGCCGGCAACATGACGGGCCGGGATGCACCGCTGATCGCGCGGCTCCGCGAGGCAGGTGGCGTGGTGCTGGGCAAGACCAATCTTTCCGAATGGGCCAACATCCGCTCGTCGCACAGCACCAGCGGATGGAGCGCGGTCGGCGGGCTGACCCGCAACCCCCACGGCAGGGGGCGCAACCCGTGCGGTTCATCCTCGGGCAACGGGGCGGCAATCGCCGCGGGCCTCGCCTGGGCTGCGATCGGCACCGAGACCGACGGTTCGATCACCTGCCCGGCGAGCGTCAACGGCATCGTCGGCTTCAAGCCCACTGTGGGTCTCGTCAGCCGTACCCACATCGTTCCCATCAGCCACAGCCAGGATACGGCCGGGCCGATGACCCGGACCGTGGCGGACGCGGCGCTGTTGCTCAACGCGATCGCCGGCAGCGATCCGGCTGATCCGGCGACGGCCGAAGCCGACGCGCGCAAGGTGGACTACACCGCAGGCCTGTCGACCGCCTCGCTCGGCGGGGTGCGCATCGGCGTGCTGCGCCGCCAGGTGGGCGACAATCCGGCAGTCGAGCACCTGTTCAACCGCGCGCTGGCGGACCTCGTTCGCGCCGGAGCGGTGCTGGTGCCGATCGACTACGACCCGCCGGAGGAGATGGGCGAGGCCGAGTACGCAGTGCTGCTCTACGAGCTGCGCGAGGACCTGGGCGCCTATCTGTTCACCTCCCCGGCGGACCTCACGGTGCGCAGCCTCGACCAGGTGATCGCGTTCAACGAGCAGCACACCGACCAGGAAATGCGCTGGTTCGGCCAGGACATTTTCGAGGCCGCCGCCGCAGCCGCCGACCAGGCCGCGTACGAAAGGGCACGATCGGAATCCCTCCGGCTCGCAGGTAACGAAGGCATCGACCGCCTGCTCGCCGAGCACGACGTCGCCTATCTCGTCGCTCCCACGACTGGCCCGGCCTGGCTGACCGACCTCGTGCTCGGGGATCAGTACGACGGCTCGATCGGTGCCGGGAGTCTCGCGGCGATCGCCGGCTATCCGCACCTGTCGGTGCCGATGGGCGCAGTCGAAGGCTTGCCGGTAGGGCTCTCGATAATTGCCGGGAAATGGCAGGACGCGGCCGTTCTTCGCGCCGGGGCCGCGTACGAGCGAGCCCGTAGCGTCTCCCTGGCGGTTCCGGACTTGCGCAGCAGGTCGGCGAAGTGACCAGAGCCCTGTTCGGCACGGTCTAGGCCGCTCCCGAAGGGAGCGGCACGAGCCGTTACTTCTTGGCGGCCGCCTTCTTCGCCGGAGCCTTCTTGGCCGCCGGCTTGTCGTC
>JBIQKN010000175.1:0-1554 GCA_044506565.1 Sphingomonadales bacterium | reverse complement strand
TCTACATTGCCCGCGGAGCCGTCACGCTCGGCGCAGCGGCAGCCGAACGCTGGCACCTCGTCGAGTTCCACGACGACGGAGATTCGCTAGCGGTCGAGGCCGGGCCCGAGGGTGCCACGCTGCTGTTCGGCCACGCCGAGCCGATCCGCGAACCGGTCGTCGCGCACGGCCCGTTCGTCATGAACAGCGCCGCGGAAATCCGCCAGGCGGTGCTCGATTACCAGGCCGGCAGGTTCGAAGGGCAGGGCAGGCTGCTCGAAGTCGGGCAGTAGCCGGAAGCGCCGCTACCGCGGGTCCTCCGCCTTGGGCCGGGGGATCACCAGCGTCACGGCCGTTCCCGGCCGCCCGTCGGCAATCTCGAGCTCGCCCGAGAGCTGGGCGACGAGGCGCTGGATCAGCCGCGAGCCGAAGCTGCCGGTCCGCTCGATGCCGCCTCCCGGCCCGACCCCGCGGTCGGCCACGGTGATTGCCAATCGCGCCTTGCCGCGTTCCTTGACCGACAGCGCCACCGGTCCCGGCGCTCCCTCGTAGGCGTGCTTGAAGGCATTGGTCATCAGCTCGGTGACCACGAGCCCGAGCAGCAGCGTGCTCGGTCCGGGAAGCCGCAGCGGGACGACGTCGCGCGCGATCTGCCCGCGCCACTGTTCGCCCCAGGCGCTGACGAGATCGTCGGTCAGCTCGGCGAAGAAGCTCTCGATATTGACCAGCTCGAGATCGTCGGAGCGCCACAGGCGGCGATGCAGGACCGAGATCGAGTGGATGCGGTCGCGGGCGAGTTCGAGCTGGCGGCGCGATGCCGCATCTTCGATCTCGCCTTCCTGCAGCCGCAGCATCGAGGTGACCAGCTGGAGGTTGTTCTGCACCCGGTGATGCACCTCGCGCATCAGCAGGTCCTTCTGCGCGAGCGCCGCGTCCTTCGACTCGAGCGTCTCTCCGAGGTGCCCGACGAGTTCGCCGAGCGCCTGCCGTTCGCCGATCTCCTGCAGGCGAACCCCGAGCTGGCGCGCCGCGTCGATTTCGTTCGGCCGCCACGCCCGCGAGCGCCCACGCACCTGCTCGGCCCACAGCTCGAACGATCGGCGAGGGCACAACGAGCCGTCGGCGCCGAGGTCGGCCGGCGCATGCGGATTTCCGGCCCAGTTGACCGTCTCGATCTCCTCGGCGCGGAACCACAGGATCGCGACCGCCGGATGGCGCGATACGACGAGCGAGAGCAGGCCGCTCGCGCGCGCGGACCACTCCGCGGCCGCGGGATAGCTCTCCGACAGGCAGTCCGTCGCGTGCACCGGGCGCGACCGGGCGAGCGCCTCCCTGGCGAGATCGACCACGGCCGGCTCGGGCGGCGTCACCCCGTGCGTCACCACCTGCGCGTCGAGCAGCACCGCCACGCCGTCGGCCGGGATCGCGCCGAGCAGCCGCTCGGGATGGCGCGCGAGGCCGTCGGCGAGCGTTTCGGAACCCGCCACGTAGGGCAGCACTTCTTCGCGCCGCTGGATCAGCCGCAGCGATTCACGGTGCGACGCTTCGTCCTCCAGCCGTGCGATCGCGCCTTCG
>JBIQKN010000092.1:2485-9558 GCA_044506565.1 Sphingomonadales bacterium | reverse complement strand
ATGCGCATCGGCAAGCAGGACGCGCCCTATTCCGCCATCTGCACCTCGGACGCCGACAGCATCACCGTGCGCGGCAAGGACCTCGTCGGCGAGATCATCGGCAAGATGGATTTCACCAGCTACTTCTGGTTCCTCGTCACCGGCCAAGTGCCCAACGAGGACCAGGCGTTCTTCGCGAACGCGATCCTCTGCGCGCTTGCCGAGCATGGCCTCGTCCCCTCGGTGGTCGCCGCGCGGATGACCTACGCCGCCGCGCCCGAAGCGCTGCAGGGCGCGGTCGCCGCGGGCCTGCTCGGCTGCGGCAGCGTGGTGCTCGGCAGCGCCGAGGTCGCCGGCAGGTTCTACGCCGAATGCGTCGCCGACCAGCGCGCCACCGGCGACCCGCTGCCCGATGTCGCCACGCGCAACATCCACCGCCTGCGCCAGACCACCAAGGCGATCCCCGGCTTCGGCCACCCGCAGCACGCGGCGGGCGACCCGCGCGCCAACCTGCTGCTCGAGCTCGCCGACGAGCGCGGCGTCTCCGGCGAGCACGTCGCGATGATGCGCGCGCTCCAGGCCGCGCTGCCCGAGACCATCGGCCGCGATCTCCCGGTCAACGTCAACGGCCCGATCCCGGCGATCCTCCTCGACTTGGGCTGGCCGGTGACCGCGCTCAAGGGAATCGGCCTGCTGTGCCGCACCGCGGGGCTGATCGGGCACCTGACCGAGGAGGCCGATCGGCCGATCGGGTTCATCCTGTCAGGCGCGGCGGCAGCGGCGATCGAGTATGATGGGAGTGACTGAGCCATGCGAGAACACTCGGCTCAGCAAATCCTCACACATCCCTCATGATTTGAGCGAGCCGGAGTGCTTACCTCGATCTGGGCAGCAGGTGGGGCGAGGGTGATCTTACGCGTGCGAGGAATCTGGATTTTGGCGGCGTCAGCGTTCTTTTTGTTCGCATGCGGCGATCGATGGGAGCGAGAAGAAACTTGGATATCTCCCGACGGCAGGTTGCAAGCGGTCGCCGAATACAAGGGATCGGCTGCTTGCTGCAGTGATCACAGCCGCCTCCGGCTCGTGGAGCGCGCGAGAGACACGCTCGAAGAGAATCCGGACATCGTGGTCGAGGCGGCTAATGCACGATTGATAAGCCATTGGGAGAGCGACGATCGATTGATCGTCGAAGCCTGTGGCGCAACGGCGTTCGAAGTGACTTCTCGTGTCTTCCGCCGGGGGTTGCTTCAGCCTGATGGCTCAGAGGACGCGATCAGAATTGACGTGATCTCGCTCCCTGCGACGGAACGAGACGGGAAGTCATACTGCGCGTCGACTGAGGGTTGATCCGATCTAGGTAGCGCCGCCTGCGCCCTTGCCAACCCCCGCGACCCCTCCCAAAGTGGCGCCTGGGAGAGACGCATGGCCGCAGCGGAATTCGATTATATCGTCGTCGGCGCGGGGTCGTCCGGCGCGGCTTTGGCGGCGCGGCTGGGCGAGGCGGCGGATCGCACGACTTGCGTGATCGAGGCCGGCGGGCAGGATACGCATCCGTTCATCCATATCCCGAGCTTCGTGGCCGCGGCGATCGGGCGCGAGGCGACCAACTGGCGCTTCGCCACCGTGCCGCAGCCGGGCATGGCCGGGCGCGAGATCCCGGTGCCGCGCGGCAGGGTTATGGGCGGCTCGGGTTCGATCAACGGCATGGTCTATTTCCGCGGCCACCCGACCGACTACGACGACTGGTCCGATGCCGGCTGTACCGGCTGGTCCTACGCCGAAGTGCTGCCCTACTTCACCCGCACTGAGCACAACGAGAACTATCCCGAATCCGTGTTCCACGGCCACGGCGGCCCGATCAACGTCAAGCATGTCGAGGGGCCAAACGCGCTCAACTACGCGTTCATGGAGGCGCTGGCCGCGCTGCAATTCCCCGCCTGCGCGGACTTCAACGGCGCCGACCCCGAAGGCTACGGCCGCCGCCAGGGCCTGCTCGGTGGCGGCGAGCGGCAGAGCACGGCCAAGAACATGCTCCGTCCGGCGCTGGCGCGCGGCAACATCCATGTGCAGACCGACGCGCAGGTCGCGCGGGTGCTGGTCGAGGGCCAGCGCGCGGTCGGGGTCGAGCTGACCGACGGCCGCACGATCCGCGCACGGCGCGAGGTAATCCTCTCGGCGGGCACCGTGCAGACCCCGCAGATCCTGATGCTCTCGGGCATCGGCCCGGCGACGCACCTGAAGGAAATGGGCATCGAGGTCGTGCTCGACGCTGCCGGCGTCGGCGCCAACTACCACGACCACCCGGCCAGCCCGATGCACATGGAGACCGACAACTGGACCAGCTACGGCTGGTCGCTGAAGGCGACTCCGCGCAACCTGTGGTGCGCGCTGCAGTACCTGCTCACCCGCACCGGCCCGCTCGCCGGCAACGTGTTCGAAAGCGTCGCCTTCCTGCGCACCGACCCGTCGCTCGAGCGGCCCGACGTGCAGTTCGTGTTCCAGCCGGCCAAACGCCTGACCAACCCGAAGATCCCGTTCCCGATCGGCCACGGCTACGCGATCAGCCCGGTCGCGCTGTACCCGAAGAGCCGCGGCACCGTGCGCCTCGCCAGCCCCGACCCGGCCGCGGCGCCGCTGATCGACCCGCGCCTGCTCGAGCATCCCGACGACATCCAGCCGCTGATCCGCGCGCTGAGGATCGCTCGTGCGGCGTTCGCGGCAGACTCGTTCGCCGAGTACGAGGGGGTCGAGGTTGCACCCGGGCCCGATTGCCAGAGCGACGAGCAGTTCGACCGCTACATCCGCGAGACCGGCTACACGGTGCACCACCCGGTCGGTACCTGCCGCATGGGCTCGGACAAGGACGCGGTGGTCGACCCCGAGTTGCGCTTCAACGGCCTCGAAGGCCTGCGCGTCGCCGATGCCTCGGTCATGCCCTCGATCATCGGCGGCAACACAAATGCGCCGTGCGTGATGATCGGCGAGCGCGCGGCCGACTTCATCCTCGGCAAGCCCCCGCTCTCCGCCGCCGAATTGCCGCCCGAGAGCGTGGCGCGGTACAAGCCGAAGCCGAAGAAGAAGGCGGCGTGACTGCCGAGGGATCAGCGCCAAATCCCCCTCCCCGGCGGGGAGGGGTCAGGGGTGGGGGAGCGCGGCGCAGGCCGCGCGTCGACGTCGGCGCGGTACACCCCCACCCAACCCTCCCCCTCAAGAGGGAGGGCTTTATGAGGCCACTCCAGAGGAAGCGAAAATGGCCCGCGAGCACATGAAATCCTGGCAGGTCGGCGACGTCACCGTCACACGGATCGTCGAGCTGTGGGACTTCCAGGACAACATCCAGATGACGATGCCCGACGCGACCGCGGAGGAAGTCATCGCGCTCGAGTGGCTGCATCCGCACTACGCCACGCCCGACGGGCGGCAGCGGATGAACTTCCAGGGGTTCGTGGTGCAGGCACCCGGCCGGGTGATCGTGGTCGATTCGTGCATCGGCGCCGGGCGCCAGCGCGACTTCGACGTGTTCTGCGATCTGCCCGAGGGCTTCCTCGAGGATCTCGAGAGCCTCGGGATCAGCCGCCATGACGTCGATACCGTGATGTGCACGCACCTGCACTTCGACCACGTCGGCTGGAACACGTACAAGGACCCGGCGACCGGCGAGTTCAGGCCGACCTTCCCCAACGCGCGCTACCTGTTCGGCCGCACCGAGTACGAGGCCTGGCAGAACACGATCCGCCACGACGGGCACCACAGCGACACGCATCTCGTCGAGTGCGTCGACCCGATCGTGGCGCTCGGCATGGCCGACTTCATCGAGCCCGATCACGAGATCGCGCCGGGTATCCGCTGCGAACCGAGCCACGGCCACACGCCGGGTCACGTCCACGTGCGGATCAGCTCGCAAGGCGAGGAGGCGGTGATCACCGGCGACCTGATGCACCACCCGATGCAGGTGGCGATGCCCTATCGCCAGGCGACCTTCGACATGGACAAGGAAGCCGGCCGGGAGACGCGCATGCGCTTCGTCGAGAGGTATTCCGACAGCGGCGTACTGGTGATCGGCGCCCACTTCGCCGAGCCCACCGCCGGCCACATCCGCACCCACGCCGAGGGCGACGTGCGGTTCGACGGGTTCGGGATCTCATGAGCAAGGACATCCCACTCTACCCGATCGACATCTTCACGCCCGAGGCGGTGCGCAACGCGCGCGAGGTCGACGATGCGCTGCGCGAGTCCGCACCGGTCGTGCGCCTCGCCGACGGGACGCACATGCTCGGGCGGCACGAGCACGTCTCGGCCGGGCTGCTCGACTGGAAGGCGTTCTCCTCGACCTCGCGCCCGTGGCACGATCCGAACTCGCCGCGTCCCGAGATCCTGCTGACCGACGACCCGCCGCGGCACACCCAGGTGCGCAAGGTGATCGCCGACGCGCTGAGCCCGCGCGCGCTCGAGCGCGTCAAGGCGATCTTCGAGGAGCGCGCCGCGGCGCTGCTCGCCCGGCTCCGTGCGCGCGAAGGCGAGGCTGTCGACGCGGTGTCCGAGGTCACCCAGGCCTACGTGTTCCAGGTGCTGCCCGACATCCTCGGCCTGCCCGAGGAAGGCCGTGAGCACATGCACGGGTTCTCCGAGATGGTCTGGGCGACGATGGGCCCGCCGGGCGAGCTGTTCGACCAGGCGATGCAGTACGACTACTCGGCGGTGATCGAATGGCTCGAGACCCAGTGCGAGCGCGATGCGCTCGACCCCGAAGGCATCGGCGCCGAGATCTATCGCGCCGCCGACCGCGGCCAGGTCACGCTGCCCGAGGCCAAGCTGCTGCTGCAGACCGTGCTCAGCGCCGGGGCCGACACCACGTTCATCACGATGGCCAACGCGCTGCGCGCCTGGGCGCTGTTCCCAGCCGAGTACGCCAGGCTGCGCGCCGAGCCGAAGAAGGTCCGCGCCGCGTTCGACGAATCGCTGCGATGGGATTCGCCGAGCCGGATGGCCGGACGCATCACCACGCGCGAGGTCGAGATCGACGATTACGTGATCCCGGCCGGAACGCGCTGCGGGCTGATGTTCGCCGCCGCCAACCGCGACCCGCGCTTCTGGGATGCGCCCGACGAATATCGGCTCGACCGCGACAACCGCCACTCGCTCGGTTGGGGTTACGGCGTCCACGGCTGCGTCGGCCGCACGCTGGCGCAGATGGAGGCGCAGGCGCTGCTCGGGGCGATCGTCGCGCAAGTCGAGAGCATCGAGCTGGCGGGGCCTTACGAGCCGTGGATGACGACGGTCGGGCACGGCCCGATCCGGCAGCCCGTGCGGCTGAAGTTCGCACCATGAAGCCCTCTCCCCTTGAGGGGAGAGGGTTGGGAGAGGGGGAGTCTTGCGACGCCCCCCGACCCTGCGGCCCCCGCCCCCCGACCCCTTTGCCTGGAGGGGAGGGGGAGTGACCGCCCTCGTCACCCGCATCGACGCGATCCGCTACGCGCGGCACGAGCGGCCGGCGGGGGACAACTTCGTCCGCCCGGTCGACGACCACGACCTGCCGATGCCGCTCGACTATTTCGTCTGGGCGATCCACCGCGACGGGCATCCGCCGGTGATCGTCGACACTGGCTTCGGCGAGGACGCAGCCGCAGCGCGCGGGCGGGTGATCACGCGCTCGGTCAACGACGGCTTGCGCACCGCGGGGATCGATCACCTCTCGGTCGAGGACGTGATCCTGACCCACCTGCACTACGACCACGCCGGCTCGCTCAGCACTTTCCCCAACGCGCGGTTCCACGTGCAGGACGCCGAGATGGCGTTCGCCACCGGGCGCCACGTCTGCGACCACGGCGTGCGCGCGCCGTTCGACGGCGAGCCGGTCGCGCAGCTCGTGCGCAAGCTCTACGCCGACCGCGTCGTGTTCCACGACGGCGACGCCGAGTTCGCGCCGGGAATCGCGCTGAGGCTGTGCGAGGGGCACACCGCGGGGCTGATGGCGGTGTGTTGCGAGACCGCGCGCGGCACGGTTGTCCTGGCGAGCGATGCGGCGCACCTCTACGCCAACCTGACGCGGCGGCTTCCCTTCCCGATCTTCGTCGACGAGGAAGCCTACCTCAGGGCGCAGGCGCGGGTCCTCGAACTTGCCCGCGACTCGCTCGACCACGTGATCCCGGGCCACGACCCGCTGGTGCTGGCCTGCTTCCCGACCGAAAACGACATCGCCCGCGTTGACCTGCCGCCGATCGTGCCGATAGCGCGGGCCGCATGACCACGATCGGATTCCTCGGCCTCGGGCGCATGGGTGCGCCGATGGCGGCCAACCTCGTCGGCCACGTCGGCACCCTGGTGGTCCACGACCTCTACCCGCCCGCGGTCGGCGCGCTGGTGGCGAAGGGCGCGCAGGCCGCGGGATCCGCCGCGGCGCTCGGCGAACGCTGCGATATCGTCTTCCTCAGCTTGCCGACTCCGGGGATCGTCCGCGAGGCGGTGACCGAGATCGTGGCAGGCGGCACGCCGCGGCTCGTCTGCGACCTGTCGACTTCGGGCCCGCGGCTCGCGCAGGAGCTGCACGACCAGCTGACGCCGCTCGGCGTGGCCAGTTTCGACGCGCCCGTCTCGGGCGGCATTCGCGGTGCCGAGCAGGGCACGCTGGCGATCATGGCCGGCGGGCCCGAGGCGCTCTGGCCCGAGCTCGAGCCGCTGCTGCGGCGCCTCGGCAAGCCGTTCTACATGGGCGAGACGCCGGGCGCGGGGCAGGTCGCCAAGCTGGCCAACAACCTGCTCAGCTTGTCGGCGATCGCCACTACCGCCGAGGCGATGACGCTGGCGATCAAGGCCGGGCTCGACCCGGCGCGGATGATCGAGGTGCTCAACGCGGGCACTGGCGCCAACTCGGCGACGCGCGACAAGTGGCCGCGCGCGGTGCTGCCGCGCACGTTCGACTTCGGCTTCTCGGCGCAGCTCAGCCTCAAGGACACCCGCCTCGCGCTCGAGGAGGCGCAGGCGATGGGCGTGCCGCTGCCGACGGGCGAACGCCTCGCCGCGCTGCTCGAACGCGTGCTGGCGACGTACGGCGAGGCGGCCGACTTCACCGAGATGGCCAAGGTGGTCGAGGCCGA
>JBIQKN010000092.1:0-2385 GCA_044506565.1 Sphingomonadales bacterium | reverse complement strand
CTGGCTGTCCTTGCTGCCGCGCCGGTTGATGCCGACGGTTCGGCGCGCGGCGTCTCGGGCGCCCTGGCAGGCGACGCAGGTGCGCACTCCGGGGAGCGCGCGGCGCCGCGGCTCCGGAATGCGCTCGCCGCAATCGTCGCAATGCTCGGCGCTCTCCCCGAACGGCGTTTCGGCCCGGGCGCGCAGCACCGCGTCCTTGACCGTGTCATCGATCTGATCCTGCACCGCGCCGTCGCGCGTCCAGCCGCCTGCCATCGTGTGAACCTCCTGCCGCTGCGCCTGCTATGACGGCGACTTGAGGAAGTGCGTCAGGCTGCGGACCGCTTCCTCGAGGCCGCTTTCATCCTCGCCGTGCTCGACCAGCAGCCGGCGGGCCTGGTCGAGGGTCAGGCCGTGGTGCGCTGCGTAGGCGTCGATCTCGGCGTCGGTCAGGTCGCGGGACATGCCCGGATAACCGGCGAGACCCGCGCGGTGTTCCCTGGCGCAAGGCGGTGGAGCCAATGCGCGGCAGGATCGTTGTCGGGGTGCAAGGACGTATTCACCCACTCAGACACGGAGGAACGCGATGGCGGAAACCAACGCGGCGCTCAGCACGCCGACCGATCTCAACCGGAACGACACGCGCACCGTCGCGGACGCGCTCAACCGGGTGCTCGCCGACAGCTACGCGCTCTACCTCAAGACCAAGAACTTCCACTGGCACGTCTCGGGGCCGCATTTCCGCGACTACCACCTGATGCTCGACGAGCAGGCGACGCAGATCCTCGCCACGACCGACCTGATCGCCGAGCGCGTGCGCAAGACCGGCAACACGACTCTGCGCTCGATCGGCGACATCGCCCGGCGGCAGACGATCGCCGACAACGACAAGGACTTCGTCTCCGCGGCGGACATGCTGAAGGAGCTCCGCGACGACAACCTCAAGCTCGTCGAGGCGCTGCGCGAGGCCAAGGAGATCGCCGAGGAGGCGAAGGACAACGCCACCAGCGCGGTGATCGACGACTGGACCGACCAGGCCGAGGAACGCGCCTGGTTCCTGTTCGAGGCCGGCCGCAAGGGTTGAGAGGCGCGTCGGCGGCAGCCCTAGATGTCATTCCTGATCGTCGCCAGCGCGCCGCCGTCGATTTCCCAGCGGGCGCCGTTGACGTAGCTGGCTTCGTCCGAGAGCAGGAAGCTGACCACGTCACCCACCTCGCGCGGCTGGCCGACGCGGTTGAGCGTGGCGACCTGGCCGAGCTTGTCCATGCCGGCCTGGACATCGCCGTCGAACATCTGTTCGAGCATGCCGACGAGCAGCGGGGTCTCGATCACGCCGGGCTCGACGCAGTTCACCCGCACGCCCTTCTGCGCGACCTCGCTGGCCGCGGTGCGGGTCAGGCCGACGACGCCGTGCTTGGCGGCGTTGTAGGCGCAGGCGCCGGCGAGGCCGCGCTCCGAGCCGATCGAGGCGGTGTTGACGACTGCGCCCTTGCCCGCCGCGACCATGTGCGGGATCACGAAGCGCAGGCCGAGGAACATCGAGCGCAGGTTGACGCGGATGATCTTGTCGAACTCGGCCACGTCGTATTCGTGCGTCGGCGCAAGGCTGCCTTCGATGCCGGCGTTGTTGAAGAACCCGTCGATACGCCCGAACGAGCCCATCGCCGCGTGGACGTAGCCCTCGACCGCCGCTTCGTCGGCGCAGTCGGCGACGTAGCCGACCGCATCGTGCCCGGCCGAGCGCAGGGCTTCGGTGCACTGCTCGAGTCGGTCGGCGGCGATGTCGACGAGCATGACCCGCGCGCCTTCGCGAGCGAGGATCTCGGCGGTGGCGAAGCCGATCGCGCCCGCGGCGCCGGTCACGATCATCGTCTTCCCTTGGTGGCGCATCATTTCCCTCCCTTGCGGAACGGCAGCGTGAGCAGGAACCAGGCAAGCTTCGGCGTCAGCAGCTTGCGGAAGTTGCGCGCTTCCTCCGGCGTCAGCGTGGCGGCCATCGGCATCGTGCCGAACACCTTGCCCTTGAGCACCAGGTTGTCGCCCTGGCGCTCGACCTTGGTGACCTGCATCAGCTCGGACTTGTCGGCGGCGTAGATCTTCATCGCTTACCTCGTCGTCCCGGCGGAGGGGCGGGGGTCACGCAACGCTGATCTCGTTGACCGTAAATAGGGACAGTCCCCGAATGGGGACTGTCCCCGTCGAGGCGCGCGACCGTGCTCATGACACCCGGATCCCGTCGAACTCGATCCCGAGGTCCTCGGCCATGACCATCGCGGTCGCGCGGCCGGCGCCGAACACGCCGCCGCCCGGGTGCTGGAACGGGCCGACGAGGTAGAGCCGCTCGATCCCCGGCACGCGGTACTGGCCGAGCTCGGGCGTCGGGCGGTGGCTGCCCGACTGGTAGGT
>JBIQKN010000091.1:0-9585 GCA_044506565.1 Sphingomonadales bacterium | reverse complement strand
TAAGAGTTGCAAGCCGCCCATGTGGGCATCATGAATTGCAAGTCAATGGGCGATCATCGCCGCCGCGATCAGTCCTGCGGCAGCTGCACCAGCTTGTCGCGCCCAGTTGCGCCGCGCAACAACTGCAGCCGTGACGTCGCCACTCCAAGCGCACGCGCGACCAGGGAAAGCACGGCCTCGTTGGCTGCGCCGTCCTGCGGCTTGGCGCGGACCTTGATCAGCAGCCGGCCGTCGCCGGGTTCGACTGCTTCGGAGCGCGCGCCCGGCGTCACGCGCAGCGCGAGGCGGCCCTCGGCGTCGGCCAGCGCCCGGATCGCCTCCGGCGGCGGCAGCTCAATCCTGGGCTTCGCCACGGAGCATCGCCAGATGCCGGCGCGCGAGCGCGCAGTAGCGCTCGGTCTGAAAGCGGATCTTCTCGACCTGGGCCGCGTCCTGCGTGCGCAGGAACTTCGCCGGCCGGCCCACCCAGATCTCGCGCGGCGGGATCGCCTTGCCCGGGCTCAGCAGCGCTCCGGCGGCAAGCATCGCGCCTTCGCCGATCCGCGAATCGTCCATCGCCACCGCGCCCATGCCGACGAAGGCGCGATCCTCGAGCGTCGCCCCGTGGACCACCGCCATGTGCCCGATCACGCAGTCCTCGCCGACGATCGTCGGACAGCCCTCGGTGTCCGGCCGCGGCCCCTCGACGTGGAAGACGCTGCCGTCCTGCACGTTCGAGCGCGCGCCGATCTCGATCCGGTGGATGTCGCCCCTGAGCACGCAATTGTACCACACGCTCGCCTCGGCGCCGATCGTCACGTCCCCGATGATCCGCGCACCGGGGGCGACGAAGGCTGTCTCGTGAATCTGCGGGACCTTGCCCTCGAACGGCAGGATCGTCGCCCAGGGAAAGCGTTCGACCACGATCATCGGGGTGGGTCCAGGCGATAGGTGACGTGGGGCTTGAGCGGCGCCCCCTCGGGGACGTCGGGATGGTCGAAGTCCATCGCGGGGTCGCGCTTCATCCCGAGCCGCTCCATCAGTCCGCGGCTGCGATGATTTCCGACCGAGGTGATCGCGAAGATGGGCCGGCCAGGCCGAGAGGCGGCGGCCCAGCCGATCGACGCTTCTGCCGCCTCGCGGGCGTAGGATTGCCCCCAGCAGTCGGATGCGAGACGCCAGCCGATCTCGAGCTCGTCGGCGATCGCCGGCACCGTGCCGAGGGCAATGCCGCAGAAGCCGATCACGCGCCCGTCGGCCTTGCGCTCGAGGGCCCAGAAAGTGTGCCCGTCGCGAGCGGTTCGCGCCTTCAGGCGCTCGAGGCCGGCCTGCGCGGTCGCGCGATCCTGCACCGGCCCGATGGTCGCCATGACCAGCGGATCGGAGCAGATGCCGTGAAGCGCGTCGAGATCCTCGTCCCGCCAGTCGCGCAAGACGAGGCGTTCGGTTTCGAGCCGGAACTCAGCCATGGGCCCCCTGCCGTTCAGGCGAGGCGCGCCAGTCGGCGGCGTCGAGCTGGTAGACCATCGTCGGGTTGTCCTCCGGCGGGTACTCTGGATCGGGGTAGTCGAGGTCCGCCCGGCGGACCATCCCGAGCCGCTCCATCAGCCCCCACGAGGCGCAGTTGCGCTGCGAAGTCTGCGCGTAGATTCGCGGCAGCGCGAACCGGTCGAACGCCAGCGCCAGCGCCGCCTCGCCGGCCTCGCGCGCATAGCCCCGGCCCCAGCAGTCGGCGCGCAGCGTCCAGCCGACCTGAACCGCGCCCCTGAGTTCGTCGGGCGCGCACGGTGTCTCGATCGGTGCCAGCCCGGCCTTGCCGATCAGGGTGCCTTCGGCCTTGAGCGCGACGAAGTAGAACGCGACCTCACCCGCGGCGTCCGCTTCCGCCATCCGCGCGAAGCTCTGCGCGACCTTGGCGGCGGACTGCACGCCGCCGACCATCGCCATCACCTGCGGCGTGTTCACGTGCTCGAGCCAGACCGCGAGATCTCCGGGACGCTCGCGCCGCAGCACGAGCCGCGGCGTTTCGGCGACGACCGCTGCCGTCGTATCAGCCATTCAGCAGCCGCGCCGCAAGCGGCGCGTGGTAGGTCAGGACGCCGGCGCAGCCGGCGCGCTTGAACGCCATCAGCGTCTCGAGCACCAGCGGCTCGCGCTCGCCGGCGCCGGCCGCGGCCGCAGCCTCGATCATCGCGTACTCGCCGCTGACCTGGTAGGCGAAGACCGGCACCTCGAACCGCTCCTTCACCCGGCGGACGATGTCGAGGTACGGCAGGCCCGGCTTGACGATCACGCTGTCGGCGCCCTCGGCGAGATCGAGCTCGACCTCGCGCAGCGCCTCCTCCGCGTTTGCGGGGTCCATCTGATAGCCTTTCTTGTCGCCCTGCAGCAGTCCGCGCGAGCCGACCGCGTCGCGGAACGGACCGTAGAACGCCGAGGCGTACTTGGCGGCGTAGCTCATGATCTGGACGTTGACGCGCCCGGCCTTCTCCAGGGCCTCACGGATTGCGCCGATGCGCCCGTCCATCATGTCCGACGGGGCGACGATGTCGGCACCGGCCTCGGCCTGCACCAGCGCCTGCTCGACCAACAGCTCGACGGTCCCGTCGTTGAGCACGTAGCCCGCGCCGTCGACCAGTCCGTCCTGCCCGTGGCTGGTATAGGGATCGAGCGCGACGTCCGTCAGCACGCCGATTTCATTGCCGCAGGCGTCGCGGATCGCCTTGATCGCCCGGCACATCAGATTGTCGGGGTTGACCGCCTCGCGCGCATCGGCGCTGCGCCGGTCGGGTTGCGTGTTGGGGAACAGCGCGACGCACGGGATGCCGAGTGCGACCGCTTCGCGGGCTCGCGCGGCGATCCCATCGAGCGACCAGCGCGAGACGCCGGGCAGGGTCGCGATGGGTTCCTCGACGCCCTCGCCTTCGGTCACGAACAGCGGCCAGATCAGGTCGGAGGGCGTCAGCACGGTCTCGCGGTGGAGCGCGCGGCTCCAGGCGCTGACGCGCGTGCGGCGCAGGCGGGTGGCGGGATACGAGCCGGTCATCGGCGGCGATCCCTGCCGGAAAACGCCTGAAGGGGCAATCAGCGGATGCGCTTGGCCTCGAGCCGGTCGATCTCGCGCACCGGTTCCTGCTCGAGCGACGGATCGGGCTCGAGGCTGGAGAGCGCGGCGCCCGGCTCGATCTTCTGCAACTCCGCGAGGCGGCCGCGGAACTCGGCCAGCTCCTTGCCGGAAAGCTGGGCGCGCATGACGAAGCTCACGCCCGACGGGTTCACCGTGGCGCCGTTGCGGTACATCTCGTAGTGCAGGTGCGGGCCGGTCGAAAGCCCGGTCGAGCCGACGTAGCCGATGACCTGCCCGCGGCGGACGCGCTCGCCGTTCCGCACCGCGATCCGGCTCATGTGCGCGTACCCGGTGCCGAGTCCGCTGCCGTGCGACAGCCGGACGTAGTTGCCGTGGCCGCCGTGGCGCCCGGCGAACTGCACGGTGCCATCGCTTACCGCGTAGATCGGCGTGCCATGGCTGGCCTTGAAGTCGATCCCCGCATGCATCCGCCGATAGCCGAGGATCGGATGACGGCGCATGCCGTAGCCCGAAGTGACGCGACCGGGCACCGGTGCCAGCAGCCCCGAGCGCTGCTCGCCGACGCCCGATGCCTCGTAGAAGCGCCCGTCGCTGCCCCAGCGCATCAGTTGCTTCCGGGGTTTCCCGCCGCGCATGAGCCCGGCGTAGAGCAGCCGCCCGGCCTCGACTTCGCCGGTGGCGGCGCGCTTGTACTCGACGATCAGGTCGAACTCGTCGCCGCTGGCGATCGACCGGTCGAGGTCGATCTCCGCGCCGAGCGCGCGCAAGTACTGCTGGACGGCACTGGCCGGGGCGCCGGCGGCGCGGGCCGAACGGTAGAGGCTCGAACCGACCGTGCCGCGGATGCGCAGCGGCGTATCGTCGACCTTGATCGGCCGCGGATCGAGCACCAATCGTCCGTCGCGCCGCTCGACCGCGAGCTGGAGGTCGAAACGGGCGCGGAAGGACAGCGCTTCGAGCGGCCGCGCGGCGCCCGGTGCCGGGCGGCGGCCGAGCGTGATGTCGACGGTCGTCCCCGGCGCTATCTCCGACAGTTCGACGGCGCCGGCGACCATCGCGGCGACCTGTTCGGCTTCTGGCCCGCCGAGGCCGGCCCGCGCGAGCATGCGTCCGAAGCTGTCACCGCGCACGAGCGTGGCCTCGAGATCGAGGCGGGGGCGCTCCGGGGCGTTGCGCAGCGGAATGACGAGGTCGGTTGCACCCATGTGGCGACCGCTGTCGGCGCCGAGCGCGAGCGGCATGATCATCTGGCTGCGGAATTCGTCGCGCACGGGATCGTCGATCGCCATGACGGGGGCGGCTTCGAGCGGCGCGAAATCGGGCCAGCCGGCGAGAGCGAGGGCGGACAGACCGAGCAGCGTTCCGGCGCCGCGCAGCCAGCGGCGCGAACCGATATCCTCGGCGAGGTCGGGCACGAGATCGGCTTCCGCAAAGCGCTCGGAAATCCGGCGGCACCATTCCGCATAGCGTTCGGCGAGACCTGGATTGCGGGTCAGGCGGGCCGCGGGCGACGCGGCGAGGACCGGCGCACGCGCAGGGGCCGCCGCGAGCGGCTCCTCCGCGTCGTATCCGTCCATCCCGCTATCGTCGAACAAACGCGCCCTCCGTCTGGTGCGCGACCGTCCCTGCCGATCCATGCAGGGACAGGCGCGACCCGATCCCGACCGGCTCTGTGACGCAAAGCCGTGCCCTCATAAAGTTAATTTCCACTAAACAGCGCCGAGGCGAGTCCGGTTCGCGCCGAGCCGTTCGGACGGTGGGAACCCGCGCAAATCCGGGGCCTTCGGCTTGCGCCGCGACGCGCGCGCCGCCACATTGGCCGGACCGTGAGCGCCACCCCTAACGACGGCCGGTTGCGGGCCGTGCTCGGCCCGACCAACACCGGCAAGACCCACCTCGCGATCGAGCGCCTGTGCGGCCATTCGAGCGGGGCGATCGGTTTTCCGCTGCGACTGCTTGCGCGCGAGGTCTACGACCGGGTTCGCGCGGTTAAGGGCGATGGCCAGGTTGCGCTGATCACAGGCGAGGAACGGATCGAGCCGCCGGGCGCGCGCTACTTCCTGTGCACGGCCGAGGCCATGCCGAGGGATGGCGGCGGGCATGCTTTCGTCGCCCTCGACGAGGCCCAGCTCGCCGCCGACCGCGAGCGCGGACACATCTTCACCGATCGCCTGCTCCACGCCCGCGGTCGCGACGAGACGATGCTGCTCGGCGCAGCGACGCTCGAGCCGATGATCAGGGCGCTGTTGCCCGGTACCGTGATCGAGCAGCGGCCGCGCTTTTCGACGCTGACCCACGCAGGTTCGACCAAGCTTTCGCGCCTTCCCCCGCGCTCTGCGGTGGTCGCGTTCTCGGTCGAGCAGGTCTATGCGGTGGCCGAGATGTTGCGCCGCTTTCGCGGCGGCGCGGCGGTCGTCATGGGCGGGCTCAGCCCCGAGACGCGCAACCGCCAGGTCCAGCTGTTCCAGTCGGGCGAGGTCGACTACATCGTTGCAACCGACGCGATCGGCATGGGGCTCAACCTCGATGTGACCCACGTCGCCTTCGCCTCGCTGTCGAAGTTCGACGGCGTCCGCCAGCGGCGGCTGACCCCCGCCGAGATGGCGCAGATCGCGGGGCGCGCGGGCCGGCACCAGCAGGACGGCACGTTCGGCACACTCGCCGGCGGGCGCCACGAGGCGCTCGAGCTGACCGCCGACGAGATCTTCGCGATCGAGGAGCACCGCTTCGCTCCGTTGACGCGGCTCTATTGGCGCGAGGCCGAGCCGCGCTTCGACAGCCTCGGCGCGCTGATCGCGGATCTCGAGGCGCGGCCCGAGGCCGAGCCGCTCGCGGCCGCGCCCGAGGCGATCGACCTCGCGGTGCTGCGGCGCCTCGCCGAGGATCCGGCGATCGCCGGCGGCGTCAAGACGCCAGGCCAGGTGCGGCGGTTATGGGAAACGTGCCAGCTGCCCGACTTCCGCCAGCAGGGGCCGGACCTCCACGCGCGCTTCGTCGCGCGGCTGTGGCAAGACTTGCGTGAAGGCCATCTCGGCGCCGACTACGTCGCCGCGCGAATCGCCGAGCTTGGGCGCACGGAAGGCGACATCGACACGCTCCAGGGCCGTATCGCCGCGGTGCGCAGCTGGGCCTACATCTGTCAGCGGCCGGACTGGGTGCTCGCGCGCGACGAGATGGCCGCACGGGCGCGAGCGGCCGAGGCGCGGCTCAGCGATGCGTTGCACCAGCGGCTGACCGAGCGTTTCGTCAATCGCCGAACGGCGGTACTCATGCGCACGATGGGGAAGGACGCAGGCCTGTTGCGCGTGGCGCTCGACGAAGCCGGACAGGTCACGGTCGAGGACCAGCCGATCGGCCATCTCGAGGGCTTCCGCTTCGTGGTCGATGCCGGCGGCGGTGTCGAGGACCGCAAGCTGATGCTCGCCGCCGCCGAGAAGCACTTGCCGCAACTGCTGGCGCTCAAGGCCCAGGCGCTGGTTCGCGACGAGCTCGGCGAGCTGGCGATCGAGGACGGCGAAGTGCGGCGCGCGGGGCGCCCCGTGGCCAGGCTCGAGCGCGGCAAGGCCGCCGCGCGACCGAGGCTCGTCCTCGCCCGCGAGCTGGCTCAGCTCGATGCCGGGCACCGGGCTCGTCTCACCGAAGCGCTCGAACTGTGGCTCGAGGGCGAACTCGCCCCGCTCGTCCCCCTGCGCCAGCTGGAGGAATCGGCGCGCGATCCGGAGGCGGGCAGCGAGGTTCGCGCGCTGCTGCTGGCGCTGGCCGACGGCCACGGAGCGATCCCGCGCGAGCGCGCCGGACTGGCGCACGTGCCGAAGGAGAAGCGCGCGCTGCTGAGGCGCCTCGGAGTGACGATCGGCGCCCTCGACGTGTTCGTCCCGGCGCTGCTCAAACCGGCTGCGCGCCGGCTGCTCCACGCGATCGGCGCGGATCGGCGCCCGATCGTTCCCGGGATGGAAGCCGTCGTCCCCGGTCGCCGCGAAGTGCCCGCGGGCTACCGGCGGGCCGGCGGCCAGGCGATCCGCGTCGACCTCGCCGAGAAGCTGTTTCGCGCCGCACACGAGCAGAGGGCAAGGTCGAACGGCCGCAACTTCACGGCCGATCCTGCGCTGGCGACATCGATGGGCCTCTCGGCGGAGAATTTCCGCCACCTGATGCGCGACGCAGGTTTTCGCGCCAACCCGCCCCGGCCGCTGATCGAAGGCGCGTTCGGGCCCCCCGCGCCGCCTCGGTGGTCGTGGCACCCGCCGCGCAAGGATCGCGCGGCACCCTCGCCCTCGGTCACGCGCCCGGCCGAAGGCAACGCCTTTGCCGCACTTGCCGGACTGGTCCGCTGACGCCCGGCACGATGCGCATCGACCGGCTGCTGTATTTCCTGCGCTTCGCCAGGAGCCGGGCGCTCGCCCAGCGCTGGATCGCCGAGGGGCACATTCGCCACAACGGCGCGCGCGTGTTGCGGCAGGATCTCGCAGTCGCGGCGGGCGACGTGCTCACGCTGCCGCTTCGCCGGGATGTGCTGGTGATCGAGTTGCTCGAGCTTCCCGCCCGGCGCGGCCCTGCGAGCGAGGCGCGCGCCTGCTATCGTGCGCTTGACGCTGGCCGAACAAAAGGCATAGCGGGCGTGCCGCAAGCCGAAGAGAAAGCGCCACAATGACCTACGTCGTCACCGATGCCTGCATCAAGTGCAAGTACACCGACTGCGTCGAGGTCTGTCCGGTCGACTGCTTCTACGAGGGCGAGACGATGCTCGTCATCAACCCGAGCGAATGCATCGACTGCGGCGTGTGCGAACCCGAGTGTCCTGCCGAAGCGATCCTGCCCGATACCGAGGGCGGGCTCGAGAAGTGGCTTGAGCTCAACGCGACCTATTCGGCCGAGTGGCCGAACATCACCCAGAAGAAGGAGCCGCCGGCCGATGCCGACGACTTCAAGGGTGTCGAAGGCAAGTTCGAGCAGTACTTCACGCCGGATCCCGGCGAAGGCGACTGAGCCGCCGCGCCTTCGGACAGAATCAAAGGTCCCTTGTCCGCCAAATAGGCAGGGGTGGCAATTTTATTGCGAATCTGCTATATATCCCTGCGACTGCCGCCTTCCCGGTGCGGCAGGCGGACAAGGAAGGCAGGCTCCGCCAACAGCGTCACCAGAAGTGCAAGCAAGGCCGCCGACGGGTCGTGCGGCCGTGACATTGCTGACGCTCGACCCCGGCCGAGGTCTGCCGTGAGAAAGGACAGTAAATGGCTGTGAATGCCCCCGCCTTCGATGTCGGCGATTACGTGGTCTATCCCAAGCACGGCGTGGGTCGTGTTGTCGAGCTGCAGAGCGAGGAAATCGCCGGCATGAAGCTCGAACTCTACGTGCTGCGCTTCGAGAAGGAGCGCATGACCCTGCGCGTTCCGGTCAACAAGGTCGAGGCGATCGGCATGCGCAAGCTGTCGAGCGACAAGACCCTGAAGGAAGCGATGGAGACCCTCAAGGGCAAGCCCAAGGTCAAGCGGACCATGTGGTCGCGCCGCGCACAGGAGTACGAAGCCAAGATCAACTCGGGCGACCTGGTGTCGATCGCCGAGGTGACTCGCGACCTGTTCCGCCCCGAGGACCAGCCCGAGCAGTCCTATTCGGAGCGGCAGATTTTCGAGGCGGCCTCGAGCCGGCTCGCGCGCGAGCTCGCGGCGATGGAAAAGACCGACGAGGCGACCGCACTGGCAAAGATCCTCGACGTGCTTCGTACGCACGCGCCCCAGTACTACGAGAGCACCGCCGAAGACGCCTGATCGGGCTGGCGGTACGCGAAAAAGGGCCGTCCGGGGTTGCCCGGGCGGCCCTTTTCGTTGCTTGCGATATATCGCCGAACTTCGTAAATGCATCGACGAAGGCCATTGAGCCAGAGGCTCACAACCTGTATTATCGTATTAATACACGATAGCAGGAGGGATTGCGATGCGCCTCGACGAGCTGTTCAGGAACCTGGGATACCTTGCGGGATCGCTTCGCGTGAACCTTCACGAGGCGTGCGAGGGCGTGCCGCTCGAAGAACTCGACCTGACAGGCCCGCCGCCGGAGAAGATCTCCCATTGCGGTGCGGCGCAGGTCGTCGTCAGCGAGGGACCGGAGTTCAAGGTCGAGGTCGAACCGTCTCCTGGCGCCGCCGACGTTCGCTTCGCTCTCAACGAGAATCGGCTCGCCATCTCGGGCGGCGACGGCGAGACCGTCGTCAACCTTGCGCTCCCCGCCCCGCGCAAGCTTTCGATCGCCGGATCGGGCCGGATCTGCGCAGCGAAGCTCGCGCGAGACGGCAAGATCTCGATCGCCGGATCGGGCCGGCTCGAAGTGGCAGCGGTCGAAGGCGGGCGCGTCAAGGTGAGCCTCGCCGGCAGCGGCCGTGCCGCGATCGACGGCCGCGCCGACGAGCTCGACCTGTCGATCGCCGGGAGCGGCAGCTGCGACGCCGAGGGGCTGCTCGTCGACAACGCCACGGTCCACATCGCCGGATCGGGCGACGCCATCTTTGCCTGCAACGGCGA
>JBIQKN010000012.1:21531-55679 GCA_044506565.1 Sphingomonadales bacterium | reverse complement strand
ATCTCCGACGGGCTCGACTACATGAAGGTCAACGGCCACGACATGTCGACCCGCGCCTATGTCGGGGCGTTCAACTTCAAGGGCCAGGACCAGCAGAAGAACGTCGGCAAGCTATCGGGCGGCGAGCGCAACCGCGTGCACATGGCCAAGATGCTCAAGCAGGGCGGCAACGTGCTGCTGCTCGACGAGCCGACCAACGACCTCGACGTCGAGACGCTCGCTGCGCTCGAGGACGCGATCGAGAACTTCGCCGGCTGCGCGGTGGTGATCAGCCACGACCGTTTCTTCCTCGACCGCCTGGCGACGCACATCCTCGCGTTCGAGGGCAACAGCCACGTCGAGTGGTTCGAAGGCAACTTCGAGGCCTACGAGGAAGACAAGCGCCGCCGCCTCGGCGACGCGGCCGACCGGCCGACGCGGCTGGCGTACAAGAAGCTGACCCGCTGAAGTCCGCCGGCCGCCTCCCCTGGCGGCCGGCGTCCTTTCAGGCGCGAAATTCGGCGACCGATTCGCGCTCGACGATCTGGAACGGGACCTGGCGATGCTCGTTGGCGCGCGCCGGGCTGCGGATGCGCTCGAGCAGCACCTGACAGGCGACCTCGCCCATCTCCTCGAGCGGCTGGCGCACCGAGGTCAGCCGCGGGCGCACGGTGCGGGCGACGACGTTGTCGTCGAAGCCGACCAGCGAGATGTCACCCGGGATGTCGATCCGCGCCGCATGGGCGGCGTCGATGATGCCGACCGCCATCTCGTCGTTGCTGGCAAAGATCGCCGTCGGCTTGGCCGCGAACAGCGCCGGCGCGAGGTCGCGCCCGGACTCGCGCGAGAAGTCGCCCTGCACGATCAGCGCCGGATCGGTCCGCAGCCCCTTGCCGCCGAGCGCGTTGGCGTAGCCGTTGAAGCGCCGCATGCTGACGAGGTGGACGCGCGGGCCGCGCATGAAGCCGATCCGCCGGTGTCCCTTCTGCAGCAGGTAGTCGGTGATCGCCCGCGCGGCGTCGTATTCGTCCATCACCACGGTGCAGCCGCGCTCGGGTTCGAGCATCGGCGCGATGCGCACGTAAGGCACCCCGCGCTCGTCGATCTGGCGCATTACGTGACGATCGTCCGAGAGCGGCGCGGTCAGGATGATCCCGGCGAGGCCATCGGCCTCAATGAACGCGGTTACCGGGGTCGAGCCGCCGAACAGGTTTTCGGCCTGCACGGGGAAGCCGGCGGCGCGGGCGCACCGGGTGGCGCCGTCCTGGATGCGCGACACATATTCCCGCCCGTTGTTGTCGAACAGCAGCAGGATCCGTCTGCGAGAATCCATGAGCCTCAATCCGTTGTAGCTTTCATGACGCCATACTACGCCTGCAAAGCTGAAGAGGTTCTCAACGAGCTCATTCAGAATGGGTGGCGTGAACCTGAACGGCAGGCATTCAGGACGGTTCAGTTAACCGACAGCCCCGCACGTTTAATCCGCTACCAGTCATCTGGCCGTCTCCCACTCGGCGGCATGGGTAAGGAGATACCGCAATGTCGGTAGGAAAGTACTTGAAGAATGCCGGGTGGGCCGCGATCGCGGCGGCGTTCGTGGCGACGGTCGTACCCGTGGACGCATCCGCCCAGGGCCGCTCGCGCGGGGAGCGTTCGGCGCAGCAGCGGGATAGCGGCTCAAGGGCCGACTCGGGCCGCCAGCGCAGTGGCCAGGAAGCGCGCAGCCAGCGAGGCGCCGAGCGGCGCGCGCAGCCGGCCGCGTCCAACCGCCAGCGTACGCCGCAGACGCGACAGGTCTCGCAGGCCGATCGCCGGCCGACTCCGCAGGCTCGCCCCGTGGCTACCGCCCCTCAGGCGCAGCCGGTCGAGCGCAACCGCACTTATGCCAACCGCGACCGCAACGGCACCTACGTCGCGCAGAACGACCGCCGCGGCAACGACGCACGCAACGTCCGGCGCGGGGGCGACAGCAACCGGTCGTGGCAGGGCAACCGGACCAGCAACGACCGGAACTTGCGCAACGACCGGCGGGACAACGATCGTAACCGCAACTGGCGCAACGACAGCCGCGACAATGACCGCTGGCGCAACGACCGGCGCGACAACGACCGCTGGCGTGGCGACCATCGCCGGTGGGACCGCAACTGGCGCCACGACCGCCGCTACGACTGGCACCACTATCGCAATTCCAACCGCGTGGTGTTCCGCATCGGCACCTACTACGCGCCTTACCGGAATTACTCGTACCGGCGGTTCGGCATCGGCGCCTTCATCGGCTCGCTGTTCTACAGCAGCAACTACTGGATCAACGACCCGTGGCAGTACCGCCTGCCGGCAGTCTACGGCCCCTACCGCTGGGTACGCTATTACGACGATGTCCTGCTGGTCGACATCTACACCGGCCAGGTCGTCGACGTGATCTACGACTTCTTCTGGTAGCCCCCTCCCCGCGCTTCTGCCGGGAAGAGTGGCCCGGTAGCGGCGAAGCCCCCGCGCCCTTGCGGAGCGGGGGCTTCTGCCTGCCCGCGAGGCTTGCCAGCCGCGCCGGGCTTTGAAATGTTTGCCAGCATGCAGCACATCGTCCCTGCCCCGGCACCGGCCGACAACCCCGACGGCGACCGCCTGCGGCGCATCGGGCGCAAGGTCCGCGAGCGGCTGGCCGCACTGCCCGACGTCTACAAGCTGCCGACGGACAAGGCCGAGATCTTCGCGGTCGGAGACTTCCTCGCGCCCGAGGAGTGTGAACGGCTGATGCGGATGATCGACGCCGTGGCGAGGCCGAGCCGGGCATTCGACGCCGACTATTCGAGCGGCTACCGGACCTCGTATTCGGGCGACGTCGACCCCAACGACCCGTTCATCATCAAGATCCAGCGCCGGATCGACGACCTGCTGGGGATCGAACCCCTGTACGGCGAGACGATCCAGGGCCAGCGCTACCTGCCCGGCCAGCAGTTCCAGGCGCACACCGACTGGTTTCCGGTCAACACCCCCTACTGGAAGCAGGAGAAGATCCGCGGCGGGCAGCGCTCGTTCACCGCGATGGCGTTCCTCAACGATGTCGAGGAAGGCGGGACGACCGACTTTCCGAGCCTCGGCCTGAGGATCGAGCCGCGCCCCGGCGCGCTGCTGATCTGGAACAACGCCGACGAACAGGGCGTGCCCAACCCGTGGACGCTCCACGCCGGGATGCCCGTGGTTCGCGGGGTCAAATACATCATCACCAAGTGGTACCGCGCACGACGATGGCATTGATAAGCGAACTCGAATCCAACAGCGCCGACCGCGACCGGCTCAAGCGGATCGGCCGCAAGGTCCGCCGGCGGCTTGCCGCCAATCCGGCCGTCCGCCAGCTCGATACGTCCAAGGCCGAGCTGTGGGCCGTGCCGGGCTTCTTCGACCCGCTGGAGTGCGGGCAGCTGATCGCGATGATCGACGCAGTGGCGCAGCCGAGCAAAGCTTACGAGGTCGACTACGCGACCGGCTACCGCACCTCGTACTCGGGCAATCTCGACCCGTTCGACCCGCTGGTCCGCAAGCTCCAGGCGAGGATCGATGACCTGCTCGGGCTCGAAGCCTCGTGGGGCGAAACGCTGCAGGGGCAGCGCTACACGCAAGGCCAGGAATTCAAGCCGCACAATGACTGGTACAGCGCCAGCACGCCGGCATGGGAGACCGAGAAAGCCCGCGGCGGCCAGCGCTCGATAACCGCGATGGCCTACCTGAACGCGGTCGAGGCGGGTGGCGAAACCGACTTCCCGCGGCTCAACGTGGCCGTCAAACCGCGCCCCGGGCTGCTGTTGGTCTGGAACAATGCCGACGAAGCCGGCTCCCCCAACCCTTTCACCCTCCATGCCGGCAACCCGGTGACACGCGGGACGAAGTACGTCGTCACCAAGTGGTACCGTTGCGGGCAGTGGTACTGAGGCCATGGAAACGCAGACCCCAGTCGAACATCCCGACCGGGACCAGCTGCGCCGCATCGGACAACGCGTTCGCCAACGGCTCGCGCGCAACAAGGCGGTGCGCCGCATCGCCGTCGACAAGGCCGAGCTGTGGGCGGTGCCGAGATTTCTCGACATCGTCGACTGTGGCCGCCTGATGACGATGATCGACGCCACGGCGCGCCCGAGCACCGCTTACGAGGTGGACTACTCGCAGGGACACCGGACCTCCTACTCGGGCTACCTGCACGCGGACGACCCGTTCATCGCCGGTTTGCAGAAGCGGCTCGACGACCTGCTCGGGATCGAGCCGTCCTGGGGTGAGCGGATCGAGGGCCAGCGTTACCTGCCCGGACAGGAATTCCGCCCGCACACCGACTGGTTCCCTCCCGGTTCGCCGAGCTGGGCGCAGGAAAAGGATTGCGGCGGCCAGCGCGCGATCACCGCGATGGCCTACCTCAACGCGGTCGAGGAAGGCGGCGAGACGGCGTTCCACCGGCTCGACATCCAGGTCACGCCCTATCCCGGCACACTGCTGATCTGGAACAATGCCGACGAGAACGGGATTCCCAACCCGTGGACGACCCATGCCGGCGCGCCGGTGATGCGCGGGGCCAAGTACATCCTGACCAAGTGGTACCGCTGCCGCCCGTGGCGGCCGAGCCACTGAGCTAGCGCGCCAGCGCCTCGGCGATCAGCCTGCGGGTGTTTTCGACCCCGTAGAGCGCGATGAAGCTGCCCATGCGTGGCCCCTGCGACGATCCGAGCAGCGTCTCGTAGAGCGCCTTGAACCAGTCGCGCAGGCTCTCGAAGCCGAATTCCCCGCGCTTGCCGATCTCGTAAACCTCGGTCTGCAGCTCCTCGGACGAAGCCCCTTCCGGCGTCCGCGCGAGCAGCTCGTCGAGCGCGCGAAGCGCGGCGGCCTCGTTCCCGGTCGGTGCGCGCTTGTTCAGCGTCGGCGCGACGAAGTCGCGGTTGTAGGCGATCGCGCGGTCGATCAGCGCCTCGAGTTCCGGGTGATGGCCGGCGTCGAGGTCGTGGATGTAATTGCCGAGGTAGCTCCACACCTGCTCGTGCGTCGCCTCGGCGCCGAGCACGCCGACGAGGTTGAGGAGCAGGCCGTAGCTCACCGGCAGGCTGTCGCCGGCACCCGGAGGGACACTCCCCTCGGGGACTGTCCCTGGCTTGAGGTTCGCGCGCAGGAGGTGCCACGCCGGGTTGCCGAGCTGCTGTTCGAGCGGCTGCTCGGGAATCTTCGCGCGGAACTGCCAGTATTCGTCGACCGCGCGCGGGACCACGCCGGCGTGGAGCTGCTTGGCGCTCTTCGGTTCGCGGTAGACGTAGAACCCAAGGCTTTCCTCGGTGCCGTAGCGCATCCACTCCTCGAAGGTGAAGCCGTTGCCCTTGGACTTGGAGATCTTCTCGCCGTTGGCGTCGAGGAACAGCTCGTAGATCATCACCTCGGGCATGCGCGCGCCCAGCGCGCGGACGATGCGCCCCGACTGGGTCACGCTATCGGTCAGGTCCTTGCCGCTCATCTCGTAGTCGACCCCGAGCGCGTACCAGCGCATCGCCCAGTCGACCTTCCACTGGCACTTGGCCTTGCCGCCGAACACCGTCTGCTCGACGACCTCGCCCTCGTCGTCGAAACGGACGATGCCGTTCTCGGCGTCGACCACCTCGATCGGCACCTGCAGCACCTTGCCGGTCCTGTCGCTGATCGGCAGCACCGGTGAATAGGTCGCCTGCCGCTCGGCGCGCAGCGTCGGGAGCATGATCTCCATGATCGCGTCGTACTTCTGCAGCACGAGCCGCAGCGCATCGTCGAATGCGCCCGAATTGTAGCGATCGCTCGCGGCGACGAACTCGTAGTCGAACCCAAACCGGTCGAGGAAGTCGCGCAGCATCGCGTTGTTGTGGTGCGCGAAGCTCTCGAACCCGGCGTTGAACGGGTCGGGGATGCGGCTCAGCGGCTTGTGCAGGTTGGCCTGCATCAGTTCCTGGTTGGGCAGGTTCTCGGGCACCTTGCGCAACCCGTCCATGTCGTCGCTGAACGCGACCAGCCGCGTCGGCGCGCCCCCGGAGACGATTTCGTAGGCCCGGCGCACGAGCGTCGTGCGCAGGACTTCCTGGAAAGTGCCGATATGCGGCAGGCCCGAGGGGCCGTAGCCCGTCTCGAACAGCACGGGCTCACCGCCCGGCTTGCCGTCGGGGTAGCGTTTGACAAGCTTCATCGCCTCCTGGAACGGCCAGGCCTTGGACACGCGGGCGGCGGAGATGAGGGCTTCGTCGATCATTGCCCGCGCGCCTTTGCGGAACGCGGCGCGCGGCGCAAGCGTGGCGGTGCGATGCAGCCGCGAAAATGGGCCCCGATTCCCCTCCAGCCGCACCGGAACCCGCGCGCCGGCAACCGCTCCCGGTTCCGCCGCAAAGCAATGTCGGAGCGAGGAAACGTCCAGCAACGCTTGGCGAATCGGCCTTTCCCCGGCAATGTCGGCAACAAACGGACAACTCGGGACGCTCGATCCCGCCAGGGAGGATGTTGTTGATGGCCATGCCAGATCGCCTGCGGCTTGTTTCCTTGCTTCTTTCGGGGTCGCTCCTGGCCGCCGTGCCGGCCGGTGTCGCTGCCCAGGATCACCAGAGCCACGTTCCGCCGAGCGAAGCCGCGAGCGCTCCGCGCCCGGCCATGCAGCAGGTGCTATGGTCCGATCCGGCCTCGTGGCCCGGCGGCAAGGTGCCGGGCGAAGGCGACACCGTCACCATCGCCCGGGACAAGCACGTCGTGCTCGACGTCAGTCCGCCGGTCCTGCGCAGCCTGACGATCGAAGGGAAGCTCAGCTTCTCGAACGATCGCGACCTCGAACTCAAGACCGACTGGATCTACGTCCCCGGCGGCGAACTGGAGATCGGCAGCGAATCCCGGCCACACACCCGCCAGGCGACGATCACGCTGACGGACAACGTCCCCGGCGAGGATCTCAACACCATGGGCGACCGCGGGATCATGCTGATGTCCGGCACGCTCAACATTCATGGCGACCGCGAGCACACCTGGACCAAGCTTGCCAACACCGCCGAAGCGGGGAGCACCCAGATCGAAGTGCTCGACGCGAAAGGCTGGCGAGCAGGCGACGAGATCGTCCTCGCCTCGACCGACTTCGATCCGAGGCAGGCGGAACGGCGCCGGATTACGGCCATCCGCGGCAACCGGCTGACGCTCGACCGGCCGCTCGAATACATGCACTTCGGCAAGATCACCTTCGGCGTGGACGAACGCGGCGAAGTCGGCCTGCTGACGCGCAACATCCGCATCCAGGCTTCGGAGGACTCCGAAAGCTCGTACTTCGGCGGCCACATCATGGCGATGTCCGGGTCGAAGATGTACGTTTCCGGCGTCGAGCTCAGCCGCATGGGCCAGCACCTGGTCCTCGCCCGCTATCCGATCCACTGGCACCTGATCGGCGACGGCGCCGGCCAGTACATCCGCAACGCCTCGATCCACGACACCTTCAGCCGCTGCGTGACGGTTCACGGGACCGACAACCTCGAGGTGGCGAACAACGTCACCTACAACACCGTCGGCCACTGCTTCTTCCTCGAAGACGGGATCGAGACCGGCAACCGGTTCGTGCGCAACCTCGGCATCCAGACCAAATGTCATCCGACCCTGCCGTGCGAGCCGACCAACCTGACCGACCAGGCACGCGGCAGCCGCGGCCAGGAATCCGCCCATGTGCTGATCCCGTCGGACAACACGGTCTCGACCTTCTGGATCACCAATCCGTCGAACGACTACATCGGCAACGTCGCCGCCGGGTCCGACCAGATCGGCTTCTGGATCGCGCTGCCGCAGCATCCGATCGGCCAGTTCATCGGCACCGAGATCAGCGCGAAAACCTGGCCGCGCCGCATGCCGTTGGGCAAGTTCAGCGGCAACGTCGCGCACTCCAATTTCGATGCGCTGATGTTCGACCGTGGCCCCGGGCCCGACAACAAGTTCAACGTCGGCGGGGCCGGACACATTGCCTATGCCGATCCGTCCGATCCCGACAGCGGCGCGATCCGTACGGTGATCGACGACTACACTGCCTACAAGAACCGCAATGGCGCGATCTGGGGCCGCGGCGAGTACCACCTGTTCACCAACCTGAAGCTGGCGGACAACGCCATCGGCTTCACCCATGCGGCAGGCGGCTCGCGCGTCGCGCCCTACTCCTCGCGTGTCGAGGATTCCCTGTTCGTCGGCGAGAGCGAGAATATCGGCAATCCCCGGACTCCGGAGGAGATCGCCTACGGCCGCACCTTGCCGCACGTCACACCGGATTTCCCGATCCGGGGCTATGAATTCTATGACTACCGCCACGACGTCGTGAACACGACGTTCGTGAACTACGAGCCCAACGCGCTCCGGGGGGCGGGTGCGATGTCGTACCTGCTGTTCACCAGCTTCGGCATGAGCACCGAGAACCGGGTCGAAGGGGCGAAGTTCGTCAACGCGCAGCCGGTCCACTTCCCGCAAGTACAGCGGCGCTGGTCGTCCGACTTCGCCGGCCGCGCGGCATACCGGAGCGCGACGATCCACGACGTCGACGGATCGGTCGGCGGGACTCCCGGCGCCTATATCGTGATCGACAACGGGATCGCCTCGGCCGAGGATACCTGCGAGATCAAGGCGAGCTGGAACGCGGCAGTCTGCGTCGCCGACATGGGCCGGTTCAGCATCGGCGACACGCGCCAATTCCCGGAGTTCGCCTCGGGCCCTGCCACCGACCCGATCGTCCTCCAACGCAACGGCAAGCGCTACGAATACAACGGCGAAACCACCATCCCCAGCGGTGCCGAGATCCGCGTCTCGACCTCGCGGAAGGACCTGTCGCTGCATCTGCGCGAGATGGACCAGGGGTCTTGGGTGATCTTCGAGCTGCCGGGATTCGCCGAACCGGCCGGCGGCCGGCGCGTCGCCAGCCTCGACGAACTCCGGTCGGCGAGCGCCACCGCCTACTTCAAGGACGGCGACACGCTGTGGGCCAAGCTCGTGGTCGAGGACCCGGCGGAAGACGGCCCTGTCGTCGTGCAGGTCGGCACCTTGCGGGCGCAGGCGAGCCTCGATGTGACCCGGCAGGCGCAGGTCGAGACCGCTGCCCTCGACGTGGGGGGAACCCGGCGCGATTGAAGCGCCGGTCCCCACCGCGGGCGGAGAGACGACAAGCTGACGGACCGGGAGGACGGGCTTCGATGAGACACGCAGGAAATGGCGGGAGCCGCCCGTCGATGCCGCTCAGGGCCGCGATCGGGTGTTCGGTGGCGCTCGCCGGCCTCGCCTTCGCCTCGCAGGCCCGCGCCGAATGCAGCCGCGAGATGCTGCAGAAGCTCGCCGAGACTTACGTCGAAGCGCAATCGACCGGCCGGCCGGCCCTCGTGCCGCTCGCGGCCGGTGCCTACTACGGGGAGAACGACCTGCCCGTCGACATCGCCGAGGGCATCCTGGCGCAGGCGCTAGAGGTCGACTTCACCCGCAGTTTCCACGACACCACGCAGTGCGCCACCTTCACCGAGCTTACGGCGGCCGCCAACCCGCACCCCTATGTGATCCACACCCGCATGGAGGCGACCGACGACGGCACGGTGAGCGTGATGGAGTCGGTCGTGACCGACGAGGATGACTGGGTGTTCGGCGCGGACGCGCACCTCGCCCAGACGCGGGTCGAGGACTGGGGCGAGATTCCCGAGGACCAGCGCGACCGGCGAGGCGTGCTGAAGGCGGCGGCCGACGCCTACATCAACAACTGGGGCGACCCGGACCTGCCGGTGCCGCACGGCACGCCGTGCGCCAGGCTCGAGGGCCGGATCTACACCGGCAGCAGGGACCCGCAGGGCCAGACCTGCACGATGGGCGCCTTCCCGCAGCCGATCCAGACCGGCAGCCGCCGCTACGTCATCGACGAGACCGTCGGCGCGGTCAGCATCTTCCACAAGTTCTCGTGGATCGACGCCGGGCTGGGGCCCTATCACCCGGGTACTCCGGCCAGCCAGACGTTCCGCATCGAGGGCGGCATGAACCGCTACATCCACGAGGTGACGGCCTGCACGACGCCCAGGTGCAGCCGGTGACGGAGCGGTCCTGAGGCACTTACCGGCTTGCACTCCCCTACCTCACCCGGCACGGTGCGGCAAACGACAAGACGACAGGGAGAGACGGGGATGGCGCTTGAAGCCTATCCGAGCGTGCCGCTGTTCCGCTATCCTTACACCCAGCTCACAGAGGCGCAGATCCAGGCCGGGCTGGCCTCGGCGGCCCAGGCCGGACCGAGCAGCCGCTCGCCGCTCGAGCGCGACCTCGCCGGAACCACGCTGAGAATCGTCACCGACGGCGCGGGCACGCTGACCTGGCAATTCGGCGAGGGCAACCGCGTCACCTTCGAGGGCGCGACGGGCGGCTATGGCGCGCTGACGCTCGACCACGTGACGCTGATTACTCACGTGGTGCCCAACTCGACCAGGGCCTGGGCGATCGCGTGGGACCGCCACAGCAACCTCGCCACGGTGTTCGAGCTGTGGTGGGGCGGCGGCCCGGCCCCGCACACGCGCGAGATCAACCGCGCCGTGTGGCACGGCTACGTCCAGGGCGGCGACGGCGATCCGCCGGCCGAGCGGCACACGCCGACGGTGCGGATGGAAGGCCGCGCCTATGCGTGGACCGAGGATACCGGGCTGCGAACGATCGAGTACTATTGCTCGTACACCTACACCCACTGGGTCGAGCTCGACCGGCTCAAGGACAATCGCGGCTACTCGGCGCCGGCCGACTACATCCAGCTGACCGAGGACCTGTACCTCTTCGCACGGGTCGAGGCCGAGTTCTCGGGCATGCTGCAGATGTACCTGGTCGATTCGAACCGGCTCCAGTCCGCGGGCGTGCGCCTCGGGTTCAACGGCGCCGACGAGCTCGAGTACTACATGTTCCGCGGCACCGCCGAGTGGCTCGGCCAGAACGCGCGCTTCCAGAAGCTCGGCGACTTCAGCGCCAGCCCGATCCCGATCGAGAATGCGAAGAAGGGCGAGCGGCGCATCTACCGACCGGTCGCGACGATGGACAAGATGACCCCGGAAGAGGTCAATGCCGTGGTTGCGTCGGACACTCACGTGTTCGACCGGCCGAGCCCGATGGCGGGCAATGGCACGCCCCCGAGCGGCGCGCTGGCGACGCGCAGCTTCGCGGTCGAGTACGATGGCGGACCCCGGATGGAATACCGCTTCGTCTCGGCCGACCAGTTGCAGTGGCGCAAGGATGGCCGCGGCGACTGGCGGCAGGCGAAGTACAACGCCTGGGAAGTCATGCCCGGCGCGTTCATCTTCGGGCACCTGCTGCAGGGCGAGCCGAACCACGACTGCCACATCGTCGTCGCCGATCTCGACGTGGGGCTGGCGACGAACTTCCACGGCTTCCTCAACACGCCCTACTTCGCCAACGAGGCGGGCGCCGAGACGCTGTTCGGCAAGGTCGTCGGCCAAGGCATTCCGGACCCGGGCAGCCGGCGGCACCAGCGCACGCGCGACCTCCTCGGCCGCGCGTTCACCTGGGAATACGCGCCGGGGCTCAACTCGATGCACCTGTACTCGACGCCGAATACGACGAGCTGGATCATTCCCAACGCCGAGACCGGCCACTTCGGCACCGAGTGGAGCGGGACCGGCGACTTTGTGAAAATCCGCGACCAGCTCTATTTCGCGCGCTGGTGCGAGGAGGCGTGCAACGGCACGCTCGGCACGCTGCTGCTCAACATGCGCACGATGCACGATGCGGGAATCGGCTATCACTGCGGCAAGAACGGGCTCAGCCTGAGCGCGGTCGGCGCGCCCGCGCGGCACGCCGGCAAGTTCGAGGTCGACAAGTTCTTCGGCCCCGATGCGTGGAGGACCAGGCCATGAGCGAGACCCCGATTTCGGCCGACCGGCGCGCGTTCCTCAAGGCCGGCTCGCTGGCTGCCGCGCCGCTGGCGATGGCCGCTCCGGCGGCGGCCCTCGCGGCCGACGACGGCAGCCGTGCGAAGCTCGCCCGGCTCGAGGACGAGCGCGCGATCGAGGCGCTGCAGCGCAAGTTCGTCCGCTATCTCAACGGCGCCGGCGACTGCGGCGAGGTCATCGCCCCGTCGGGTTCGGTCGAGCTCGGCGAGGGGCTGTGCGCAATCGCCGAGGACCTCCGGCACGAGCCGAGCTTCGCGCTGGCCGACGACGGCCTCACCGCCAGCGCGCGCTGCGCCTGCCGCGTCGAGCGCGCGGTCGCATTCACCGGCGACACGACGATCGAGCGGATGGCACGGTTCGAGGGACTTGGGCAGCACCGTCACGAGGAGCGGGCGGTGCTGGCGATGGAGTTCATCAAGGACCGGGAGGGCTGGAAGATCGCCCGCGCACGGCTGGTGTGAGAGGGTTCGGCTCATGCTCCACGTGCGCCCGTCCTGAGCCTGTCGGAGGGTGCAAGCGCAGCACCAGCCTCGAAAGGCTCGGGAAGAGCAGTAGCTTGGGCTTGAGTGTTGGGATGTCGGGTCCCCGGCCGGCCCGGCGCGAAGGACAGGAATGAAAGGGTCGCCATGAGAAGACTTCTCGCCATCGTTTCGCTCGCCGCGCTCGCGGTCGGTTGTACATCCGAGACGGGCGAGACGCCCGGTTCCGCCAGCTTCCCGGCGCTTGCCGGGGCCGACCGCTGCGCCGCGGTGACACCGGCCATGCTCGGAGCGACCAGCGCTACCGGCAAGTGGGTCGGGGAAGCGAACGGGCTGCCCGGTTACTGCGAGGTCACGGCCACGCTGTCACCCGTCTCGGGCTCGAATATCGGCGTGGTCTACCGCCTCCCGGCGAGCTGGAACGGCAAGGTGCTCGGCTTCGGCGGCGGCGGGTGGATCGGCAACATCGCGCTGCAGACCGCCTCCGAGGGGCTGCGCAAGGGCTACGCGACGCTGCAGACCGACGGCGGGCACCCGATCGGCAACGTGTGGGACAACGCGTGGGCGGCCGATCCGGAGAAGGCGAAGGACTTCAGCTTCCGCGCGATCCACGAGATGACCGACGCCGGCAAGCGGCTGGTCGCTGCCTACTACGGCCAGCCGCACCGGCGCGCCTATTACCAGGGCTGCTCGACCGGCGGGCGCATGGGGCTGATGGAAGCGCAGCGCTATCCCGACGACTACGACCTGATCAGCGCCGGCGCCCCGGTCTACACCTTGCAGACCCAGACCAGCGCGGTGCTGCGCAACCAGGTTTTCGCGAAAAGCGGCGGGTTCTCCGCGGCCGACCTGCAGCTCGCGCAGAGCGCCGCGCTCAAGGCCTGTGACGCCAGCGACGGGCTCGACGACGGGCTGATCAACGATCCGCGCCAGTGCAGCTGGGACCCGGCCGAGATCCAGTGCACGGGCGCCAAGACCGACCAGTGCCTCAGCGCCCCGCAGGTCGAGGCGCTGCGCGCGGTCTATGCCGGCACCCGCGCACCCGACGGCGAATGGGCGATGCTGCCGATGAGCCGGGGCGGTGAAGCGGGCTGGTCGGCGTTCGTCGGCACCGGCGGCACGCCCGACCCGAGCAACGGCGGCGGGCTCGGCGGGCTGTGGCCGCTGATCTTCGGCGAGCGCCCGGTCGACCTCGCCGGGATGACGCTTGCCGACGTGATGCACGTGCGCGGCAGCCAGTTCGCCGAATGGTACGAGGCCGGCGACCCCGACCTCAGGCCGTTCTTCCGCAGCGGCGGCAAGCTGCTGCTGTGGCATGGCGAGAGCGATCCGGGCCCGAGCCCGGTCGCGACCAACGAGTACTTCGAGGCGGTGCTCGCGCGGGCCCCCGCGGCGCGCAGCCAGGCGCGCTACTTCACGCTGCCCGGCGTCGGCCACTGCGCCGGCGGTCCGGGGGCAAGCCGGGTCGCCTGGCTCGACGCGCTCGAGGCGTGGGACGAGACCGGCCGCGCCCCCGACGTGCTGCTCGGCGGCGGGCCGAACGGGATGGTCCGGCCGCACTGCGCCTGGCCCGAAGTCGCCCGCTACCGCGGCGGCGGCGATCCGAACGACGCCGCCAGCTGGCAGTGCGTCCGGCGCAGCTGACCGTCCGCGCAACTGCACCTGCGGTCGGTTTTGCGCCGATCGGACGGCCGGAGCCACCCGCGCCGGCTGCCCGATCGGGAGAAATCGTCTCGGCCTGACAAAGGGTTATTCTCTACGTCGCGGCAACCGACCACCAGTCGGCTAGAACGCGGTTCGCGCCGTCCGGTATCTCCGGTCCCATGACAGGGATTGGAGAGACCGATGACTGAAACGACCCTTGCAGCCCCCGCGGCACGCCAATTGCCGCAGCTCGGCGGGCAGCTGTTCCTGACCGACGGCGGGATCGAGACCACGCTGCTCTACCACGACGGGATCGACCTCGCCTGCTTCGCGGCGATCGACATGTTCCGCAAGCCCGGCGGGCGCGCGCACCTCGAGCGCTACTTCGAAGGCTATCTCGCGATCGCGCGCGAAGCCGGCACCGGGTTCGTGCTCGAGAGCGCGACCTGGCGCGCGGGCCGCGACTGGGCCGGGCCGCTGGAGATGACCGTCGCCGAGCTGGCCGGCTACAACCGCGAGGCGATCGCGATGCTGCACGACCTGCGCGACAGGCACCAGACGCCCGAAATGCCGATCGTCGTCAGCGGCTGCCTCGGCCCACGCGGCGACGGCTACGATCCCGGCGAGCTGATGAGCGCGAGCGAGGCTCAGGCCTACCATGCATGGCAGATCGGGATCTTCGCCGATGCCGGGGCGGACATGATCGCCGGGATCACGTTCACCAACGCCCCCGAAGCGGTCGGGCTGGTCCGCGCGGCACAGGAGGCCGGGCTGCCGTCGACGATCTCGTTCACGGTCGAAACCGACGGGCGCCTGCCGACCGGGCAGCCCCTCGACGCGGCCATCGCCGAGGTCGACGCTGCGTCCGAAGGCGGGCCCGCGTACTACATGATCAACTGCGCCCATCCGACCCACTTCGCCTCAACGCTGCTCTCGGGCGGCAGATGGATCGAACGCATCCGTGGGCTCAGGGCCAACGCCTCGAAGCTGAGCCACGCCGAGCTCGACGGCCGCGACGAACTCGACGTCGGCCTCCCTGACGGGTTCGGCGACGAGCATGGCGACCTTCTGGCGGCGCTTCCGCAGCTCGCGGTGCTCGGCGGCTGCTGCGGGACCGACTTGCGTCACATCGCCTCGCTCGCCCGCGCCGCAGTCGCCCGACGCGCGAACGAGAGCTAGTCGCGAAAAAGAGGGACAGTCCCCCTTTTCGCGGCGGCCGCGGAAAAGAGGGACTGTCCCTATTTTTCTCGCGGACGCGCGAATGGGGCGGCCCCCGGGAGGTGGGGGCCGCCCCTCGCTTCGCCGCTAGAACCGGGGGGAGGGTTCAGGCAGCGGCGGAGCGATGTCGCGCGAGCTCGGGCCAGTTGTGCGGGTACTGGCTGAGGTCGATCCACGGCCGGGCATCGCCGAAGTCGCGGCCGATCGACTGCATGATCAGCCGAGCCCGCTTCATCCGCGCCTTGCGGTCGGTGAACGGGTTGGCGCGGTCCGGCTTGGCATCGACCAGGCGACGGAACAGCGCTTCGCGTTCCTCGTACGAGTCGGGCAGGCGGCGCGGCAGCGCGACCGAGGCGCCGGCGTGGGGCAGGCCGCCGGCACTAGCCGGGAAGAGCGGTTCGACGACCGGACGCTGCGGGGCCGGCTCGGCCACGAGCGCTTCAGCGCGCGCCGGTTCGGGCTTGCGCAGCTCCGGCGCAGGCGCCGGCGCGACGGCGGCATAGCGGCGGATCGGCTTGCGGCGCCCGATGGCGACGAACCCCCAGATAGCCAGCGCAAGGAAGACCAGCCCGCCGATCGAGAGGGCGACGAGCCCCGTGTCGATCCCGGCATCGGGTTCGACCGCCGGCTCGACCTCGAGCGGGGGCAGCGAGTCGACGGCCGGGGGAAGCACGACCGGCGCTTCGGCCACAGGCTCCGCTTCGGGTACCGGGGCCGGCTCTGCGGCAGGTTCTGCGGTGGCCGTCGGGCTCACGCGCCGATCCACCGTCCGCGGTGTCGCGCGCTGCTCCGCCGGCGCGATCGCCGGAACAGACGGTTCGGCAGAGGCTTCAGGCACCGGTGCCGGCGCGGGGGCCTCCGTCGGCAGCACCACGGTCGGCGAAGGTTCGGCGGGCGCGATATCGGGGACGACGATCACCGGCGCGGGCTCGGCCGGCGGGGCGCCCGGAAACGGCGCAACCGTGTCCTGCGCAAGAGCTTGGGAAGAAGCGAGCGCCAGCACCGCGGCGAGCGCAGTTCCGGCGAGACGAGTCGTTTGTGTTTTGTAGGTCATAGCCAAGCAAAAACTGCCGGATTGGCTTCGGCGTTCCCGCTAAGTTTCTTGAAACTCCAACCTACCCCTTGATTCATTTGGACTTATTTCGTCCGCCCGGACGCTCAAACGACACAGGAACGCGGTGAACGGAAAGAGTGCGCCCGGTCCAGGGATGGTGCGACTCGGAAATCAGGGACACTCGCCACCCCCTTGTTTACTTTTCGTTCCGGCACCCGCTACAGCCCCGGAATGCCGGCTGTTCCCCTTCCCGCGCTTCACGCCAGCCATGCCGGTACCTGGCTGCGGCCAGCGGGCGGGGTGACGCGCGGGATCGGCAAGGGCGACGCGATCGTGGCCGCTGCCGACACCCCGCTGCTGCTGCTCAACGCGCCGCTGGTGGCGACGCGGCTCGGCTATCCCGATCTCTCCGGCCTCGACCTGCTCGAGCTGTTCGCCTTCGTCCACCCCGCGCGGTTCGTCGTCCCCACGCCCAAGGGACTGGCCCACGCGCTCGGCCTGCCCGAGCCGACGGGTGACGATGCGGTACCCGCCCTGCTGCAGGAGGCCGCGGGCGCCCTGCTCGGGCGTTGCGAGAGCGATGACTGGCCCGAACGCGAAGGGGCGTGGAGCGCGCTGCAATCGCTCGCCCGCCTGCGCTGGCCGTGGGCCGCGATCATCGCGCCGCACGTACGCAAGCCGGAGCGGGCCGAGAAGTGGCTGTTCGCTCGGCTCTCCGAATGGGAGGAAGCGCCCGAACGCCCCCAGCCCGCCCAGGTCGAAATCCCCGGCGATGCGATCGAGGCACGCCTCGCCGAGCTGACCGGGGAGCATGCCGAGCGTCGCGAAGGCCAGCGCACCTACGCGCGCGAGGCCGGGCGCGTGTTTGCCCCGCGCGCGCGGCGCGGAGTGCCCCACTTGTTGCTCGCGCAAGCGGGCACCGGGATCGGCAAGACGCTCGGCTACCTTGCCCCGGCTTCGTTGTGGGCCGAGGCCTCGCAGGGGACGGTGTGGGTCTCGACCTACACCAAGAACCTCCAGCGCCAGCTGCGCCGCGAGAGCCGTCGCGCCTGGCCGGAGACGCGCCCCGACGGCAGCCGTCCGGTAGTCGTGCGCAAGGGACGCGAGAATTACCTGTGCCTGCTCAACCTCGAGGACGCCCTGCAGGGCGGGTTCGGCGGCCGCGCGGCGATCCTCGCGCATCTCGTCGCCCGCTGGGCCGCCTATTCGCAGGACGGCGACATGATCGGCGGCGACCTGCCGGGCTGGCTCGGCACGCTGTTCCGCCAGCGCGCAATCCGCTCGCTGACCGACCAGCGCGGCGAGTGCGTCTATGCCGGCTGCCCGCACTACCGGAAGTGCTTCATCGAGCGCGCCGCGCGTGCCTCCGCGCAGGCCGACCTCGTGATCGCCAACCACGCGCTGGTGATGATCAACGCCGCACGCGGGCGCGACCACGCGCAGCGGCCGACGCGGATCGTATTCGACGAGGGGCATCACGTGTTCGAGGCGGCGGACAGCACTTTCGCCGCGGCGTTGACCGGGCAGGAGGCGATCGAGCTCAAGCGCTGGATCGTCGGCCCCGAGAAGGGCTCTCGCGGGCGGCGGCGCGGGCTCGCCGCGCGGCTCGCCGACGTGGCCAGCTACGACGAGGCGGGCGGCAAGGCGATCGCCCAGGCGCGCGAGGCGGCGGAGGCTTTGCCCGGCGACGGTTGGCTGCAGCGGATCGCCGAGGGCAACCCGTTCGGGCCGATCGAAACACTGCTCGCCGCGGTCCGCGCGGTGACTTACGCGCGCGACGAGAGCGGCGGGCAGGACATGGGCTACGGCATCGAGACCGAGGCCGCCCAGCTCGACGGTAATTTCGTCGAGCTCGCGCAACAGGCGGCGTCCGCGCTCGCCGCGATCCGCCAGCCGCTGATCCGGCTCGGCGTGCGGCTCGAGACGATCGTTGAGGACGGGCCCGACTGGCTCGACGGTTCGGGCCGGGCGCGGATCGAGGGCGCGCGGCATTCGCTGGCCTGGCGGATCGACACGCTCGCCGCCTGGGAAGCGCTGCTCGACCGGCTGGGCGGCCCGGCCGATCCCGATTTCGTCGACTGGCTCGCGGTGGAGCGCTCCGACGCGCGCGAGTACGACGTCGGGCTGCACCGGCGCTTCCTCGATCCAATGAAGCCGTTCGCCAAGGTCGTGCTCGAACCGGCGCACGGGGTCATGCTGACCAGCGCGACGCTGCGCGACGGCGAGGACTGGAACGCCGCGCTGGCCCGCTCGGGCGCGCTGCATCTCGACGGGGCGCCGTTGCTGGTCAGCGCCGAAAGCCCGTTCGACTATGCCAGCCGCGCCGAAGTGCTGATCGTCACCGACGTACAGAAAGGCGACCTCGCCGCGCTCGCCGGGGCCTACGCGCGGATCATCGAGGCCTGTGGCGGCGGCGTGCTCGGGCTGTTCACCGCGATCCGCCGGCTGCGCGCAGTCCACGGCCGCATCGCCGACCGGCTCGCCCGCGCCGGGCTGCCGCTCTACGCGCAGCACGTCGACCCGATCGACACCGGCACGCTGGTCGACATCTTCCGCGACGATCCGAAAGCGAGCCTGCTCGGCACCGACGCGCTGCGCGACGGGGTGGACGTGCCCGGCGAGTCGCTTCGCTGCGTGGTGCTCGAGCAGGTCCCCTGGCCCAAGCCGTCGATCCTCCACCGCGCGCGGCGCGTTGCCAGCGGGGGCAGCGCCTACGACGACTGCATCATCCGTGCGCGGCTCGCGCAGGCGTTCGGCCGGCTGATCCGCTCGGCCGATGACAGCGGCCATTTCGTGGTCCTCTCGTCCGCTTTCCCGACGCGCCTGCTGAGCGCCTTCCCGCCCGGGACACCGGTCCGCCGCGTGACGCTGGACGAGGCTTTACAACGTGTGGCCGCGGGTGTTTCTTCGAGCGGGGGCGAGGGCGCGGTTCCCGCGCGCGAGCAGGAGCGGGAATGAAGTGAGCGGGCCGTGAAGACTCTGGGCCTTCTTCGCCACGCCAAGTCCGACTGGGACGACATGTCGCTGCGCGACTACGACCGCGGGCTCAACGACCGCGGCAAGCGCGGCGCTGCGGTCATGGGCGGCCACATTCGCGCCCACGGCATCGCCTGGGATCTGCTGCTTGCAAGCCCGGCCGAGCGCGTCAAACGCACGCTCGAAGCTACGCGGCTGGACATCCCGACGCGGTGGGACGAGCGCCTCTACCTGGCCGACAGCGACGCGCTGGTCGCGCTGCTGCAAGAGATCGAGAGCGAGCCGCAGGCGGTGCTCGTCGCCGGGCACAACCCCGGGCTGCAGGAACTGGTGTTCGACCTGGTCGCCGCGGAGAACGAGAACGCCCTGTTCGACGAGGTCACCGAGAAATACCCGACCGCGACGTTTGCCGTGCTCGAACTGGCGATCGACCGATGGGCCGACTGCGCGCCCGGCTGCGGCAAGCTCGTCCACCTCACCCGCCCGCGCGACCTCGATCCCGCGCTGGGGCCGGAACAGGTACGCTAGCGGCGCAACTACGCTCATCCCGTCATCCCGAACGCGTTTCGGGACCCCTCTGTCCGCCAGCGCAGAGCCATCGAGCCAGGCGACACCCCCAATCCCGGTGGCTCCGCGGTGCCGCAATCCCGCGCCCGCCCGACAGATCCGAGCGGGCGGTGAAAGGGGTCCCGAAACGAGTTCGGGATGACGCCTGGGCGTAGCGCGGACGTGGGCCCACACCCGCAACCATTAACGATCGACGGTTTACAAGCGCCGCGCGCGACACTAAGGCCGCCCGCGATGTTCACGACCGGCAAGATTATTACCACCCCGAAACCGACCCGCGCTCGCGGGGCGGTCAGGGTCGTGCCGGCTTAACGGACACCCCGACCAGGCCCTGCGGAGAACGCGGGGCAGGTCTTCCACGGAAAACCCGGTCCCGCGCCTCCGCCCATGAGGAGACGTAGTGCCATGACCGATTACCGTTCCCTTCCCGCCAGGCCCCATGTCGGCATCGTCGGCGCGACCGGCCTTGTCGGCGGGATGATGCGCGAGCTGCTCGCCGAGCGGAACTTCCCGCTCGCCTCGCTGCGGCTGTTCGCCTCGGCCCGCTCGGCAGGGAAGACCGTCGAGTACGACGGCCGGCAGATCGTCGTCGAGGATGCCGAGAGCGCCGATTTCGCCGGGCTCGACGTGGTGTTCTTCTCGGCCGGCGGCTCGACCTCGAAGGCGCTCGCCCCGCGCGCGGCAGCCGCGGGCGCGGTGGTGATCGACAACAGCTCGGCGTGGCGCGCCGATCCCGAGGTGCCGCTAGTGGTGTCGGAGGTAAACCCCGAGGCGCTCGACGTGCTGCCCAAGGGGATCGTCGCCAACCCCAACTGCACGACCATGGCGGCGATGCCGGTGTTGAAGCCGCTGCACGACGCGGCCGGGCTGACGCGGATCGTCGCGAGCACTTACCAGGCGGTTTCGGGCGGCGGCATGGAAGGCGTGCAGGTGCTGCACGAGCAGCTCGTCGCCGGCGCGGCGGAGAGCAACAAGCTCGCGCGCCACGGCGACGCGGTCGACCTGGGCGAGCCGCGCAAGTGGGCGGTGCCGATCGGCTTCAACGTGGTGCCGCTCAACTACGTGCTCGGCGAGGATGATTATACCGAGGAAGAGCTCAAGCTGCGCGACGAGAGCCGCAAGATCCTTGGCGTGCCGGAGCTCGCGGTGTCGGGCACTTGCGTGCGCGTGCCGGTGTTCACGGGCCACGCGCTGTCGCTCAACCTCGAGTTCGAGCGGCCGCTCGAGCCCGAGCAGGCGCTGGCGCTGCTGCGCGAGGCGCCGGGCGTGGTGGTGACCGACGTCCCCAACCCGCTCGAGGCGACCGGCGCCGACCCGGTGTTCGTCGGCCGCGTGCGCAAGGACCGCACGGTCGCGCACGGTCTCGCGCTGTTCGTGGTCGGCGACAACCTGCGCAAGGGCGCCGCGCTCAACGCGATCCAGATCGCCGAGGTCCTGCTCGAGCGGCAGGCGCAGCGGGCGGCGGCGTGAAAATAGGGACAGTCCCTCTTTTCCGCAGGCAGCGGCGCCTGCGCAGAAAATAGGGACAGTCCCTCTTTTCCGCAGGCAGCGGCGCCGGCGCTAAAAATAGGGACTGTCCCTCTTTTCCGCAGGCTGCGGCGCCGGCGCTAAAAATAGGGACTGTCCCTCTTTTCGGCCCGGGTCCCTGACCGTGCCCCATCGACGGGGAAGGGTTTCTACGGATCGGTTCGCGTGCCCGAGACCTCGAACCCCGGCTGGATGAAGGTCACGCCGGTGACTTTGCCGCTGTCGTCGGCGGTGAAGCGCAGCTGCGCGTCGATCGCCTTGAAGAAGAACTGCAGCGGCGCCTCGGGGAAGATCTGCAGCGTCGGCACGCCTTCGCGCGCCGAGCGCATCACCGTGCCCTCGCGGGTGATGTGCAGCACGCCGTCGCCGAAATCGTAGCTGCCGACGACGCGGTCGAGCTCGGCGACCGGCAGTTCGACCTCGGTCCGTGCGACCCGCGGCGGGGGCGGCTCGGGCAGCGGCTGGAGCGGCGCCAGCGGCGCCCCGACCAGCAGGTGCATTGCAAAGTCGGTCGCCGACGGCTCGACCGTGCTGTTGACCAGCACGACGACCGCGCTCTGCGTCGCCGGCTCGATCGCCAGCGCCGAGCGGTAGCCACCGGTGCCGCCGTTGTGCAGCAGCACCTCGCGGCCCGGCTCGGGATGGATGACCTGCCAGCCGAGTGCCTGTTCGAAGCTCGCGTTGCCGGTGTCGAACCGGTTGCCCAGCGCGGTCGCGACCGCGCCGGCGATCGACGAAGCCGGATCGAGCACCGCGCGCGCGAACTTGAGCATGTCGTCCGCGGTCGAACGCAGTCCGCCGGCCCCGACCAGCGTCGGCAGGGTCCACGGGCCCGCCGGGCGCATGTACTGGTCGTGCCCCTGCACCAGCTCCGCCTGCCGCGCCGGCGGCAGCGACACCATCGTGTCGTCCATCCCGAGCGGGCCGGTGATCCGCTCGGCCAGCAGGGTCTCGTAGTCCTTGCCGGCGGCCCGCGCGAGAAGGTAGCCGAGCAGCCCGACGCCGAGGTTCGAGTATTCCGACTGCGCCCCGATATCGCGCGGCAGTTGGTAGCCGTCGAGGAAGGCCAGCAGCTGCTCCTCGGTGTAGTCGGCATAGGGATCGTCCGGATCGGACAGCGGCAAGTTGTCGGGCAGCCGCGGCAGGCCCGAGGTGTGCTGCGACAGGTCCTTCAGGGTGATCTGCCGCCCGCCCCGCTCGGGCATGCGATGGCCATCGGGAAGGAACTTCGCCGCGGGGTCGTCGAGCGAGACTTCGCCCTTGTTGGCCATGTCAGCCAGCAGCAGCGCGGTGAACACCTTGGTGATCGAGCCGATCTCGAACAGCGAATCCGCTCCGAACGCGGCGGCGCCCGCCGGACCTTCGCCGATCGTCTTCGCCCGTCCCGGCTCGAGCACGCCGACGACCATCCCCTGCCCGGCCCGCGGCGCGTTGCGCTCCTGGATCAGCCGCACGATCTCGTCGTCGGCGGGGACACGCCAGTCGGCCGGCAGCGGCGGGGGCGGCGGAGCGGGCTGTGCGGCGGCGGCGAGATCCTCGGCGGTCGCGGCGCGCAGGTTGAGCGGGGCGGGCCCGGCACCTTGCGCCCAGGTCCCCCGCCAGTGCCCCGCGGCCGCGTCCCAGGTCGCCTGGTAGCGGCCGCCGACCGCCGGCACGGTGAAGCGCAATTCGCCATCGGCGGCGACGATCGCAGCCATCGCGATGCCGCGCGCGTTCTGGTTGGGGCTGTCGAGCGTGCCCGTGAGGGCGCCCTCGGCATCGCGCGCGATGTGCACCACCACGGTCAGCGCGCCCGGCCCGCTGCCGAGCGTGCCGATCCAGTCGCCCGCGGCGTCTTGCGCGACGGCGGGGGCGGAAACGGTGATCGCGGCGGCCGCCGCCAGCGTGCGCAGGGCTCTCATGCGTCCCCCCCCCGTCAAGGCGTCGATCCCGTCAGTATGCCGCTGCAGCCGGCGTGCTGCAACCTGGTTGGTCGAAGGGGGTGGAGGCATCCTGCAGAATGAAGGGGCCCTCATCCAAGCTGCGCTAACTCGCTTCGCGAGTAAGCTTCGCTATCCTTCTCCCGGCAGCGGGAGAAGGAATGAAGACAATGCGCTCCTCCTCCTTCGCCCACTGGTGGGAGAAGGATACGGAGACTTAGCCCGCAAGGGCTTAGTCGCAGTTGGATGAGGGACCCTGCCCTTCAGGCCGCCAGCGCGGCGGCCAGCCGGTCGCGGATCGCGCGCAGTTGTGGGCGGATGTCGGGCGCCGCTGAGGGGGCTGCGCCCGGAGCGGCCGTCGCGGCCGGGGCGGCTGCCGCCGGCGCGTTCGCCGAACCGTTCTCGATCGCCTGGCGCGCGCCCTTGAGCGTGTAGCCCTCGCGGTTGATCAGCCGGTCGATCGTCTGCACCAGCGCGACGTCCTCGGGGCGATAGTAGCGCCGGCCACCGCTGCGTTTGAGCGGGCGGAGCATCGGGAACTGCTGCTCCCAGTAGCGCAGCACGTGCTGGCGGATGCCGAACGCGTTCGCGACCTCGCCGATCGTGCGCAGCGCGTCGGGCGCCTTGCCGTCGTCGAAGGCGAACGCTCCGCTCATGCGCCTTTCGCGATCCGGTCCTTGAGCTTCTGGCTCGCGCGGAAGGTCATCACCCGGCGCGGGGTGATCGGCACTTCGATCCCGGTCTTGGGATTGCGGCCGACCCGTTCACGCTTGTCGCGCAGGATGAAGCTGCCGAAGCCCGAGATCTTGACGTTCTGGCCTTCGGCCATGGCGGTGCACATCTTGGCGAGGATCTCCTCGACGAGGTCGAGGCTTTCAGCCCGGGAAAAGCCCATCTTGCGATTGATCGTCTCGGCCAGATCGGCGCGGGTGAGCGTGCCAACGGATCGCATCATGGCGTGCGTTCCTCCCCAATTCAGAATTCCCGGCGACCTCGCCCGTAAATGGCTGAATAGCGTGCTTTTGGCAAGGCGGTGCTGGGGATTTCCCCAATCTGGGCAGGATCAAACCTTAAGCAGGCTCGCGCCCCACGTGAACCCGCCGCCCATCGCCTCGAGCATGACCAGGTCGCCGGCCTTGATCCGCCCGTCGCGGCGCGCCTCGTCGAACGCGAGCGGAACCGAGGCGGCCGAGGTGTTCGCGTGCCGGTCGACGGTGACGACGACCTTGTCGAACGGCAGGCCGAGCTTGCGCGCAGTCGCGTCCAGAATCCGCAAGTTGGCCTGGTGCGGCACCACCCAGTCGATCTCGTCGGGTGTGCGGCCGGACGCCTCGAGCACTTCGGACAGCACCTCGGCGAGGTTGACCACCGCGTGGCGAAACACTTCGCGCCCCTTCATCCGCACCTTGCCGACCGTGCCCGTCGTCGACGGGCCGCCATCGGTGTGCAGCAGGTCGCGGTGCGCGCCGTCGGCGTGGAGCCTCGTGGCGAGCACGCCCGGGCCGTCCTCGGCCACGTCCTCGGCACGCAGTACGATCGCCCCGGCGCCGTCGCCGAACAGCACGCAGGTCGCGCGATCCTCCCAGTCGAGTATCCGGCTGAAGGTCTCGGCGCCGATCACCAGCGCGCATTTCGCCATGCCCGTGCGCAGCATCGAATCGGCGGTCGCCATGGCGTAGAGGAAGCCCGAGCAGACCGCCGCGACGTCGAACGCGATCCCGCCGTTGCAGCCGAGCGCTGCCTGGACCGCGGTCGCGGTCGCGGGGAAAGTGTGGTCCGGAGTCGCCGTCGCCAGCACGATCAGGTCGACCTCGCTCGCGTCGATGCCCGCGTCGGTCAGCGCCGCGCGGGCCGCGGCCGTGGCCAGCGTGCCGGTCGTCTCACCCTCACCCGCGACGTAACGCGTGCCGATACCGGTGCGCTCGCGGATCCACTCGTCGCTGGTGTCGACTCGCTCGGCCAGCTCGTCGTTGGTCACGCATCGGGCCGGGAGGGCCGAGCCTGAGCCCTTGAATACGGAACGGATCAACTCGCGGCTCCAACCTTGCCGTTGTCGCGCAGGCGCTGCTCGCCGAGTTCGGCGAGGTCGGCGGCGATGCGTTCGGTCAGGTTGTCCTCGAGCAACCGCGCGGCGACCGCGACCGCGTTGGCGACCCCCGCCGCGCTGGCCCCGCCGTGCGACTTCACGATCACCCCGTTGAGGCCGAGGAAGACCGCGCCGTTGTGGTTGTTCGGGTCGAGGTGGTGGCGCAGCAGCTCGGTCGCCGGGCGCGACACGAGGAAGCCGATCTTCGAGCGCAGCGAAGAGCGGAACGCGTTCTTGAGCAGGTCGGTGACGAACCGCGCCGAGCCCTCGATGGCCTTGAGCGCGATGTTGCCGGAGAAGCCGTCGGTGACCACGACCTCGAAATCGCCGCGGTTGATCTTGTCCGCCTCGACGTAGCCTTCGAAGCTCAGCGACAGCCCGGTCGCATTGCGCAGACGCTGGGCGGCTTCCTGCAGCTCGCCAGTGCCCTTGGTCTCTTCGGTGCCGATGTTGAGCAGCCGCACGCGCGGCTTGTCGACCCCGGTGACGATCCGAGCGTAGGCCGCGCCCATGATCGCGAACTGCACGAGGTTGCGCGCGTCGGCCTCGGTGTTGGCTCCGAGGTCGAGCATGACCACGTCGTGCTCCTCGAGCGTCGGCATCAGCGCGGCGAGCGCCGGACGGTCGATACCCGGCATCGTGCGCAGCGCGAGCTTCGACATCGCCATCAGCGCGCCGGTATTGCCGGCGCTGACCGCCGCGCCCGCGTCGCCCTTCTTCACCGCCTCGATCGCGAGACCCATCGAGGTCTTCTTGGCGCGGCGCAGCGCCGCGGTCGGTTTCTCGTGCCCGCCGACGACGTCCTCGCAGTGGAGGATCTCCGAGGCGCTGCGCATGTTCGGGTGGTTCTCGAGCGCGGCCTTGATCCGCGTCTCGTCTCCGACCAGCAGGAACTTGAACTTGTCGTGCCGCCGGCGCGCCAGCGCTGCGCCGGAGACCATTACGCGCACGCCCTCGTCGCCGCCCATCGCATCAACGGCGATACGCGGCAGGCTCATGCGCTAATCCCTGACTTTTCCCGGCCTTAGAGGCCGACCGAAACGATCTCGCGTCCGTTGTAGTGGCCGCAAGCGGTGCACAGGTTGTGCGGGCGCTTCAGTTCGCCGCAATCCGGGCACTCGTGGAACGCCTCGACCTTGAGCGCGTCGTGCGAACGGCGCATGCCCCGGCGGGAAGGCGAAGTTTTTCTCTTAGGGACAGCCATCGCGGCACCTGTTCCTTGAAATCTCTAGTCGTCTTTGACGGCGGCCCTAGGCCAAGCCCCATGCGGGTGCAAGGGCGGCGGCTCGGGTTCGGCCATGCGGCGAAGGCGCGCCCTATAGCGATTTTTCGCGGGTGCGCAAGAAGCGCGGTTTCGCCCCGGCGCGTTGGGCGATATCTGCAGGCGATGCTCCGCTCGTTCCTCGCCGCCGCGGTCCTCGCGGCCAGTATCGCCGGCCCATCCCACGCGCAAACGGTGACGACCGACGCCGGCCGCGCGGCGACCGCCGGCCTGCAGGCGCTGCCGGTGCATGTCGGCGGCCGCGTGCGGGCCGAGCCGCTGCCGGGCGGAGGCAAGCGCTTCGAGCATGAATGGCCCGGGATCTACTTCGAGGCCGGGTTCCGCGGCGACCGCGTCGTGCTCCGGTTCGACGACCCGTCGAACGAATATCGCCTGTTCATCGACAACCTCGAGCCGGTGACCCTCGCGCAACCCGGCACCGCCGCGGTGACGGTAAGCGACCTCGCCCCCGGGCCGCACCGGCTGCGGCTCGAGAAGGTGACCGAGAGCATCGACCGCCCGGCTGCGTTCGAGGGGTTCTACGTCCCCGCCGCCGCAAGCCCGCTTGCGCTGGCTCCGCCGAGGTCCCGGCAGATCGAGTTCATCGGCGATTCGATCATGGCCGGATACGGCATCCGCGCGGCCACGCGGCAGTGCACCCGGGAGGAAGTCCGCCTGCTGAGCGACACCCAGGCCGCCTACCCCGCGCTGGTCGCCAAGCGCTTCGACGCCGATTACCACGTCGTGGCGATCTCAGGCCGCGGGCTGATCCGCAATTACGCGGGCGAAGCGCCCGAGGCGGCGCTGCCCGCGATCTACCCGCGCGCGCTGCCCTCGCGCGACGGCGAGTGGCGCGATCCGAGCTGGCAGCCGCAGGTCATCGTGCTCGGGCTGTTCACCAACGACTTCTCGACCCCGCTCGGCCCCGGCGAGCGGTGGGCATCGGACGAGGCTTTCGCCGAGGCCTTCGTCGCCGCCTACGCGCCGTTCCTCGGCGAGCTGCACCGCCGCGCTCCCGAGGCCGCAGTGCTGATCGTCTGGCCGCGCACGCCCGGCCAGCCCGAGCGGCAAACCGCGGCAATGAGCGACGCGGCCCGGCAGCGAATCGAGGCGGCGGCGCGCGCGATCGGCATCCGCACGATCCTGTTCCCCGAGCTCGGCGACCTCGGCCTGGAGGACAGCGCCTGCGACTATCACGGCAACCTCGAGGATCACCGCAAGCGCGCCGAGTGGCTGGCCGCCTACCTCGAGGCGCGTCCGGAGCTGTGGCAGGGGAACTAGCCGGCCGCGCCCGCTAGATGCCCGGGTTGCACAGGATCAGCACTTCGGCCCGGTGCCGCAGGCTGTCCTTGCGGGGCCGCGTATCGGCGGGCGCGACGTCGGGCTCATAGAGCGGGGGCTGGAGCCAGCGCTGGGTGATCGCGTGCCGCCCTTCCTCCCACGGGAACTTGCCATCGCGGTCGGCCCAGAACAATTGGTGCGCCTCCATCGGCGACTCGTCTTCGCACAGGCCCGCGCGCTTGCGGTGGAACAGCGCCTCCTCGAACCAGCCGGCGAAGTTGGAACGGTGGACCTTCACGCTGACCAGCGGATGTCCGCGGTACTCGATCGGCCAGCGCTGGACCTCCTCGATCGCCGGCACCGCGTCGGTCGCGACGATCAGCTCGCGGTAGATTCGCTGCCAGTCGAGCCGCATCATCGGGTCGCCGCACAGGATGAATTCCGGCAGCCCGAAGTTCACCGACCAGCCGTAGGTGACCATGAAGCTGGGCGCCGTCTCCACGTCGTTGATGACGAATGACACGCCCGATCCGCTCTTCTCGAACGCGTCGAACACATATCGGGCGTTGGCGTCCATCGGCCGCGGTTCGACCAGATCGGCGGGCGCCACTCACCCGGTTTTCGACGATGCGACGGGATTTCGCGCTAGCGCCCCGCCGCAATGGCCGCGTCGCCGACGAACGGATTGCTCGCCCGTTCGCGGCCGAACGTGCTGGTCGGGCCGTGTCCCGGAACGAAAGTCACCTCGTCGCCGAGTGGCCAGAGCTTGCCGGTGATCGCCTCGATCAGGTCCTGGTGATTGCCCATCGGGAAGTCGGTCCGTCCGATCGAGCCGGCGAAGAGGACGTCGCCGACGAAGGCGAACCGGGTCGGGCGATGGAAGAACACCACGTGTCCCGGCGTGTGCCCCGGGCAGTGGAGCACTTCGAGCTCGACCTCGCCGAAGCGCACGGTCTCGCCGTCGTGCAGCCAGCGGTCGGGCTCGAACACCCTGGTCTCGATCCCGAAGCGCGGCCCGTCGTCCTCGAGCCGCGCGATCCAGAACCGGTCGGCCTCGTGCGGCCCCTCGATCGGCAGCGCCAGCTCCTGCGCCAGCATCCCCGCCTGGCCGCAGTGGTCGGCGTGGCCATGGGTCAGCAGGATCTTCTCGAGCGTGACGCCGGCCCGGGCCACGGCCGACTTGAGCTTGTCCAGCTCGCCGCCCGGATCGACCAGCGCTCCACGCATCGTCTTCGTGCACCAGACCAGCGAGCAGTTCTGCTTGTACGGCGTGACGGGAATGATCGCGGCGCGGAGCGGGCTTTCGGACACGCGCCGCTAGGTGGCCGGTCGACGCGCGCAATGCAACCCGCCGCTTGGCCGGCCCGCCCCAGCGGCCTTTGGCCGGAACAATAGTCGGTGCCTCGCATTAGCTTGCGTTGTCCCAGGTCGTCGGGCGTCCGGCCGGATCTGGCTATCCGGCACCTCCCGCCGGACCATCTCAAGCGAGCTGCGCCCTGCCGCGGCCCCAGGAGGACATATGAAGAAGCTGATACTATCGAGCGCGATCGGCGCCGCCATGGTGACTCTCGCCGCCTGCGGGAGCGGCACCGACGAGGCCGCCGTCGACACTGCAGAAACCGACGCAGGCAGCGCGATGGCCGATGCAAGCGCCAACGCTGACTGGCCGGCAGGCACGCGAATCGTCGAGGAAGGCGGCACGACCTACCGAGTTGCTCCCGACGGTACCCGCGTCGAGCTGACCTCGGGCGACTGGCGGATCGTGACCGAAGGCGATCAACGCTTCCGCGTCCGCGATGATGGCACCCGCATCCGCATCGACGAGGAAGGCCTCGACATCGACGGTATCGCCTCGGGACCGGACATTCCCGGTGTCGACGTCGACGTCGGCACGAACGCCGACGGCAATCTCGACGTCGACGTGGCCACCGACGGCCGCGACGCCACGCCGAACGACTGACGCAAGGGCCGGAGGATCGAGCGATCTTCCGGCCTTTTCGCGCCTACTGCCCCCTTCGCTCCGCCATCTCCCGCGCCCACTCCTCGCGCGTAGGCATGATCGGGTTGTCGACGCGGCGGAGGATCTTCCATTCGCCATCCTCGCGAATGAACTCATCCTCGTAGAGGCCGGTCAATTCGGGCACCGGGCTGCCGTCGGGGCCGCGCATGATCAGCAGGTGGCGCGAGCGCGCGGTGGCGCGGTCGCCGTCGACCTCGATCTGCGGGTTCGAGACGAGGTGGTAGCTCTCCATGTTGACGAACCCCGGCGGCGGGTTGCCGAACAGCCCGACCAGCAGTTGCTTGATCTCCTCGCGCCCGCGGCGAACGGTGTTGCCGTTGCGCCATTCGCCCTCGCGCGCGAACAGGTCGGCGTAGCCGTCGAAGTCCTGCGCATCGATCCGCGCCGCGTACTCGACGAGGATGCGCTGGATCGCCAGCTGGTCCTCGAGCTCGCGGATGCGGGCATCGGCGGACGCAGGCGCCGGCGCTGCCGCCGGTCCGCCACCGGGCGCCGGCGGCGCATTGGGGTCGCGAAAGGGAATCTCGCCCCAGGTCGTGCGCCGGGCAATCTTCCACTCGCCGTTCACCCGCACGTACTCGTCGAGGTAGCGCCCGGCGATCAGCGGCGTCGGCCGGTTCTCGGGCGAGGCGGTCCAGAACAGATACTTCGATTCCACGTGTGCGCGGTCGCCGTCGATGGTGATCAGCGGGTTGGTCAGCATGTGGAAGTTCGACTTGTTGACGAACCCCGGCTCGGGCTCGCCGAGGTTGGCGCGCAGCATCGCCTCGATCGCCGCCGGGCCGGTGAAGGTCCCGAAACCGCCCTGCCAGACGCCGTCGGGAGCGAACAGCGCGGCGTAGGCCGCGTAGTCGCGCGAATCGAGGAACTTGCCGTACTCGACCAGCATCCGCCGGATCGCGGACTCGGCCTCCATCCGCTCGACCCGCTGCTCGAGGCTCAGCTCGCGTTCCTGCGCCTGCGCGAACGACGGCACTGCCAGCAGCGCCGCCGCCATGATGACGGGCCGAATTCTCATCGCCGTTCCTCTCCCTCGTTCGGTTGCGCGGATTATCCCTTGGCAGGAAGCGAAGTCCAATCCCCTTCGTCACGCCCGGCCCGGGCCATGGGGCCGACCGGGTTTCCGTGTTGCGGGCATGACCCCTGGCTGGAGAGGTCAAGAGGGCGGAAGGAGCGATCGCAGAGCCAGGCGCTGATGCGGCACCGCATCGTGCCGCTGAGCTTATCACAGCCTCCCGCCCTTCCAAACCACACGCCCGACGACGTCGACGTCGGCCGTCGGCACTTCGACCGGCTCGTAGGCCGGGTTCTTGCTGATCAACCGCAGCCGGCCGGGCGGCACGGCCTGGAGCAGCTTGACGTGGAGCGCCTCGCCGAGGCGGACCACGTGGACGCCTTCACGGAACGGGCGCGGGGTGCGGTCGACGAGGATCTCGTCGCCATCGCGCAGCAGCGGATCCATCGAATCGCCGAGAACACGGATCGACGACAGCATTGCCGGCTCGAGCCCCTGCTCGCGCAGCCAGCGGCGCGAGAAGCGGAAGGCGTCGAACGGGATTTCCGCAGCGCCCACGGCTCCGGGCCCGGCCGAGGCCTCGAGCGGCAGGCGCGGGACCTCGACCCAATCGCCGCGCGAGTCGTAGGATAAATCCTCAGGGGCGCCGAGCTCGGACTCGCTCACGCCGAAGAACTGCGCCAGCTTGCGCCGGTCGGCTTCCTCGAGCTTGCGCGGGCTTCCCTTGGTGATGAACTGCTGCAGGTAAGTCGAATTGCGGCCGAGCATGCGCGAGAGCGCGGCAAGGCTGCTGCCCCGCTCGCGCGCCAGCTCGGCCAGTCTTTCACGCGGGTCCATGGCGGATTTCCTGCGGTAGCTTCGAGCAGCCCTCCTATACGATGTATTTTTCCTAGACAAGTAGGATTTCGCGCGCGACCACCGATTCGAGAGCGACTCGCCGGAGGAATCCATGCTCATCCGAAAGATCGAAGTCTTCCTGCGCCGCACCGGGATGCCCGCGACGAAGTTCGGCCGCCTCGCCACCCGCGATCCGCGTTTCGTGCTCGACCTGCGGAACGGCCGCGAGCCGCGCGCGCGGACCGAAAAACGGGTGGAACATTTCATGAACACCTATCACGAGGACCGCCATGCCGTTTGAGCCCCTGCTGACCTGCCCGCCCGTCCGACCGCGGCGCGACACTACCGACGAGTTGCGCCATGCGCTGCTCGAACTGGCGCAAGGCCGGGCGACGATCGTCGAACACGGCGAGAAGCCCTGGGCCAGCATCACGTTCAGCGGCTGCCGCCACCGGCTCGAACTGGCGTTCGACGGCGCCGAGGCCGTCGATGCCGGGGAGTTGTTCGTCGCGCTGCTCCCCGAGCACGAGTTCGCCATTCCGGGCCAGCTGGTCGCCGATGCGACGGTGACCGAAGTGGACCACCGGCTCGATTCGCCCCTGATGCGGGTGCACTGCGAGCTGCTGTTGCTGGAGGAGAGCTAGTTCATGGCGAGGGCGAACATTGGGACCATTCGAGGTGAGCGCCCAGACCGGTTGCTCGTTCCGAACTTCCCTCGCCCCTCCTCCCGACCGTCATCCCGAACTTGTTTCGGGACCCATTGGGCAGCCGGAGCCAGCTGAGGCTGTCTGGCGCCGAGCGGGCAGCAAGGTTGCGCGACCGTGCGCTCGGGTCGCGCTGCAGACCGGAATCTCCGCGCGTGTGGATCAATGGGTCCCGAAACAAGTTCGGGATGACGAGATAGAGTAAGTGAGTGTGTGTGTGTGATGGAGGCGCCGCGCCGCCTGCGACTCAGACTCGCCGGATGACCAGGTTCCTGATCTCGGTCATGTCCTCGATCGCGAAGCGCACGCCCTCGCGGCCGAGGCCCGAGTCCTTGACCCCGCCGTAGGGCATGTTGTCGACGCGGTAGCTCGGCACGTCGTTGACCACCACACCGCCGACCTCGAGCCGGTCCCACGCTTCGAGCACCTTGTGGATGTCGCGCGTGAAGATGCCCGCCTGGAGCCCGAACTTGCTATCGTTGACCACTTCGAGCGCCTCGTCCCACTCGCTGAAGCGGATCAGGTTCGCGAGCGGGCCGAACGCCTCCTCCCGGTTGGCCGCGCAGACCTTGGGCACGTTCTCGAGCAGCGTCGCCTCGAGCATCGCGCCCTCGAGCTCGCCGCCGCACAGCAGCGTCGCGCCGGCGGCGACCGCCTCGTCGATCCAACCCTTGAGCCGCTTCGCCTCCTTCTCCGAGATCATCGGCCCGATGAACGTCTCGCGATCATGCGGGTCGCCGGCGACGAGCGTCTTCGTCTTGGCCACCAGCATGTCGCGGAAGCGGTCGTAGACGCCGTCGTGGATCAGGATCCGCTGCACCCCGATGCAGCTCTGCCCGGACTGGTAGAACGCGCCGAACACGATCCGCTCGAGCGCGTGGTCGAGGTCGGCATCGTGGTCGACGATCACCGCCGCGTTGCCGCCGAGTTCGAGCACGACCTTCTTCTTGCCCGCCTTGGCCTTGAGCGCCCAGCCGACCGCGGGCGAACCGGTGAAGCTGAGCAGCTTCAACCGCTCGTCCTCGGTGAACAGATCGGCCCCGTCGCGGCTCGCGGGCAGGATCGAGAACGCGCCTTCGGGCAGCACGTCGCACTCGGCGAGCACCTCGCCGATGATGATCGCGCCGAGCGGGGTCATGCTCGCCGGCTTCATCACGAACGGGCAGCCGACCGCGATGGCGGGCGCGATCTTGTGCGCGGCGAGGTTGAGCGGGAAATTGAACGGGCTGATGAAGCTGCACGGTCCGATCGGCACGCGCTTCCAGATGCCCATGTAGCCCTTGGCGCGCTCCGACACGTCGAGCGGCTGGACCTCGCCGTAGTTGCGGGTCGCTTCCTCGGCGGCGATGCCGAAGGTGTCGATCAGCCGGGTGACCTCGCCCTCGCTGTCGCGGATCGGCTTCCCCGCCTCGACGCACAGCGCGTAGGCGAGCTCGTCGAACCGCTCGCGGAACCGGGCGACGCAGTGCAGCAGCACGTCGCGGCGCTCGTAGCTCGCCAGCCGCGCCATCGGCTCCGCGGCCCGCACCGCCCCGGCGATCGCCTCGTCGATCACATCGGGCGTGGCGAGCGCGGTGCGGAACGCGACCTCGCCGGTGTACTTGTCGGTCACCGCGAGATCGGTGTTCGGCTGCGCGGCCTTGTTGTTGAGGTAGAGCGGGTAGGTGTC
>JBIQKN010000012.1:0-21431 GCA_044506565.1 Sphingomonadales bacterium | reverse complement strand
CGAGATCGGTGTTCGGCTGCGCGGCCTTGTTGTTGAGGTAGAGCGGGTAGGTGTCTTTGAGTTTGGGCACTTGATTGTCCATTCCTGCTACTCGCCGCAAGGCAGCCAAATCTCTTCGGCACGCATCGACCGACCGAGCCGCGCTTCGAGGCTCAACAGTCCCGCGCAGCCGACATCGTACAGTATAATGGATCGGACCGTTTTGGTTTCGGTGAGCATTCCCGCCACTGTGCGTGTGGCAATGGTCTTTCCGTCAGCGTCGCGAACGGTGATGACCAGTGGGGTTTCGAGATTGTGCTGACCCGGGCCCTCGATCACCGCCGAAACCAGCAGGTCGTTGGCGTTCTCGAGCGCAGAGCCCGCACCGATGATCGTGTTCCATGCCGCAAATTCCGGATGATCCGACAAGTCGACAGACAGCGTACCTGTCTGTTCATAGAGGAGACGAGCCTCAATGTCCGAGACACGAAAGTCAGCGTCCCGATGCTCTTGGGCGTACGCTTGCTGTGCGATCGGGGCCATCGCCAGCAAAGCCGTCAACGCTCGTGTCATGCGGTCGCTCAACGAAATCTCCTTCGACTAGAGCGCCTTCGACAGCTCCTTGATGTCCTTGTTCAGTATCCGGTCGTTTTCCGAATAGTCGACCGGGCAATCGATCAGGTGCACTCCGCCCGCGTCGCGGCACATCGCGAGGAGCTCGCGCAAGTGGTCGCTGCTTTCGGCGCGGTGGCCCTGGGCGCCGTAGCTCTCGGCGTAGGACACGAAGTCCGGATTGCCGTAAGTCAGGCCGAAGTCGGCAAAGCCCATGTTGGCCTGCTTCCAGCGGATCATGCCGTAGGCGTCGTCGCGCAGGATCAGCACCGTGAGGTTGAGCCCGAGGCGAACCGCGGTTTCCATCTCCTGGCTGTTCATCATGAACCCTCCGTCGCCGCAAATCGCCATGACCTTGCGCTCGGGATAGAGCATCGCGCTCATCATCGCGGAGGGCAGCCCGGCGCCCATCGTGGCGAGCGCGTTGTCGAGCAGCACGGTGTTGGGGAGGTACGCGGTGTAGCCGCGCGCGAACCAGATCTTGTAGACCCCGTTGTCGAGGCAGATGATCCCGTCCTCGGGCATGCAGTCGCGGACCTGCTTGACGAGGTGCGGCGGGAAGATCGGGAAGCGCGCGTCGGCCGCCAGCTTGCCGGTGTGCTCGACTTCGGCCTTGCGGTAGGCGAGCATGTGGTCGAACGACCACTTGCCCGAAGGGACGATGTCCTCCTTGATCTGCCAGATCGCGTTGGCGATGTCGCCGATCACCTCGATGTGCGGGAAGTAGACCGGATCGACCTCGGCGGTCCTGGTCGAGACGTGGATCACCGTCGGCGGGCTGTCCGAGCCGACCGCGCCTTCGCAATCGTTGCGCATGAAGAACGGCGGCTTCTCGATCACGTCGTGGCCGACGTTGACGATCACGTCGGCGTCCTCGACCGCGCGGTGGACGAAGTCGCCCGCCGAGAGCGCGGCGCAGCCGAGGAACAGCGGGTGGCGCTCGTCGATCACCCCTTTGCCCATCTGCGTGGTGAGGAACGGGATGCCGGTCTTCTCGACGAACTGGCGCAGCATCCGCCCGGTCATCTTGCGGTTGGCGCCGGCGCCGATCACCAGCACCGGGCGCTTCGCCTGCTCGATCGCCTCGACCGCCTGGCGCACCGCCTTGGGCTCGGCCGAGGGACGGCGGGCGAGCGAGCGCGCGATCGGCCGCGCGTCGGTGTGCTCGTCGGCGATGTCCTCGGGCAGTTCCAGATGCACCGCGCCGGGCTTCTCTTCCTCGGCCAGGCGATAGGCCTCGCGCACGCGGCTGGGGATGTTGTCGGCGCTGGCCAGCTGGTGGGTGTACTTGGTGATCGGGTCCATCATCCCGCACACGTCGAGGATCTGGAAGCGGCCCTGCTTCGATTTCTTGATCGGCTTCTGCCCGGTGATCATCAGCATCGGCATCCCGCCGAGCTGGGCATAGGCGGCGGCGGTGACGAAGTTGGTCGCCCCGGGCCCGAGGGTCGCGAGGCACACGCCCGTCTTGCCGGTGTGGCGGCCGTACGTGGCGGCCATGAACCCCGCCGCCTGCTCGTGGCGCGTCAGCACCAGCTTGATCTTCGACGAGCGCGACAGCGAGTCGAGGAAGTCGAGGTTCTCCTCGCCGGGCACGCCGAAGATGTACTCGCAGCCTTCCGCCTCGAGGCACTCGATGAAAAGATCGGACGCTTTCTGAAGCTCGCCGCCGTCGGCCATCGGTTCGTCCCCCGAAACCCTGCCGGGACGGTGCGTATCAAAGCGCGGCAGCGGAGTCTCGCTTCAATACCCGCGCGCAAGGTCGACCGCGGCTTCGAGCGGCTCGCCGGCGCGGAAATGCGCGCAGTTGCGGAGGAAGCGGTCAGCCGCACGGGCTTGGCTCGCCGGAGTCGGGATGCCCGAGAGGTGCATCGTGATGTGCGCGTTCGGCATCGACCACAGCGGATGCTCCGGCGGCAGCGGCTCTGGATCGGTCAGGTCGAGCACCGCCGCGGCGATCCGCCGCTCGGCCAGCGTCTCGACCAAGGCGCGCTGGTCGACGCAGTCGGCGCGTGCGAAATTGACCAGCACCGCCTCGGGCTTCATCGCCGCCAGCTCGGGCGCTCCGATCGCGCCCTTCGTCTCGGGCGTGCCCGGGAGCGCCAGGACGATCCAGTCGAACGTGCCGATCTGGTGCCGCCACCCGCGCGGCCGGCTGCGCGAGACCGCGAGGACCTCGACGTCGAGCGCTTCGAGTGCGCGACCGATCGCTTGCCCGATCGCGCCGTAGCCGAGAATCAGCGCCCGACTGCCCGCGAGGTCGCGGACCCCCGGGGGTTCGGCCAGCCATTCGTGGCGGTCCTGGGCGCGGACCACCGCGGGGTAGTCCTTGGCCACCGCGAGCATAGTCATCACCGCGTATTCCGCCACCTGACGCGTGGTCAGGCCCGTACCGCAGGTCACCGCGACACCGCGTTCGGCGAGCTCGGCGAGGGGCAGCCAGTCGACTCCCGCATAGGACGAGTTCAGCCACCGCAGCCCCCGCGCAGCCTCGACGGCCGCCAGCGCCGGCGCCTTCTCGTGCAGGTCGAACCAGCCGATCTCCGCTTCGGGCGCGAGCTGCACCAGTTCTTCGGGCGACGCCCACCAGCGAGCTTCGAGCCAGTCCGCCAGGCGGGCCTCGAGCAGCGGCCGGACGGAGTGAGGCAGGACGGCGACGGTCATCGGCGCTCCATGCCCGTGCGCCGCAGGGCTCGCAAGCGGCGGGCGCCCTGCCCCTTGTCCGGCGCCGCCGCAATCGCCATAGGCTGCGGCGACTCCACAGTTCCAGCGCGAGGCCAGCTCCGATGAAGGTCCGTATCCACGTCAGCCTCAAGCCCGGGGTGCTCGATCCGCAGGGCCGCGCGGTGCACCACGCGCTCGAAGGGCTCGGCTTCTCGGGTATCGAGGACGTCCGCGTCGGGCGGCTGATCGAGCTCGACGTGGCCGACGGCACCAGCGACGCCGATCTCGACGCGATGTGCCGCCAGCTGCTCGCCAACCTCGTGATCGAGAACTACCGCATCGAGAAGCTGGAGACCGCCTGATGAGCTTCCGCGCCGCCGTCGTCACGTTCCCCGGGTCCAACTGCGACCGCGACATGGCGGTGGCGCTGGAGAAGGTTTCGGGCACCGCGCCGCTCCGCGTCTGGCACGGCGACGCCGAACTGCCCGAGCGGCTCGACTTCATCGCCCTGCCCGGCGGGTTTTCCTACGGCGACTATCTGCGCTCCGGCGCGATGGCCGCGCGCAGCCCGATCATGCAGGCGGTGGTCCGCGCCGCTGGCCGTGGTGTGCCGGTACTCGGCGTGTGCAACGGCTTCCAGGTGCTGACCGAGAGCGGCCTGCTGCCCGGCGCGCTGATGCGCAACGCCGGCCAGACCTTCGTCTGCCGGACCGTTCCGCTGAAGGTCGAGACCAGCCAGTCGCTGTTCACGGCCGGCTACGAAGCCGGGCAGATCGTGCACTTCCCGGTCGCGCACCACGACGGCAACTACTTCGCCGACGAGGCGACGCTCGACCGGCTCGAGGGCGAAGGCCGCGTGGCCTTCCGCTACGTCGAGGAAGTCAACGGCTCGCAGCGGGCGATCGCCGGGGTGCTCAACGAAACCGGGACCGTGCTCGGCATGATGCCGCATCCCGAGCGCGCGATCGAACCCGAGCTCGGCGGAAGCGACGGGCGGGCGCTGTTCGAAAGCGCCGTGCGGGGCCTGGTCGACGCCTGAGATTTCGGCCGCCGCTACGCGGCGACCGTGCGCCCGCCGCGCTGGACCAGCTTGAGGGCATCGCCGGACTCCATCGGGCGGCCGAAGTAGTAGCCCTGGATCTTGTCGCATCCGAGCGTGCGGATCAGCTCGACTTCCTCGAGCGTCTCCGCGCCCTCGGCGGTGGTGGTCATCTCGAGGCTCTGCGCCATCGCCACCACGGCGCGGATGATCGCCAGGCTCTCGCGGCTGCCCTGCGCCGCGCCCTGCACGAAGCTGCGGTCGACCTTGATGGTCGAGAACTTCAGCGCCCGCAGGTAACCGAGCGAGGAGTAGCCGGTGCCGAAGTCGTCGAGCGCTACCGAGCAGCCGAGCGCCATGATCTCCTCGAGCGTCTGCCGGGCGATCCGCGGATCGCGCAGGAAGATGCTTTCGGTCACTTCGACCTCGAGCCGGCTCGCAGGAAGCCCGCTGTCGGCCAGCGCGTGAACCACGTTGCCGGCGAAGCCCGGCTCGAGCAGCTGTTCGCCGGAAACGTTGACCGCGACCTTGATCTGCCCCGGCCAGCGGGCCGCCTCGCGGCAAGCCTCGCGCAGTACCCATTCGCCGATCGGCACGATCAGGCGGGTATCCTCGGCCAGCGGGATGAATTTGCCGGGGCTGACGAAACCGTGCTCGGCGCTGTGCCAGCGGACCAGAGCCTCGAAGCTGACCACGTGCTCGCGCGTGGCGTCGACCACCGGCTGGAAATGGAGGCGAAGCTCCTCGTTGCCGATCGCCTGCCGCAGCGCGAGCTCGAGCTTGCGCCGCTCCTCGACGTTGGCGTGGAGCGCAGGCTCGTAGCGGTAGTGCAGGCCTCCGCCCTCGTCCTTGGCCCGGTAGAGCGCGAGGTCGGCGTTGCGCATCAGCATCTCGACCGTCGCACCATCGCTCGGCCCGACCGCCGACCCGACGCTGGCGCCCACGAACAGCTTGTTGTTGTCGACGTCGTAAGGCTGCGACAGCACCTCGATGACGGCCTCGGCCACGCGGGCCACGCAACCGCCCTCGGACGCATCGCGGATGACGATCGCGAACTCGTCGCCGCCGAGCCGGCCGCATTGCTCGTTGGGACCGCAGACCGACTTCAGCCGCTGCGAGACCTGCGCCAGCAGCCGGTCGCCGACCTGGTGTCCGAGCGAATCGTTGACCTGTTTGAAGCGGTCGAGGTCGATCATCAGGAACGCGCACCGCGCCCGCCACTGCTCGCAGTAGCGCATCGCCTCGCCGAGCGCTTCTGTCAGCATCAGCCGGTTGGGCAGGCCGGTCAACGTGTCGTAGCGCGCGAGGTAGGCGATCTTCTCGTCGGACTCCCGTTGCTCGGTGACGTCCGAGCCGACCCCGCGGAAGCCGATGAAGTTGCCGCGATCGTCGAGCATCGGCGTGCCCGACAGCTCCCACCAGCGCCGCCCGGTGTCGACCTCGACCTGGACCAGAAGGTTGGAGAAGCTCTCGCGCCGTTTGAGCCGCTCGGCGAGATCGTGCAGGCTCGGCGGGAACTGGCCGCTTTCCCACGCGCTGCCGGCGATCATCTGGATGAACGAGGCGCCTTCGATCGACGCCGGCTCGCGGCCGAGCGCGTAGGCGAAACGTGGGCTCGCGGCGCGGATCCGGCGGTTCGGGTCGATCTGCCAGAGCCAGTCGGCTTCGTTCTCCTGGAACTCGCGCAGCAGCAGCGAGACGACCTCTTCCTTTTCCGCCACGCCGACTTCGGCGATCCGGGCCGAGAGATAGATTCGCCCGGCTTCGATCGCGCCGCTCATCGCGACGCCGGTGAACACCAGCGACGCCGCGGCGAACGGCAGGTGATCGAGGAAATAGAAGGTTGCGGTGGCGGTGCCTCCGGTGATCAGCGCGAACGCCACCCGGGAAATCGGCGCGGCCGGCAAGGCGGCGGCCGATCCGGCGAGCAGCATGGCGACGATCGACCACAGCGCGAAGTGATCGGCGCTCGTGCCGTAGCGGGCCGAGGCGACGAGCGCCGCAACCCACACCATTGCGCAGATCACGACCGCGCCGAGCTGGCGAGCGTAGGCCATCCGCGTCATGAGGCGCGGATCGATATTGGCGAACTCGCGATCGATCCGCGTCTGGCCCCACAGCGCGGCGATCAGGGCAGCGACCCACGCGGCGAGCCAGATGGCGGGAAACTCGCCGACGAACAGCGAAACCGCGACCAGTCCGGCAAGCGACTGCGAGGCGATCCGCAACGGGGCGACCTTGTGGATCGCGGCGTACTGCAGCGCGCGCAGGCGCGCCCAGTCACCCTCGTCCGGGTCCGTCAGCCCGAGCACTTGCAGCGGCGATAGGCGCAGCGGCAGCGCCGGCAAATCGGAGTGATTGCCCGTCACTCTGCCGCGATAGCCCGGCAATGGTTAGGGCAGGGTAAAGTTACGAACCTGCGGGTTGAAAAATTTTACCCATTCCACCGTGACTTACTCGACAGTAACCGACTTTGCGAGGTTGCGTGGCTGGTCGACATCGGTGCCCTTCACGCAAGCCGTGTGGTAGGCCAGAAGCTGCACCGGAACCGCATAGACGAGCGGCGCGATCAGCGGGTGAACTTGCGGCATCTCGATCGTCGCCAGGCACCCCTCGCCGGCCTCCTCGAGCCCGCGCTTGTCGGAAATCAGCACGATCTTGCCCCCGCGGGCGCGCACTTCCTGCATGTTCGAGACGGTCTTCTCGAACAGCGGGCCCGAAGGGGCCAGCACGATCACCGGGACGGCCTCGTCGATCAGCGCGATAGGTCCGTGCTTCATCTCGCCCGCGGCATAGCCCTCGGCATGAATGTAGCTGATTTCCTTGAGTTTCAACGCCCCCTCGAGGGCGAGCGGGAAGTCAGGGCCTCGCCCGAGGTAGAGCACGTCGCGCGCCGGGGCGATAAGGTGCGCCATCGCGGCGATTTCCTCGTCGTGGTCGAGCGCGGCGTTGAGGCAGGCGGGGGCTTCGAGCAGGTGGCGGACGATCTCCGCCTCCTGTGCCTGGTCGATCCGCCCCTTTCTGACCGCGAAGTGCGCCGCGAGCGCCGCAAGCACCGCGAGCTGGCAGGTGAACGCCTTGGTCGAGGCGACGCCGATCTCGGGCCCGGCGTGGGTCGGCAGCAGCAGGTCCGCCTCGCGCGCCATCGAGCTGGTCGGCACGTTGACCACCACGGCGATCGTCTGGCCCTCGGCCCGGCAATGCCTGAGCGCGGCGAGCGTGTCGGCCGTCTCCCCGCTCTGCGAGATGAACAGCGCGAGCCCGCCCGGCTCCATGACCGGCTCGCGATAGCGGAACTCGCTGGCGAAATCGATGTCGACCGGGATGCGGGCGAACTGCTCGAACCAGTACTTGGCGACCATACCTGCATAGTAGCTGGTACCGCAGGCGACGATCGTCACCCGCCTGATCGCGGTGATGTCGAAGTCCATCTGCGGCAGCGCCACCTGCATCTCGACCGGGCGCAGGTAGCTCCGCAGGGTCTGGGCGACGACCGTCGGCTGCTCGAAAATCTCCTTCTGCATGAAGTGGCGATAGTTGCCCTTCTCGATCGCCGCCGCCGAGGCGCCCGAAGTGCTGATCTCGCGCTCGACCGGGTTGTTGTCCTTGTCGAAGATCCTCGCCCCTTCGTGGGTCAGCACGACCCAGTCGCCTTCCTCCAGGTAGGAGATGCGCTGCGTGAGCGGTGCCAGTGCGAGCGCATCGGAGCCGAGGTAGGTCTCGCCGTCGCCGTAGCCGACGACCAACGGCGAGCCGAGACGGGCACCGATCAAGATGTCGGGGTGAGAGCGGAACGCGATCGCCAGGGCGAACGCGCCGCGCAGTTGCGGCAGGACCGCGCGCACGGCGTCCTCCGGCGACTGGCTCGCTTCGACGAGCTCCGAAACCAGGTGCGCGACGATCTCGGTGTCGGTCTCGCTTTCGAACATCCGCCCGCGCGCGAGCAGCGCTTCGCGAAGCGGCTTGAAATTCTCGATGATCCCGTTGTGGACCAGCGCGACCTGGCCGGTCGCGTGCGGGTGCGCGTTGTTGGCCGTCGGGGCGCCGTGCGTCGCCCAGCGCGTGTGGGCGATGCCGACGTTCCCGGGCGCCGGATTCCGCTCGAGTTCGAACACCAGGTTGGCGAGCTTGCCCTCCGCCCGCCTGCGGACCAGCTCTCCGTGGTCAAGCGTGCAGATGCCCGCGCTGTCGTAGCCGCGGTATTCCATCCGCCTGAGCCCGTCGACGAGCCGGTCCGCGACCGCTTCCCTGCCGACGATGCCGATGATTCCACACATGGTCCGAGCGATCCCTGGTCAGATGAGGTAGGGGATGCGGATCCCCGGCATCGCGGCCGGAAAATCCCTGATGTTGCGAGTCACGAGAATGCCGCCGTGCTCCTGCGCCGAAGCGAGCACCAGCGCGGCGCCGAGCCCGATGCCGGGCTTCTCGTAGCGCAGGTTGGCCGCGCGGCGGGCGATTTCCGGCGAGACTTCGCGGATCGCGAAGTTGGCGAGAAAGCGCTCGGTTTCGTCGCGCGCAGCGGGCGGCGCTTCGCCGAGAATCTCGAGCCAGCTGATCCGGCAGAGCCACGGCCGTTTGGCCCGGCGGAGCTCGGCGGCGGCCTTCGGGTGCCCCGAGAGCGCGTCGACTACCACGCCGGTATCGAAATAGATCTCGCTCACGCCTCGTCCGGCCCCTGCGCCGATCGATCGAGCGTGGCCCAGCCAGGGCGCACGGCTTCCTCGAACTCGTCGCCGTCGCGGCCCGCCCCGTGCACGGTCCACAGGCCGAGGCCGCGCTCAAGCCAGTCGACGTTCGCGGCGCGATACGTGGCCACGGCTTCGCGCAGCACCGCCGCCCGCGACCGACCGCTCTCGGCCGCGACGCCGTCGAGCCAGGCGAGGTCGTGATCGGGCAGGTCGACGAGGATTCGCGGCATGGTGATATTACGATATCATATCTTGATATCAATGCAAGCGCGTCGCTACTTCGAATCCGCCTTCTTCTTCCTCATCGCGTCGTGGAAGCGGTCGGCCCAGCCGGGCTTCACCAGTTGCTCGGCACGGACCAGGCGCAGCTCGCCGTCGGCCACGTCGCGGCTGACCGCACTGCCGGCGGCGACGATCGCGTCGGCGCCGATCCGGACCGGCGCGATCAGCGCGCTGTTCGAGCCGACGAAGGCGCGCGGGCCGATCTCCGTCCGGTACTTGAAATAGCCGTCGTAGTTGCAGGTGATCGTGCCCGCGCCGATGTTCGCCCCCGCGCCCACCGTCGCATCGCCGAGGTAGGTCAGGTGGTTGGCCTTGGCCCCCTCGCCGAGGACGGTGTTCTTGACCTCGACGAAATTGCCGACCTTGGCCGAAGGCTCGAGCACGGTACCGGGACGGAGCCGGGCGAACGGCCCGACCGAGGTTCCACTCGCGATGCGCGCTCCCTCGATGTGGCAGAACGCATGGATCACCGCGCCGTCAGCCACCTCGACACCCGGGCCGAAGACGACATAGGGTTCGACGACGACGTCGCGGCCGAGACGCGTGTCCCAGCTGAACATGACCGTCTCGGGCGCCACCAGCGTCGCTCCTTCGGCCATCGCCGCGGCCCGCCGCGCCCGCTGCCAACGCGCCTCCGCCTGCGCAAGCTCGGCGCGCGAATTGATCCCGGCGACCTCGTCCGGATCGTCGGTCACGACGACCGCACAGGTCAGCCCGCTGGAAATCGCGACGTTGACGACGTCGGGCAGGTAGTACTCGCCCTGCGCGTTGTCGTTGCCGACTTGCGCGAGCAGTTCGAACAGGGTTTCCGAGCGCGCGGCCAGCATGCCCGAATTGCACAGCCGGCAGGCGCGCTGACCCTCGTCGGCATCCTTGTGCTCGACCATCCAGGTGATCCGGTCGCCGGTGGCGATGACCCGGCCGTATTGCAGCGGATCCTCGGGCATGAACCCGAGCACGACCGCCTCGGGACTGTCCGGCGCGTCCAGCCGGGCCACGAGCGATCGCATCGTCTCCGGGCGGACCAAGGGCACGTCGCCGTAGAGCACGAGCACGTTGCCCTCAAACCCCTCCAGCGCCGCCTGGGCCTGCTGGACCGCGTGCCCGGTGCCGAGTTGCGGCTCCTGCACGGCGAAATCCGCCCGCCCGGCGAGAGCCGCCTCGAGCTGCTCTCGCGCGTCGCCGACCACGATCACCGTCCGAGTGGGCTCGAGCTCACCGAGCGAGGCGAGCAGGTGCTCGATCATCGGTCTCCCCGCCAGCGGGTGGAGCACCTTGTGCATGGCGCTCTTCATCCGCGTCCCTTTGCCCGCGGCGAGGATGATCGCGGCGAGCGGACGGGCGGCGGGTTCGGCTTGATCCGTCATCGGCCGGCACTTGCCATCATCCGGTTGCGGATTCCAGATGCCTGCGCCAAGGGCTCCCCGGATGACTGCATTCCCGTTCGACATCGTCGGCTTCGACCTCGATGGCACGCTGGTCGATTCGAACCGCGACCTCGCCCCCGCGCTCAACCACGCGCTCTCGGTGATCGGACGGCGGCAAGTGGCGCCGGAGAGCGTCCGTAACTTCGTCGGCGGCGGAACGCGGGCGATGCTCACCCGCGCGCTCGAGCACACCGGCGGGCCGCTCGAGGAAGCCGACTTCGAAGCGGCACTCGGCACCCTGCTCGAGTATTACGAGGCCCACATCGCCGACCACACCGTCCCCTACCCCGGCTGCCTCGAGGCGCTGGATGCACTGCGCGATCGCGGCTGCCGGCTGGCGGTGATCACCAACAAGCTCGAGGTGTTCTCGCGCAAGCTGCTCGACGCGCTCGAGCTTACCGACCGTTTCGAGTTGATCCTCGGCGGCGACACGCTCGGCCCCGGGCGAGCCAAGCCGGCCCCCGACATGATCGACACGGCCGTCCTGATGCTCGGCGGCGGGCGCTTCGCGATGGTCGGCGATTCGAGCTTCGACGTGCGCGCGGCGCGCAATGCCCGGGTACCGGTGGTGGCACTGAGCTTCGGCTACAACGATCTTCCCGCAGCCGAGCTCGGCGCGGACGTCGTTGTCGATCACTACGACGGTCTCATCGCCGCGCTGGAACGCCTCTGATCGCGCCGCGTCGACCGACCAGGCGCGCTACCCGCGCGCGTAGCGGCAGGTCTCGGCGAGTACCTCGGCGGAAATCGGGTTCGGGAACTGCAGCCCGACGGCGGTGTCGCTCATCCAGCGAACTTCCGCAAAGGCGTGATGGTCCATCCACTTGAGCACGCAGACCGTGAACGCGTGGGGTGAGGGAAGCGTGACTTTCGCGCCGTCTTCCGAAAGATCCTCGAGCCGGACCGTCATGTGCCGTTCGAGGGTGATCAGGCGCGCGTGCATGCCGAGGCGGAACCGCGGCGCCTGCCGGCGGCATATCCAGTGATCGAGACGCGCGGTGTGTTCCATACCGCACATGGTAGAGAGACGTGGTTAAGATCGCGCTAAGACCTACGCATTTTCGCGTAGGCCGGCATCGGCCCGCGGTTAGTCGCAGACGACTTTGAGCAGCCGCCTTTCGAGCGGAGCCAGCACGCCGGCCAGCTCGTGCCCGCGCTTGAGAACCTGGCCGTGCTCGCCGAACAGCGCCCACATCCCCTGGCGCTGGCGCAGCGCCGGGCGCTTCTCGAGCCTCAGTTGGGGATGCTCGGCCGTGCGACGGAAGGCGGCGAACTCGGCGCAGTCGCGGGTGAAGCTCATCGCGTAGTCGCGCCATTCGCCGGCTGCGACCATGCGGCCGTAGAGGTCGAGGATGCGCTGGAGCTCGGCCCGCTCGAAGCCGATCTGGGCCGCCTTCGCGTGCGACGCGTGCTGGCTCGGGAACGGGACGACGGCGCCTTCGGTCGGCCCCGCCCGCATCAGCGCTTCGCGCTCCGCTTGCGGGCGGCCGGCGCCTCGGCGACGTCTTCTTCGCGCAGGCTCTCCTTGAGCGCTGTGAGCTCGGCACGCAGCATGGCGATCTCGGCCTCGAGCTGCGTGACGCGCTCCGCCGACGGCTCGCACGGCTCGTCGCACGGGGTGCCGTAGGGAATGAACTCCTTGAGCCAGGTTTCGGCCGGGACCAGCGTGGACCGTGCCTTGAGGCCGATCATCGTCGCCCCCTCGGGCACGTCCTCGGTGACGACGGCGTTGGCGCCGACGCGGGCGCGCTCGCCGATCGTGATCGGGCCGATGATCTGCGCGCCCGAGCCGATGATGACGTTGTCCTTCAATGTCGGGTGACGCTTGCCGCCGACTCCGTTGGTGGGATTGGTGCCGCCGAGCGTGACGCACTGGTAGATCGTCACGTTGTCGCCGATCTCGGCGGTCTCGCCGATCACGGTGAAGCCGTGATCGATGAAGAAGTGGCGGCCGATCTTCGCGCCCGGGTGGATGTCGATCGCCGTGATCCAGCGGCTGAAGTGATTGACCAGCCGGGCGAGGAAATAGAGCTCGGCCTCGAACAGCCAGTGCGCGACGCGATGGAACGCGAGCGCCCAGACGCCGGGATAAAGGAGGGTTTCGGCCCGCGAACGCGGCGCCGGATCCCGCGCGCGGATCGAGTCCAGATAGGCGATCAGCCGATCGAACATTGTTGGCGATTCTCCCTCAATTTCCGGCCCGTGGCAAGGGACCAGGACTTCCCGCTAGAACAGCCGGGGTTCTTCCGGCCCGTGAACCTCTTCGAGCGCCGCGCGCCAGATAGATTGGGTGGCCGGCACCTTGCGTTCAAGGCTCAGGCGGTCGATCGCGGCGACGAGCTTCTCCAGATCGGCGAACGAACGCCCGCTTCGCGGCACTAGGTAATCGGCGGCGTCGGCCCCGAGCAGGAGACCGAGCCGGCCCGCGTGGGCGTAGAGAAGCTCGCCTGCCATCGCATCGTCGGGAACGCCGATCTCGAGCTGCAGCGCCGCGCCGAGGCGCGAGCGGAGGTCGGGCAGCGCGATCTCCCACGGCGGCTCGCCACCGACGACGAGCAGCGGCACGCCGTCCTCCTGCGCCCGGTTCCAGCGATGGAACAGGTCGGTTTCCTCGATCCGGTGAGCGTCGTCGATCGCCTCCCCGAGGCCGCTCTCGGCGAACCAGCGCGCAAACAGCGACTTACCCGAGCGCGGCGGCCCGAGCAGCACCGCGGTCCGGAACGGCCAGCTCTCCACCCGCGAGAACGCCTCGGCGACGTGCCCATTGGCGTTGCCGACGACGATCCGCGAAGGTCCGGCGGCAGCAGGCGCTAGCGGCAGGACGATCTGCGACACGCATGCCTCAGCGCGAGATGCCAAGGGCGTTATTGCCCTGCGTCACCTGCCAGCCGCGAGCGCGCAGCGCCGCAGCGAGTTCGCCGAGGTCGCCCCCGAAGCTGACCCGCATCACCGAAGTGCCGCCGATGGCGATCGAGCTCGTGGATACCCCGCGCACGCCCGGCGTGCCCCGCACCGAGGCCAGCGCCGCATCGACCGACGCGGCGTCGGGCGTCGCGACCTGGACGGTGAAGCTCGTGGCCGCCTGGTCGGTCGCGGTCGGGCTGGCGCTCGCGGTTGCGCCATCCACGGTTTCAGCCGGGATCGTCTCGCCGACGCCCGCGCGGGCTTCCTCCGCCCGGCGTGCGGCTTCGATCAGCGCGCGGATTTCGGGCCTGAGCTGGACACCCTCCACGCGCAGCGTCGGGTCGGGACGCAGCTGCCCGTCGGCAAGCGCGCGGGTGAATATCTGATCGAACCGCTGCACCGCGCGCTGGAGCATGGCGGGCACCTGGTCGTCGTTCTGCACGCGCAGGGTGAATTCGCCGAGCCAGCGGCTGTCGGGGCCGTAGCGCGCGGTAAAATGGCCTTCGACCGGGCCGCCGGGATAGCTGTAGCGCAAGTTGGCGATCGGGATGACGACGTCGGCGGCGCCGAACTGGTCGAGGATTTCGGTCCACCAGGCGCGGCTGCGCCGCCCCGTCTGACCGTAGGTCAGCATCAGCGATTCCCACCCGGCCCCGCTCGGACGGACGTAGTCGATCGCGCTGGCGCCCATCTGGGACTCCGCCCAGACCCGCTGCCACGGGTTGCGTACCTCGAACATCGTCTGGGTCCCGCCCGAGATCAGCACCGGCAGCGTCAGCATCGGCGCCGAACGGGCGACCTCGCCCCCGCCGCCGAGAATGCCGCCCGCCCGGGCCCGGTCGAAGATCACGCCGAGGGTGGCGATGTATCGCCGGGGACCGAGTCGCTCGCTCTCGACGACGATCGCGGAAACGTAGGATTCGATCTGCGAATCCGGGATGTCGGGGCCGCCGAGCTTCTTCCATGCGAGTCGCTGCGCGTCGCGCCAGCCCTGGAGCCGTGCGTCCTCGGCATTGCGGCCAGTCACGTCGACGGTGATGCCGTGCACCTCGATGTCTGTACTGCTGGCGACAGGCGCGATGCCGCGGTCGCCCGAGACTTGCGCCACCAGCATTGCCCCGGCGACGAGCAGCACCAGCGCCGCCACCGCCCACGAGAGGCGGCGCGGAAGCGGGTTTGCGGGGAGAGCGAGACTGGCCATCGGGGAAATCGGCGGCCTTTTGCCCAATGGCGAGTGGAAATCCAAGCGCGAAAGGATAAAGCGGCCGGCATATGTCTGCCGACAACCGCTACACTTACGCCCAGGCGGGCGTTTCGATCGACGCCGGCAATGCGCTCGTCAGGGCGATCGGCCCGCTGGTCAAGGCCACCCGCAGACCGGGCGCAGATGCCGAGATCGGCGGATTCGGCGGATTCTTCGATCCGAAGGCGGCCGGCTATGCCGACCCGCTGCTCGTGGCGGCCAACGACGGCGTCGGCACCAAGCTCAAGCTGGCCATCGATCACGACCGGCACGACACGGTCGGCATCGACCTCGTCGCGATGTGCGCCAACGACCTCGTGGTGCAGGGCGCCGAGCCGCTGTTCTTCCTCGACTACTTCGCCACCGGCAAGCTCGACACCGGCGTCGCCGAACGGGTGATCGCCGGGATTGCCGAGGGCTGCCGCATCGCCGGTTGCGCGCTGATCGGCGGCGAGACGGCCGAAATGCCCGGCATGTACGCGGCGGGCGACTACGACCTCGCGGGCTTCTGCGTCGGCGCGGTCGAACGCGGCGAGCAGCTGACGGGCGAGCGCGTCGCCCCCGGGCACGTGCTCCTCGGACTGGCCAGCTCGGGCGTGCACTCGAACGGCTACTCGCTGGTGCGCCGCCTCGCGGCGGACCTCGGCTGGCGGATGGACCGCCCGGCGCTGTTCGACCAGGAGCAACTGCTGATTGAGGCGCTGATCGCGCCGACGCGGATCTACGTGAAGAGCCTGCTGCCGACGGTCCGCGCGGGCAAGATCGATGCGCTCGCGCACATCACCGGCGGCGGCCTGCTCGAGAACATTCCGCGCGTGCTGCCCGAGGGCGCGCACGCGGTGGTCGACGCCGATGCGTGGGAGCAGCCGCGGTTGATGGCGTTCCTGCAGGCCCAGGGCAACATCGAGCCGGGCGAGATGGCGCGCACGTTCAATTGCGGTATCGGTATGGTCGTCGCGGTCCCGGCCGAGCTGGCCCGCGAGGTCGCCGCCGAGCTCGAAAGCGCCGGCGAAGGGGTCATGCGCATCGGCGAGGTCGTCGAAGGCCCGCGCGGCTGCACGGTGCGCGGCGCGGCCGGCACCTGGAGCGCGCGCGAAGACTGGAGCGCGACGCACAATGCCTGACAAGGCGCGCGTCGCCGTCCTGCTCTCGGGCAACGGCACGACGATGTCGTCGCTGCTGTTCCACTCGCGACTGCCCGACTGCCCCTACGAGATCGTGCTCGTCGCCAGCAACGTGCCCGAGGCGCGCGGGCTGAAGATCGCCGAGGCCGAGGGAATCCCGACGTTCGCCCACAGCCACCGCGGGATGACCCGCGAGACGCACGAGGCGGTTATGGACGCCGCCCTGCGCGAGGCCGGCGCGCAGTACATCGCGCTCGCCGGCTACATGCGCGTGCTGACACGGGGCTTCGTCGACAAGTGGGCCGGACGGATGCTCAACACCCACCCCTCGCTGCTGCCGAAGTACAAGGGGCTGCACACCCACCAGCGGGCGATCGAGGCCGGCGACGCGCACGGCGGCTGCTCGGTCCACGTCGTCACCGCCGAGCTCGACGGCGGGCCGCTGCTCGGCCAGGTGCCGGTGCACATCCTGCCCGACGACACGCCCGAGAGCCTCGCCGCGCGCGTGCTGATGGCCGAATACCAGCTCTACCCGCGGATGCTCGCAGACTACGTCAGCCGGCCCTACCGCGCCGACTGGTTGCTCGAGCGCGTGCGCGAGCTGGCGCTGGCGCTGCCCGAGGCCGAGGAGCGCGACAGCCACGGCTCGCCGGGCTGGCGCACCGGCGGCAAGAGCGGCAAGTTCTTCGCCTATTTCAGCGACCAGCACCACGGCTCCGAGCACATCGCGCTGCTGGTCAAGACCGACGGGCCGGACGAGCTCAACGCGCTGGTCGAGCTTCAACCCGAGAGCTACTTCCGCCCGCAATACTACGGCTCGGCGGGGTGGATCGGGGTGATCCTCAACCGCCCGGAAGTCGACTGGGACCAGGTCGCCGACTGGCTCCAGCGCAGCTGGCGCGCGGTTGCGCCGTCCCGGCTGACCCGGCTGCTCGACGTGGCGGACGAGTTCTGAGCCCCCCGCCCCGCCCGCACCCGCTGGCTCGCTCGCGCTTCGCCGAGCTCGCCGGCCGCGCGGTGGCCTGGTCGTGGCGCTTCAACGAAAAGCCGCCCCTCGAACCCGACTACATCTGGACCAGGGGCAGCAAGGGCTTCGAGCCCGAGGACGAGCGCGCCGGCCGGCCGCCGGAGGACGTCGCCGACTTCCGTGAACGGCTGGCCGAGCTGTGCCGCGCGCTGCGCGAGGAAGCCCGGCTCAACGCGCTCGGCCACGCGATGGCTTACGGCCAGCTCAGGGGCGCCGTGCGGACGCGCCACGCGCTAGGCCGCCTGTGGCGCCGGCGGCCCGGCCTGCTCGAAACCCCGCTCGCTCCCCCGATCGTGGTGGTCGGCCAGATGCGCGCCGGGACCACGCGATTGCACCGCCTGCTCGCCGCCGATCCGGCGCACACCCATACGCGGCTGTGCAACAGCATCGAGCCCGCCCCGCGACGGCCCGATGTCCGGCCGCTGCGCTGCGCCGCCGGTCTCGCGGTGGCGAGGCGGATCAACCCGTGGGTCGACACGCTGCATCCGTTCGGCGCCACCCGGCCCGACGAGGAGCTCGGCTGGCTCGGCGCCGCGCTCAGCCACGGACTCTACGAAGCGCAGTACCGCATCCCTTCGTTCGTCGCGTTCGGCGAGGCGCGCGACCCGACGCCGGTCTATCGCGAGATGCTGCGCATCCTGCGCACCGATGCGGCAATCATGGATGACGGCGCCAGGCCGCGCGTGCTCAAATGCCCACAGTATGCGGAAGACCTCGCGCCGCTGCTCGCGCAGCTGCCCGATGCGCGTCTGGTCGTCGCGCGGCGGCCGCTCGGCCGGGTCCTCGACAGTACGCTGTCGGTGCTCGCCAGTCAGATGGCCTGCCAGAGCGACCACATCTCGCTGGCAGCGATCGAGACCGAGTGGCGACGCAAGATCGAGCTGCGCGAAGGCCGCATGGCCGTGGGATTCGCCGGCTTCGCCGGGCCCCGGGTGGAGGTCGACTACGCCGACCTCGACGGCGACTGGCGCGATGAGATCCAGCGGATCTACGCCACGCTCGGGCTCGAACTGACGCCGTCGGCGATCGCGGCGATGGAGCGCGAGCAATCGGCCTCGCGCGCCTCGCCGCATCGCCTCCACGCGACGACTTATCGCCGCTTTGCCGGCGCCCAGGTCAACCGAGGATGAAATCCACCAGCGCGGCAGAATGCAGCGCCAGGGTGTCGTAGACCGGCAGAGGCGAGTTCCCCGCGTCGACGAGCAGCCCGACCTCGGTGCAGCCGAGGATCACGCTGTCCGCCCCGCCCTCGCGCCCCGCGGCGATCGTCGCGAGGAAGGCGTCGCGCGAGGACTCGAGAATCCGCCCTCGGATGAGCTCCTCGTAGATCACCCGGTGGACCTCTGACCGCGCGGACTCGGGAGGGATCGTCGCGACGATCCCGGCCCCGGCGAGCGGATCTCGGATGAAATCCTGCTCCATCGTGAAGCGCGTGGCCAGCAGCAACGGGCGCGAGCGGCCGTCGGCTGCGAGCGCGGCGCACAGCGGGTCGGCGATGTGGATCAGCGGCACATCCACCGCACTACGCACCTGGTCGGCGCACTTGTGCATCGTGTTGCTGCCGATCGCGATGGCTTCGACGCCTGCGCGCTCGAGCCGCCGCGCAGCCTCGACCAGCGGCGCCGCCGCGTCATCCCAGCGGCCCGCGAGCTGGGCCTCGGCGATAGGCGCGAAGTCGAGCGAGTCGACGATCAGCGGCGCCGAGTGGACGCCGCCGAGACGCGCGGCGACGGCGCGGTTGATCGCGTCGTAATAGAGCCGTGTGCTTTCCCAGCTCAGGCCGCCGATCAGGCCGAGCCGGCGCATCGTCAGCCGACGATTTCTTCGGGCTTGAAGAAGAACGCGATCTCGATCTTGGCGTTCTCGTCACTGTCCGAGCCGTGGACCGAGTTGGCCTCGATGCCCTCGGCGAAGGTCTTGCGGATCGTCCCCTCGGCGGCTTCCACCGGGTTGGTGGCGCCCATCACCTCGCGGTTGCGCTTCACCGCGTCCTCGCCCTCGAGCACCTGCACGACGACCGGTCCGCTGGTCATGAAGTCGCACAGTTCGCCGAAGAACGGGCGCTCCTGGTGCACCGCGTAGAAGCCTTCGGCCTGCTCGCGGGTCATGCGGATACGCTTGCTGGCGACGACGCGCAGACCGGCGTCCTCGAGCATCTTGGTGATCGCGCCGGTCAGGTTGCGGCGCGTGGCGTCGGGCTTGATGATCGAAAAGGTGCGGGTAACCGCCATGGGAAGTTCCTTCGAAACGGGGAGCGGGAATTTGCGCGCGCCCCTAGCCGGGGGACGCGCGGGGCGCAAGGTGGGGCGTCTTTCCGGGTCCCGATGCCGCCGCCGGGCATCGATCCGCCACCAGGTTGATTTGCGGCAGGGGGCGGATAGTCTGCCTCGAGGGACGGAAGGCATTTCGATGACGGGGCAATTCAGGGGGATCTTGGGGCGTCTGGGACTCGCGGTCCTGGCCGCTTTCCTGCCGACGCCGGCGCTCGCGCAGACGGCGGCCGAGGCGGATGCGGCGGCGCCCCCGCCGTTGATCCCCACCAGCACTTTCGCCGCGCGCAGCCCGTTCAACGACGTCCCCCAGCTTTCGCCCGACGGCCGCCGGCTCGCCTTCAGCCTGACCGAGGACGACAAGGTCTGGGTCGGCGTGGCCGACATCGACCGCGGCGTCCTGATGCGCAAGATACCGCTCGAGGAGGACCAGTACCTGCGCTGGATCCGCTGGGCGGGCAACGACCGGCTGATGCTCTCGCTCGTTGTGCCGATCGCGAGCAACTGGGTCGAGGGGCGCGTCGCCCGGCTGTTCGTGGCCGACCTGGCGACGGGTGAGACTCACTACATTGGGCCGAGCCGTGGCCAGGGGCTCGAGGGCGACGACGTTCTCTACCTCGACCCGGACGGTGAGTTCGTGCTGCTTTCGCTGCAGCCCCAGCTGTGGGTCGAGCCCGAAGTCTGGCGTTTCCGACTCGACGGCACGGACACCAAGGGCGAGAAGATCGCCGCCCAGCGGGAGATCGTGAAGTGGATCGCCGACGACGCGGGTATCGTCCGCATCGGGCTCGGGTGGGAGAACCGCAAGGCCAAGGTCTGGTACCGCCGCAACGACGGGGAGAAGTTCGAGCTGATCGCGCGCGTGCGCCCCGACGACAAGGACGAGGTTTGGGACGTCGTGCGGCTTCATCACGGCACCGACGAGGGGCTCGCGTTCGAGCCCGGCGAGAGCGGCCACCTCGCGTTGCGCCGCTTCAACTTCGCCACGCGCGAGGTCGGCGAAGTCGTCTACGAGAACCCCGAATGGGACCTCACCGCGGTCGAGCTCGACGAGCAGGGCCAGCCGCTGGCCGTCCGCTTCACCGACGATCGCGACCGCGTGATCTGGCTCGATCCCGAACTCGCGCGGCTGCAGGAGCGGCTGCAACGGGCGCTTGGCGGCAACGTCACGATCGTCGACCGCGCCCGCGACGGGTCGCGGCTGCTGCTCGGCAAGGGTGACGCCAACGATCCCGGGACCTGGTACGTCTACACCCCCGCGACGCGCGAGCTGAAGGAATTCGCGCAGCTGCGCCCCGGGCTCGACCCGGCGATGCTGGCGGAGACCACGGCGGTGACTTATTCGGCCCGCGACGGCACGCCGATCCGCGCTTACCTGACCTTGCCGAAGGGTCGCCGGCCTGGCGGGCTGCCGCTGATCATTCTTCCCCACGGCGGGCCCTACGGCATCCGCGACAAGCTCGCCTATTCCGACGAAGTGCAATTGCTCGTCAACCGCGGATACGCGGTGCTGCAGCCGAACTATCGCGGGTCGGGCGGCTTCGGCGAAGACTTCGAAGAGCTCGGCCGAGGCGAAATCGGCCGCCGGATGCAGGACGACCTCGACGACGCGATGGACTGGGCCGTTGGCCAGGGAATAGCCGACCCGGGGCGCGTGTGCGTCGTTGGCGCGAGCTACGGCGGGTACGCCGCGTTGTGGGGAGTCATCCGCAATCCCGAACGCTATCGCTGCGCCGCCAGCTTTGCCGGCGTGACCGAATGGGACAAGCAGCTCGGCTACGATGCCGATTTCCTGGCGAGTTCGCGAATCCGCAACCTGCGCAGGCGCATTCGTGGAGAGGAGCGTTCGTTCGACCTCGACTCGGTATCGCCCGCGTCCCGGGCGGCCGACGTGACGCGCCCGATCCTGCTTGCGCATGGCCGCAAGGACAGGACGGTGCCCTTCAGCCAGTTCCGCGAGATGCGCAACGCGCTGACCTCAGCCGGGGTGCGCGAAGTCGAATACCTCGACCTGGCCGAGGCCGGGCACGGTTTCGTCAGGGTCGAGGACGAGCAGGCGTGGTACGACGCGCTGGTTGCGTTCCTGGCAAAGCACAATCCGGCAGATTGAGCGCCGGCTTCAGAGCTTCTTCACCCACTTCCCGCCCTCGAGTTCGTGGAACTCGCGGG
>JBIQKN010000090.1:0-9758 GCA_044506565.1 Sphingomonadales bacterium | reverse complement strand
GTCGTAGTCCAGCCGCGGCGCGTACGTCGCCATGTAGCGGTCGGGCAGGCCGCTGTCGGCGATCACCACGCGTTTCTTGATCCGCCACTCGCCGTCCTGGCGGACGAGCAGGTCGTACTCGCGGCCCTGCTCGAGCAGCTGCGGGGGCTCCTGGATGCCGGTGTTGATCACCCCGGTCCAGAAGAACGAGGCGGTCGCGGTGTCGCCGTCGACGTCGATCACCGGATTGCTGATGAGCATGTGGAAGGTGCCCTGCGCCGCCGGAGCGTCCGGTTCCTCGGCGCTTTCGGCGTAGAAAGCCTCGATCGCCTCGCGCCCTTCGGAGACGATGCCGTTGACGTCGAACACCGCGTCCTCGGTGTAGAATGCGCCGAAGTCCTCGGCCGCGTCCTGGCGGCCGAAATTGCCGTAGTAGCGGGTGACCATGTCCTCGATCGCGATCCGGTCGGCGAGTTCCGAGCCGGCCGCGGTGCCGCCGCCGCTCGCCGCGAGGCCGGGCACGTGCGGTCCGACCAGCGCTCCGACGACAAGCCCGGCAACAGCCAGTGCCCCGGCTACCCAGTTCCTGACCATGTTCCTCTTCTCCCTCGATTGGGAAGAGAGTGCCGATGCGGGACGCCCTGCGCAAGCGTGGACGAGCGCGGCGCATTCGCTGGACTTGCGACCGCAGACAAGGTTAGCTTTCGGTTAGCGGACGGTCCCTTCGGACAAGCTCGGGACTGCCCGCGGACAAAAAACATAACGCTTGGGGGAGTTCTCACGGATGTCTGCATATCTTGCGCTTGCCGTCTCGGTCGGCCTGCTTGCCGTTCTCGACACCTGGCTCTTCGTCGTACCGCTCGCCACCACGCTTCCGGGCTTGGTGTGGATCTCGTTCATCGCCTGGGGCTGCCACTACCAGTCGGGCGGCGGGGTCAAGGGCAGCACCACCGCGGCCGTCGGCATGAGCTTCGGCGCGCTCGTCGGCATGGTAGCGGTGCTGCTCGCCAACGGCCCGCTCGCCGGGGCCGGCGATTTCGCCGCGCCGATCGCCGTCGGTCTCGGCGCCGCGGTGATCTGCCTGTCGAGCAAGCTGCCGCCGCTCGCGGTGATCCCGGCCAGCGTCTACGGCTTTGCCTCGGTCGCCGGCCCGATCCTGCTGGCCGGCATGAGCCCGACCGAGGCGATCATCCCGACGATCATCTCGATCGTGATCGGTGCCGCGTTCGGTTACGTTTCCGAAGTCCTCGCCAACGCGCTGACCAAGAAGACGCCGGAAGCCTGACCACGGCCGCCCGGCCGTGCCGGGGGGCGAGTTCCGGACTTTTCGCCAGGCCGCCCCGCGCTTGCGCCGGGCGGCCTAGCTTTACTTTCGCACGGGCAAACGAGTCTCCATTGCAATCTCAACTTGTTTGGTTGAGAAATGGCGGGCAGAGGGTGAGCAGCGTCGAGTCGCCCACCGTCTGCGGAGATCAATGCACCGACCTACGCGACGACGCCGGTCGTGCTCCTCTTGGAAGGAGAAGACGAAATGCCCGGTCCATCGGTCGCCATCGCCTGGCACAACCCGTCCGTCCAGGCCTTCCGGCTCGAGACGCCCCATCGCCCCGGCGGCTCGAACGTCATGCCTTTCCCCACCCCCTACGCTGCCGAGCGCGAGTCTGACAGGGGTGTGGACCCGGCGTTCCGGGCGCAGTTCTGGCGGCTGGCCCTGCCCGGGCTGGCGATGTTCTGGGCCGGGGTGATCTGGCTCGCTGTCGGCTGAACCTGGCCCGTTGCCTGTCCCCTCGTTGCAGAGGCCTGGCCCGGGCCCAGGCCTCGGGAACGACTCCACCACCCTTCGAGAGGGCCCTCTCCCCGAGGCAAGCTCCGGGAGGCGTGGTCCTTACGGCGCCCCGCCGGGGCCGGCGTCGGACGGTTTCTCGCCCTGCCTGGCCCACTGCTCCTCGCGCAGTTTCTGGAACCGCGGGCTGGTGGCGGTGATGTAGCCGCGGATCTGCACGTTGCCCTCGTGGCAGGCGTATTCGTAGAACTCGTAGTCGGGGTTGCGCTGCCACGGGATGTCGATCTTGTAGGGCGCGGTCAGCATGACCGGGTCCTCGATCCAGGCCTCGTAGCGCAGCTGGTCCGGGCCCATCGGGGTGATCCGCTCGGTCAGCTTCATCTGCGCGCTGTTGGGGGTGACCCCGTTGCTCATGCCCGGGGTGAAGTTGGTCGTCTCGATGACCAGCGTGTCGCCGTCCCAGTGCCCGCGCGAGAACCCGAGGTAGTTGTGCACGTCGGGCGGCGGCGGATCGCGGCCGTCGAGGTAGATCAGGCGGGTCTCGTGGACCATCTCGATGGCGATCACCACGAGGCCGGGGCTCTGCACTATGCGGATGCCCATGTTGTAGGCGCCCGGCAGCAGCGAGGCGGGCAGGCCGCGCGTCAGGCAGCGATCCCAGATGCCGAAGTCCTGGAGCGAGTCGAACACCTCGGTGTTCCACGACGTCTTGACCGCGGCCTGGGCGCGGCGGCCCTCCTCGGTCGGTGCCGGGTAGCGGCCGTTGGCCGGCTGGGTGACCATCGAGGTCTGCCACAGCGGAAAGCCGTCCTCGCGCCAGTGTCCCATGCCGAGGATGCCGAGCCGGTCCTGCGCCGCCTCGAGACCGGCGCGCTGCTCGGCCTGGCCGAACCGCTCGCGGTATTCCTGTTCGGTCCACTCGGTGCGCGTGCCGAGTTCCGGCGGGCGCTCGCGCGGGGTCGCTGCAAGGTAGTCGACCGGCCAGAATCCGCGCAGGTCGGGATCGCCCCACGCGGTGCGCTGCACTTCCCATCCCGCCGGCGGGGCGCGATAGTCCTTCGGCGACGGGAGCGGGTCCTCGGCCAGCGCGGGCCCCGCGACCGGCAGGAGGAAAAGCAAGGGCGCGGCCAGCGCAGCGGCAAGGCGCAAGGATGTCATGGCACTCTCCCCGTATTTAGCCGGGAGTATGCCCGAGAATGCGGCCGTTTCAATGCCCGGCCCGGACGCGGCGAACCGCCCGGCGTGGACGGTCAAGCGTTCAGATAAACCTTCTAAAAGATGAATGACGGCGCCACGGCCGGTTCAGTGGTGAGCGGGGATACTCCTTGCAGATGTTCGGCAGGAGATGTCCGATGACCCCGTTCCTCACCCGCATGGCCAAGGCCGGCAGCCTCGCGGCGCTGGCGGCTTCGCTCGCGGCATGCGGGCCCGAAGACGCGATGCGCGTCGGCGGCCTGCCTCATTTCGGGTTCCCTGCCGGTGGCTCTCTCGCGCTGCTGGCCGCGGACCAGGGCGAACCCGTGCTCGACGCGGGCTATCCCGAGGCGCTGCCGCTGCAACCGGCGCCGGTCGGGGACTACGGCCTCGCCCCTTCGTGGGACTACGTCAGCAACGATTACGCCGACTACGCGCCGGCCGATCCCTACGCGTACGACGGCTACGACGACGGCTACTATGCGCCGGACGACGCCGGCTACTACGACACTTCGGCCGGGACCGACGACTATGCCTGGGTCGCGCTTGCGGCGCTGATCGCCGGCGTGCTCGGCGACTCACCGCCGGACTACGGTTTCGACTACGGCGGCGTCGAGCCGTGGGCGTGGCGCACGGGCGACGGCTACGCGCGCTATGCCGAGCCGATCCACGGCGGCAACCGCTACTACTATTACGCCCCCGATGCGACGCGCCCGTTCCTCGTGCGCGACCCGTACTACAGCTACGGCTATCGCGGCGATCGCGTGGTGGTCGTCTACGACCGCGACGGCCGCGTGCTGAGCGAGCGGGCGGCCTTGCGCCACCGCCTCGCAGCGGAACGCTACTACGAACGCGCCCGGCTGCTCCATCGGGCGGCGCTCGCCGAACGCCGGCACGGGGTGTCAGCGCCGGTCTGGGAGCAGCGCCGGCCGATCGTCGTATCCGACCGGCACCGTTGGCACGAGGCCCGCGAGCGCCAGGCGGCGTGGCGCGACTGGCAGGCCCGCAACGAGCGCGAGATGCAGCGGCGCTGGGAACGCGAGCGCGAGCTGCGTGAGCGGGCGGCGGATCGCTTCGACGGCTGGCGGGCGGCTTCGTATCGCGGCCCGGCACCGCAGTTCTACGAAGCCGAACGACGCCTGCAGGCCGAGCGGCAGAAAGCCGAACGGGCCGAGCAGCGCCGCGAAGCCGCGGCCCGCGCCGAGCGGCGCGAGCGGGCCGAGCAGCGGCAGGAGCAGGTCCGCCGCGAGGCCCAGGCCGACCGGCGCCGGCAGGTGGCGCTGCAGGAGCAGCGCCAGGTCGAGGCGCGCCGCGACACCGCCCGCGCCGAGCAGCGCGAGCGCGCAGAGCGCCAGCAGGCTGCGGATGAACGACGCCAGACGGAAGCTCGCCGGGAGGCTGCACGCAAGCAGCAGCAGGAGCGCGCCCAGCGCGAGCAGGCAGCCGCCGATCGGCGACAGGCCGAGGCTCGCCGGGAGGCCGCTCGAACGGAACAGCGGGAGCGTCAACAGCGCGAACAGGCTGCGGCTCAACGGCGCCAGGCGGAAGCGCGCCAGGAGGCTGCCCGCAAGCAGCAGCAAGAGCGCGCCCAGCGCGAGCAGGCAGCCGCCGAGCGGCGACAGGCCGAAGCTCGCCGGGAGGCCACTCGAGCGCAACAGCGCGAGCGTCAGCAGCGCGAACAGGCGGCCGCCGAAACGCGCCAGGCCGAGGCGCGGCGCGAGGCGGCGCGGGCCGAACAGCGCGCCCAGGCCCAGCGTCAGCGGGCCGCCGCCGAGCAGCGTGAGGCCGAGTCCCGCCGCGAGCAAGCGGTCGCCCAGCGCCGGGAGGCCGAGCAGCGCGAGCGGGCGCAGGCGGCGCAGCGGCAGCAGCAGGCCGCTCGTCAACAGGCTGCCCAGCAGGCCCGCCGCGAAACCCGGGCCGAGGCCCAGCGGCAGGCCGAAGGTCGCCGCGCGCAGGCGCAGGCGGAGCAGCGCCAGCCGGCTGCCCGCGAACGCCAGCCCGCCGCCGTGCGCGCGAACGCGGCACAGCTCGAGGACCGCAACCAGCGCTCACGCGGTCGCGATGCTCCGGCGCGAGCCCGCGGTGACCGCTAGCGTCGAGACTGCGGGCTGGCCACGATCCAGCCGGGCATGGGCACAATTAAGCGCGTGTTGATTGCAATTCCCAACTAGATTGGTTGAGATTGTGCTGCCTGCATCGACTCGCAGGTTGCAGTACCGGCCCACGCGACAACGCCGGCTCGTACTCCTCTGACGAAGGAGAATACGAATGGCTTGGCCTTCCGATTTCCGACATGCTTCCCCGACCCGCGCTTCCGAACCCCTCGTGCTGCTGGTCCCCGGCCTCGCCGGGAGCAGCCCGGACCACTGGCAAAGTCACTGGGAGCGCCAGCTCGACGATTGTGCCCGCGTCGATCTCGGCTCGTGGGACGACCCGCATCGCAATGCCTGGGTCAATCGGCTCAACCTGGCGATCCAGCGCGCCGGGCGGCCAGTGATCCTGGTCGCGCACAGCCTCGGCTGCCACGCGGTCGCCTGGTGGAACGAATACGAGCGGCCGGCAGCCGACGGTCCGGTGCTCGGCGCGCTGCTTGTCGCCCCGCCCGAGGTCGAGGGCAGCAAGGTCGACCGCCGGCTTGCGCGCTTCGCCCCGGTGATGCGCACGGCGATGCCGTTCCCCTCGATCGTCGCCGCGAGCCGCAACGATCCCTACATCCCGTTCGAACGCGCGCGCCGGCTGGCGCGGATCTGGAAGAGTCGCTTCGTCGACGCCGGCTGGCTCGGCCACATCAACGCCGAGTCGGGTATCCACGCCTGGCCGTTCGGGCAGTTCCTGCTGCGCCAGCTCAGGTCGGCCGCCGAACCGCTGGCCGCGCCGCTCGTGGCGGGCGGGCATTACGAAACCGTGCTGCAGGCGCAGGGCAAGCTGCCCGCCGCCGCGCGCTGGTGAGGCGATCCTCCCCCGGGCGGGGGAGGATTCCTCCCCGTCCCGTCAGCCCTTGAGCTTGCTCGCCTCGAGGCGGGCGCGGCCGACCCAGCTGCCGTGGACCTGGCTCCTCAGCGCGAGCCCGGTCTTGACCCTGGCGACCGGGCCCTTCTCGATCTCGTCGGCCTCGACCACCCACAGCTCGGACGAATAGTCGTGCGGCGCCCCGGCGCCCGGAGGGCCGTTGGGGATGTCGACCACGGTCAGCAGCCAGCCGCCGTGGGTCGGGTCCTTGGAGGGGACGTGCGCCGGCTCGCTGATCGCCGCGCCCGGGGGCACGCCCATCACCGAAAGGCGACCGTTGCCGGGCTCGATCCGCATCAGCGCATTGAAGTTGATCCCCACAGGGCCGCCGAGCATCGGCGGGCCGCCTTCGGGGTTCATCGACAGGTACCAGGCGCGGTTATACGGCCGGCCCTGGTCGACGTCGGCCAGCCGCGGCAGGTCTCCCGGAGGGCCAAGCGGGCGCTCTTCGATCACCGGATCCGCCTTCGACATGTCGATCGTCCAGCGGGTCAGCGCGCCCTGCAGGCTCTGCTGGTCGCGGTGGATCCCGCCGGCCTCGCGCATGAAGCTGAACGCGTTGGTGTCGGTCAGGCACAGGTCGATGTGGACGAGGTCGCCGTCGTCGTAGGCGTTGACCTCGTGGAACACAGAGACGCCCACCGGCCCCTTGATCCACTTCATCTCCTCGACCTTGCCGTAGCGCGGCATGATCGCCAGCCAGCTCTCGAGCTCCTGCTGGTGCGCCCAGTGCGCGCCGCCGGCCTTGAGCCGGTCGAGATCGGCGGTGGTCGGGAAGATCGGCCAGATCGCGTACTTCTCGGTGATCACGAAGTCGTGGATCGTCGCGCAGTACGGCTGCTGGAACCACTGTTCGGAGACCAGGTTGCCCTCGGCGTCGGCGATGCCGTAGGCGATGTCGAGGCTGCACAGACCGCCGGCCTCGTAGCCGAAGAAGAACAGCTCGCCGGTGACCGGGTCGACCCGCGGGTGCGCGGTGAAGGTTTCGCTCTTGAGCGCGCCGTACCAGTCCCACTTGCCGCGCGTCGCCAGCGTCTCCGGGTCGATCTCGTACGCGCGCCCGTCTTCCTTGGTCATGAACAGCCGGCCCGCGTGCCACACCGGGGTGGTGTTGGCGACGGTGCGATCGACCCCGGCGACCGAGGGATCGTCGGTGAACGGGTTGCGATAGCGCCCGAACAGTGCCCGGCGCGCCTTCTTCTCGGCCAGGTAGCGTTCGGTCTCGACGTAGCGAATGTCGAAATCGACCGCGCCGTTCTCGATGTTGAACCGCGCGATCATCCCGTCGGCATTGAGCGCGATGTCGTCCTCGAACATCGGCGCGTGGGCGTTGTCGGGCACCGCGCGGAAGAACGCGCCGTCGATCTCGGCCGGAATCTCGCCTTCCACCGCGAGGTCGCGGACGGAGATTTCCATCCGTCGCGGGGTGTTGCTGCCGATGAAATGAATGGTCTGCGGAAAGGCGTTCATGGCCCCTTGCTCTCCCGATGATTCTCGCGTGGATTGACGCTAACGAGTGTTATAATCGTTGGGAAGGGCAGCGGGCTTTGCGCCCGCTCAAAGGGGTTGAGGCCGTGCTCAAGCGAACCGACGGCAGCGAAAAGGCGGCAATGCTCCACCTGCTGCTCAAGCTGACCAACCGGCTGATGGCGCCGTTCTCGACCCACCTCGCCCACCGTTACAAGATCAGCCTCAACGAGTTCCGCCTGCTGATGACGATCGGCGCGCTCGGGCGCACGGCAAGCCACGAGCTGGCCGAGGTCACCGGCGTCAACGTGATGAGCGTCAGCCGCGCGGTGGCGACGCTGCAGCGGAACGGGCGGATCGAGGTCGTGCGCGACCCGGCCAACCGCCGGCGCAAGTGGCTCAGCCTGACCGCCGAGGGCCAGCGGCTCTACGAGATCATGCGGCCGCAGGGCGAGAAAGTGGCCGAGTACCTGTTCTCCGATCTCGACGCGGGCGAGGTCGCGCAGCTGCGCTCGACGCTCGAGCGGCTGATCACCACGCTCGAGGCGAAGGACGCCGAGGGCCGTTCGCTGTTCCTGGAGCGCACCAAACCGGACTCGGGACCCGAATGACCGAGCAAGACCGCCGCGCGATCGAGCTCGACTGCGAGCGGCTGATCAAGCGCTACGTCAACCTCAACGACGCGCAGGACTGGCCGGCGGTCGCCGCGCTCTACACCGAGGACGCGCGCTTCGCCCGGCCGAGCCAGCCGGGCGTGTTCATCGAGGGCCGCAAGGCAATCCTCGCCAGTTTCCTCGCCCGCCCGGCGCGCGCGCAGCGGCACGTGATCGCCAACACCGTGGTCGACGTCGAGGATGCCAACCATGCGCGGGCCTTCAGCGTGATCGTGCTTTATATGGGCGACGCGGCGGAGGATGGAGGACTTCCGGCGATGGATCCCAAGAGCCCGCTCGTCGGCACGTTCACCGACCGGCTGGTGCGCACGGCGGAAGGCTGGCGCTTCGCCGAGCGGATCGGCGGGCTCGACTTCAGGCCGTAGAATCGGGCCGCACCGGCACCGCAAACGAGGCGACCAGCGCGACCAGCTCCGGCTGGCGGTGGACCCCGGTCTTGTCGAAAATGCGCAGCAGGTGCGTGCGAACGGTCGCCTCGCCGATGGCGAGGTTCTCGGCGGCCTCCCTAACCGTCTCGCCGCCGGCTATGCGCGACAGCACCCGCCGTTCCGAGGGAGTCAGCCCGAACAGCGAGGCGACGATGTCGCAGGCATCGCGCTGCTGCCCACGAGGACCGGCCATGACGGCCACGGTCTGCGAGTGGGATCCGGGGCGCGCGGCTTCCAGGGGAAGCAGGTAGAGCGTGAGCAGACGGCCGTCGTCCATGTGCACCGGGACGTCGCAACCTCGCGGACCGGCGGCATCTCCCTCGATCAGCAGCGCGACGGCCTTTGTAAAGGCCTGCATTGCTGCGGGGCGGGCGAGCCAGAACTTGCCGCACCGGCTCGCCAGCGCGTCGGTTGACCCGAACAGCTCATCGGCCGCCAGATTGCTCCACAGGATGTGGTGGTCGGCGGAGACGAGGAACACCGGCGTCGAGAGCCGCTTCAGCACCGTCTCGAAGCTGGCGGCCGTCACCTGCCGCAGGTCGAGGAGGCGCGATATGGCGACCGCACGCTGCAGGTGCGGGACGAGCAGGCGCGTGTCGTCGATGTCCGCCTGGCGGATCGGGCCGGCGGATTCGTGCCGACCCAGCCCCACCGTGCCGATCATCTGCTGGTCGCGGGCAAGCCCGATGGCCACGAGGTCGATCAGTTGCTGCGGCCGGCTCCACTCCATGTAATAGCGGTTGCTCTCGCTGGCCGCGTTGGGGTTGACCCAGGTCAGTACGAGGGGCTCGTCCAGCGGATAGGCCGCGAGGGTCTCGGGGCCGCCCCACTGGTCGATGATCTCGCGGCCGTAGTGCGCCATGCGCCCCAGCCAGGGCTCCTCGATCCCCGTGGTGATGCTCAGCGGGGAATTGCCCGAGCGCAGATCCATCAGCGAGAGCGACGCGTTGTGGAACCGGAGCGTGGCGGTCATCCGGGACAGCGCTCGCGGCCAGCACTCCGGATCGAGGGCGGAATCGTAGATCAGGCCCACGATGTCGGCAAAGTCGCGCGTCGACAGCAATGGTTCCCCCCGGTTCGGCTGCTCAGAATAGGCGATAGCCATGACTTGGCCAATGGGGCTCGGCATCCACCGTTTGGTGGATGCGGCCCCCCGTCCGGGGACGCTAGCATTACCTGCCGCTGCGGCGGCTCGCCGGGGGCGAGCCGAAAGCCGCGCTCGTG
>JBIQKN010000174.1:0-1598 GCA_044506565.1 Sphingomonadales bacterium | reverse complement strand
CTTCGTGCCTTCGTGTCTTTGTGTGAATCAAGCTATTCCGCTTCCCCGCTCGGCCACTCGCGCTGGCTGCTGGCGCACTGGAGCGAGCCCCGCCTGATGAGCGTCGCCGCGCGCCGCGCCTGGCTCGAGCCCGACGTCGCCCCGCTGGCCTATCCGCCGCTGGCGCCCGGGCTCGTCGCGGGCTAACCCCGCGTCATGGCACGGCATCGCACGATGCAGCGCTTCGCGCGCTGGCACGTCTGGCTCGGCTGGCTCGCCGGGTTCCCGCTTCTGATGTGGGCGGTCACCGGGCTGTTCATGGTCGCCCGCCCGATCGAGGAAGTCCGCGGTGAACACCTGCGCGCGCCGCAACCCGCGATCGACCCCACCGGCCTCGCCTTCCCCGCTCGCATCGGCGAGCCGATCCGCGAGGCGCGGCTCGTCCCGCAGCCCGGCGGCCCGGCTTGGATCGTCACCTCCGCCGAGGGCGCGCGCTGGCGCTATTCGGTAACCACCGGCACCGCGCTGCCCCCGGTCGTGCGCCGCGAGGCCCAGGCGATCGCCGAGGCCGCCTATGCCGGCGACGCCCGGCTCGAGGCGCTCACCTACTTCCCCGCCGGCGAGGCCCCGCTCGAAGCGCGAACCGAGGGCGCGACCTGGCGCGCCCGCTTCGCCGACGACACGCACGTCTACATCGACGACGCGACCGGCGAGGTGCTCGCGCTGCGCACCCCGCAGTGGCGGCTCTACGACGTGATGTGGGGACTGCACATCATGGACCTCGAGACCCGCGAGGACAGCCACCACCCGATCCTGCTGGTCTTCGCCGCGCTCGCCGCGGTCAGCGCGCTGCTCGGCTGCGTGCTGCTGTTCCGCCGCCGCAAGGCGCGCCCGAGGCTCGGCTGATGGCCCCCCCCGCCGCGATGCTCACGCTGCCCGCGTGGCTCGACCTCGCCGGCATCGCGGTGTTCGCACTCAGCGGCGCGCTGCTCGCGACGCGCCTCAGAATGACGATGGTGACGGTGATCTTCTTCGCGCTCGTCACCGGGGTCGGCGGCGGCTCGGTGCGCGACCTGCTGATCGGCGCGCCGGTATTCTGGGTCCACGACCCGTGGGTCGCGCCGGTCATCCTGCTGGTCTCGCTGATCGCCTGGTACACGCCGTCCCGCTGGTGGGACGGCCCCGGGCTCGTCTGGGCCGACGCCGTCGGGCTCGCCGTCTACGCGGTGCTCGGCACCGCCAAGGCGCTGGCCTACGAGGTCGAGGCCGTTCCCGCCGCGCTGATGGGGGTGATCACCGGCTGCGTCGGCGGCATCATCCGCGACGTCCTCGCCGGCACCCCGTCGATCCTGATGCGCCCCGAGCTCTACGTCACCGCCGCCGCCCTCGCCGCCGCGCTGTGCGCCATAGGCACGCTGGCCGGCCTGCCGCTGCCGGTGGTCTGGGCCGTCTCGGCCCTGGCCGGTTTCGCCCTGCGCGGCGCCGCGCTGCGCTGGCACATCGAACTGCCGGGCTATTCGCGCGAATAGTCCTCCCCACGGCTTCGCTGGGTGGTAGAAAAAGGCAGGAGCCCTCATCCAAGCTACGCTAACCGCCTTCGGCGGTAAGCTTCGCTATCC
>JBIQKN010000089.1:0-9826 GCA_044506565.1 Sphingomonadales bacterium | reverse complement strand
CCCACACCGACAAGATCGGCCAGCGCTTCGCCGACGTGGTGCTGCCGTTCTTCGCCGAGCACCTCGACAAGCCGCGGTAAGCGCACGCGGCTTGGCCTTCCCGCGCGGGGCGTCTAGTCACCCCCGAAACCTCTTGGGAAGGATTGCCGCGTGAGCCAGCCGCTCGACGAAGAGGACACTGTACCGAAGAAGTCCAAGCCGTCGGTTCGCGCGCGCGCCGACGCGATTCGGCCGTTCGTCTGTAAGAACCTGATCGCCGTCATCGAAGATCCGTCCGACGTCAAAAATATCGGCACGGTCATCCGCAATGTGAACGCGCTGGGCGTCGAGAAGGTCTACGTGGTCGATCCGCGCAAGGCGTTGCCTGACGACTGGCAGGACATGCGCGAGAGACCATCACTGTCGAAAACGTCGGTCTCGGCCGTCAAGTGGAGCTTCGTGAAACGGTTCGACAGCACCGACGATTGCTTCGACCACCTCGAACGGAGGAACTTCCACTCCGTGGTCACTTCGCCGCACGTCAAGGGCAAGTGCAACATCTACCTGCACGAGGGCGACTTCACCGAGCACGCCAAACTGGCGGTTTGGTTCGGCAACGAAGCGCGCGGCATAAGCGATCGAGCTTTGGAGCGCAGCGATGCCTGCGTGGCGATTCCGATGTTCGGGATGATTGAGAGCCTTAACCTCGGGACGTCGTCCGGCATTGTCCTGTACGAAGTCACCAAGCAGCGCCGGCTGTACCAGAGCCAGTATCGCTTGCGGAACAAGCGAGGGAAGCGGGCCACCCCCCTTCCTACGGTCATGGCTCCCGAGCAATCCTCGCTGTGACGGCTCCTGTCCTCACGACAGCGCTCGACCTCGACAGCCCCGAAGCGCGCGCCCGCGCCGCGCACAACCGAGCGCTGGCGGATGAACTTCGCGCCAAGGTCGCCGAGGCCGCGCTCGGCGGCCCCGCGGCGAGCCGCGAACGGCACACGGCGCGCGGCAAGCTGCTGCCGCGCGAGCGGGTCGAGCGGCTCCTCGATCCGGGCTCACCATTCCTCGAAATCGGGCAGCTCGCGGCCAACGGGCTCTACGACGACGAGGTGCCCGGCGCGGGCATGATCGCCGGTATCGGGCGGGTGTCGCGGCGGCAATGCATGATCGTCGCCAACGACGCGACGGTGAAGGGCGGCACCTACTACCCGCTGACGGTCAAGAAGCACCTCCGCGCGCAGGAGATCGCGCGCGAGAACCGGCTGCCGTGCCTCTACCTCGTCGACAGCGGTGGGGCCAACCTGCCGCACCAGGCCGAGGTGTTCCCCGACCGCGACCACTTCGGGCGGATCTTCTACAACCAGGCGCAGATGAGCGCGCTCGGCATCCCGCAGGTCGCCTGCGTGATGGGCAGCTGCACCGCCGGCGGGGCCTATGTCCCGGCGATGAGCGACGAATCGGTGATCGTGCGCAACCAAGGGACGATCTTCCTCGCCGGCCCACCGCTGGTGAAGGCCGCGACCGGCGAGGAGATCAGCGCCGAGGACCTCGGCGGCGGCGAGCTGCACGCGAGGAAATCGGGCGTCGCCGACCACCTCGCCGAGAACGACGAGCATGCCCTCACGATCCTGCGCGACATCGTCAGCCACCTCGGCGCCGGCGGCGAAAAAAGAGGGACAGTCCCTCTTTTGCGCGAGCCCCGCGCGCCGCGCTACGACGCCGAGGAGCTCTACGCGATCGTGCCCGAAGACGTGCGCGCGCCCTACGACGTGCACGAGGTCATCGCGCGGATCGTCGACGGCAGCGAGTTCCATGAGTTCAAGGCGCTCTACGGCTCGACGCTGGTCTGCGGCTTCGCCCACATCTGGGGCCAGCCGGTGGCGATCCTCGCCAACAACGGCGTGCTGTTCTCGGAAAGCGCGCTCAAGGGCGCGCACTTCATCGAGCTCGCCTGCCAGCGCGGCATTCCGCTGCTGTTCCTGCAGAATATCTCGGGCTTCATGGTCGGCGGCAAGTACGAGACGGAGGGCATCGCCAAGCATGGCGCCAAGCTCGTGACAGCGGTGGCGACCGCGCAGGTGCCCAAGATCACCGTGGTCATCGGCGGCAGCTTCGGCGCCGGTAACTACGGCATGTGCGGCCGCGCCTATTCCCCGCGCTTCCTGTTCACCTGGCCCAACGCGCGCATTTCGGTGATGGGCGGCGAGCAGGCGGCGAGCGTGCTCGCCACGGTCCACCGCGACGCCGAAAAGTGGTCACGCGAGGAGGCCGAGGCCTTCAAGGCCCCGATCCGCGAGAAGTACGAGACCGAGGGCAACCCCTACTACGCCACCGCCCGGCTGTGGGACGACGGGGTGATCGACCCGGCGCAGACGCGCGACGTGCTCGGACTGGCGCTGGCGGCGTGTCTCGAGGCACCGATCCCCGAAGTGCCGCGATTCGGCGTGTTCAGGATGTAACCCCTCCGTCAGCGGAGTCGCCGCTCCCACCTCCCCGAGACAAGCTCGGGGAGGATTTTGGAGGCGCCGTTGCGTCCGGTTTGGACTAAGGTCTGCGGACGAGGAGGCGCCCATGATCGCACGTCGCTGGCACGGTCGCGTGCCCAATGCGCTCGCCGAGGAATACCTCGGCCTGATGCGCGATGTCGCGCTGCCCGACTACAAGGGCACGCCCGGCAACCGCGGGGCGTGGTGCCTGAGCCGGGTCGAGGGCGACGCGACGCACGTCGAGATGCTCACCTTCTGGGACGACTACGAGGCAATCCGGCCGTTCGCCGGCGAGGACGTGTCGGCCGCCAAGTACTACGATTTCGACGACCGCTTCTTGCTCGAGAAGGAGCCGGGCGTGCTGCACTTCGAGGTCATCGCCTGAGGCGCGAATCCGGCCGTCGATTGCGGCGAAGCGTTGGAACGGCGGGCATCGCGCGCCGTTCAAGCACCGTATGGTCGGGAGGGCATGCGATCCGGGAGAGTTCCGATGCAGTCCGATACCGTCATCCTCCTCGCCATCGTCGCCGGCATTGCGGCGCTGGCGATAATCCTCTGGGCCGCGTTGCGCGGCCGCCGCACCACCGCGCTGCGCGAGCGCTTCGGCGACGAGTACGACCGCACGCTCGCCGAACAGGGCGAGCGCGACCGCGCCGAGCAGGCGCTGCGCGAACGCGAAGAGCGCGTCTCCCAGCTGCACATCCGCCCGCTCGAACCGGGCGAGCGCCAGGCGGCGATCGTCGAGTGGCGCGAGGTCAAGGCCGTGTTCGTCGACAGTCCGGTCGAGGCCGTCCACCACGCCGACCGCCTGCTGGCCTCGATCATGCGCACCAAGGGCTACCCGATGGCCGACTTCGACCGCCGCTACGAGGACCTGACCGTCGACCACGGCGAGGTCGCGCGGCATTATCGCGATGGCCATGCAATCACCGAGCGGCACCGCCTCGGCGAGGCCTCGACCGAGGACCTTCGCCAGGCGATGATCCACTTCGAGGCGCTGTTCGACGACCTCGTCAACGAACCGTCGCACGACGCCGAGCCGCGGCCCGTGAGAAACCCGATCCGCGCGCACTGAGCCGAATCAGGCGCCGCCCTGTGCCCAGGGCGGCGCCTCCGCGCACAGCCATCGCCCCCTCATCCACCGCCGTGCCGCTGCGAGCGTCTTACCCGCATAGCCGGAGTCGCCGGGTCCAATCAGGGGCAGGCCGAATTCGGCGACCGTCGCAGCGATTCCCGCGGGGTCCGGCTCGCGCGCGGCCGCGGCGAGGTGCCGGGCGATCTCCATCTCCTGGCCCCAGAAATAGACCGCTCGCGCTCCGACGTTGGCCTGCATGCGGCGGACCTCGTCCACCCGGCCGTCGCTGACCAGCGGTCGCCAGATGTCGGGCATCAGCAGGTCGACCGGGCGATCGGGACGGTAGTCGTAGGCGTCGCCGGGCTCGATCGTCAGCTTCGTCCGCGCCTCCGCGGGAAGCTGCGCGAAGAGGTCGAGTCGCTCGTGAAGCGCAAGCACGTCGAGGTCCTTCTCGACCACGGTCACCGCGTCGACGGCCGGAATGCATGCGCTCGCGCAGGCCGCCCAGCCCATGCCGAGGCCGAAGATCAGCACGTGTCCCGAAGCGCAGCGCACTCCGATTTCCTGGCTTTCGAACTCGAACGGGGTGGTCGACATCCAGCTCTGCCCGTCGCGGTGGAGCACGGCCATGTCCGCCACCGGCTGCGCGTCGCTCCAGTAGCCGGGCATGATCGCAAACGGCACCACGTCGAGCCGCCACGGCCCGCTCTCCAGCGGTTCGTAGCGCGGGACGAACAGCTCCCCGGCAAAGGGAGCGGCCGGGCTCACACGTCGAGGTTGGCGACGTTGAGCGCGTTCTCCTGGATGAAGTCGCGGCGCGGTTCGACCACGTCGCCCATCAGCCGGGTGAAGATCTCGTCGGTGACGTCGGCATCCTCGACCTTGACCTGCAGCAGCACGCGGTTGTCGGGGTCGAGCGTGGTCTCCCACAGCTGCTCGGCGTTCATCTCGCCGAGGCCCTTGTAGCGCGCGATCGCGAGCCCCTTGCGGCCGGCCGCCAGCACCGCCTCGAGCAGCTGGCTCGGGCGGGTGATCGCGCCGTCGAACGCGGCCGCCGGGCGCGCCGCCGCCTCCGGCTCCTCGGCCTCGACCTCCTCGGCGACGGGTTCGGGCTCGGGCTCCGGCTCGGCGCTGCCGCGGGTCAGCCGCGCGGGCGCGGCATAGGCCTCGGCCTGCTCCTGCGCGAGCTTGTGCAGCTTGCGCGCCTCGGCGCTGCCGACGAAGCCCGCCTCGACGAGGTGCGCATCGGTCACCCCGCGCCACTCGCGGGCGAAGGCGATCGTGCCATCCGCGCGCAACTCGGCGCGCCACGCAGCCTCGGGATCGCCGAGCTGGAGCTGTGCCGCCGCGCGCTCGAGCGCCTCGCGCCGCTTCTCGGGCGAGAGCCCCGGGTCGAGCGCGCCCGCGAGCGCCATCGCCTCGACCACCGCGCCGTCGTACTTGCGCGGGACGAAGCCCATCAGCGCCTTCATCCTCAGCGCATGCTCGACCAGCGCGGCGAGGTCGGCCCCGCTGCGCGCGCCGCCGCGGGTCTCGAGCACCCGGCCCTGCAGTCCGGCCTCGACCAGGTAGCGGTCGAGCGCCGCCTGGTCCTTGAGGTAGACCTCGGAGCGGCCCTTGCTGACCTTGAACAGCGGCGGCTGGGCGATGAACAAGTGCCCGGCCTTGATGATCTCGGGCATCTGCCGGTGGAAGAACGTCAGCAGCAGCGTGCGGATGTGCGCGCCGTCGACGTCCGCGTCGGTCATGATGACGATCTTGTGGTAGCGCAGCTTCTCGAGGTTGAACTCGTCGCGCAGGCCGGTGCCCATTGCCTGGATCAGCGTGCCGACTTCCTTCGAGCTGATGATCCGGTCGAATCGCGCGCGCTCGACGTTGAGGATCTTGCCGCGCAGCGGAAGGATCGCCTGGTACTGGCTGTCGCGGCCGCTCTTGGCCGAGCCGCCCGCGCTGTCGCCCTCGACCAGGAACAGCTCGCACTTGGCCGGGTCGCGCTCGCGGCAGTCGCTGAGCTTGCCGGGCAGGCTGGCGACGCTCATTGCGCCCTTGCGGCTCATCTCGCGCGCCTTGCGCGCGGCCTCGCGCGCGGCGGCGGCGTCGACGATCTTCTGGATGATCGCCTTGGCGTCGTTCGGATTCTCCTCGAGCCACTCGCTCATCTTCTCGCCCATCAGGCTCTCGAGCGGCTGGCGCACTTCGGAGCTGACCAGCTTGTCCTTGGTCTGCGAGCCGAACTTGGGGTCAGGCAGCTTGACGCTGACGATCGCGGTCAGCCCCTCGCGCATGTCCTCGCCGGTGAGCTGGACCTTTTCCTTCTTCAGCAGGCCCGAGCGCTCGGCGTAGTTGTTGATCGTGCGCGTCAGCGCCGCGCGGAACGCGGCGAGGTGGGTGCCGCCGTCACGCTGCGGGATGTTGTTGGTGAAGCACAGGACGTTCTCGTAATAGCTGTCGTTCCACTCGAGCGCGACGTCGATACCGATGCCGTCCTTCTCGGCCGAGACCGAGATCGGCTCGGGCACCAGGGGCTGTTTGTTGCGGTCGAGGAACTTGACGAACGCGGCGATGCCGCCCTCGTAGTACAGGTCGTGCTCGAGCGGCTCGTCGTGGCGCAGGTCGCGCAGCAGGATGCGCACGCCCGAGTTGAGGAACGCGAGCTCGCGGTAGCGGTGCTCGAGCTTCTCGAAATCGTACTCGGTGACGTTCTTGAACGTCTCGGTCGAGGCGAGGAAGGTTACCCGGGTGCCCTTCTTGCCCTCGGGCGCCGGGCCGACGACCTTGAGCGGCGCCTCGGCCTCGCCGTGGCGGAAGCGCATCCAGTGCTCCTCGCCGTCGCGCCAGATGGTCAGCTCGAGCCATTCGCTGAGCGCGTTCACGACCGAGACGCCGACCCCGTGCAGGCCGCCCGAGACCTTGTAGGCGTTGTCATCGCTGGTGTTCTCGAACTTCCCGCCCGCGTGGAGCTGGGTCATGATGACCTCGGCCGCCGAGACGCCTTCCTCGGGGTGAATGCCCGTGGGAATGCCGCGGCCGTTGTCCTCGACCGAGACCGAGCCGTCGGGGTGGAGCTCGATCAGCACCAGGTCGCAATGCCCGGCGAGCGCCTCGTCGATCGCGTTGTCCGATACCTCGAACACCATGTGGTGCAGGCCCGATCCGTCGTCGGTGTCGCCGATGTACATGCCGGGGCGCTTGCGCACCGCATCGAGGCCCTTGAGGACCTTGATGCTCTCGGCTCCGTATTCGCCCTTGCGGGGGGTGTTCTGGGGGGTCTCGCCGTGGGTCTCTTCCATGACGATCATATAGGGTTTGCACCCCGCGAACCCAAGCGTTTGCGGGGCGGTTTTGCACCAGTCCGAAACGCGGCCGACGCAGCACGGCCGCCCCTTGCGGAGCGGCCGTCGCGTCATGGCTGGTGGTGCAGCTTGCGCGGGCTCAGAAGGTCCAGACGAGCGGCACCGGATAGCGGCCGGCGCTGTCGGCCCAGGCCTGGAAGGCGCGCTTGAGGAACGAGAACATCGGGTCGGCTCCGTCGCTGCGATCAGAAGCGGCTGGCCAGCTCGATGTCGGCGTAGGGAGCGACCAGCGCGAGCTGCTCCATGGCGCCGACGAGCGCTTCCTGCCGGCACTCTTCCCAGGCGACCATCGCCTTGAGATTGCGCAGGTCGGGGCGGGCGCAGACCTTGTCGACCGCGGCGCCGATCCGCTGCGTCAGGGCATCGGCGCCGGCCGGGTCGGCGACGTCGAGGTCGGCGAAGTCGACCGTGACGGCGACAGCTTCTTCGGCGGCAATGGCGGGGGTGGCGAGGCCGCTCGCGAGAGCGGCGGCGAGAACGGCAACGATCGGGTAGCGCATGGCGGTTGTCCTCATGGTTCGGTTCGGCCGCCTTTCGGGGGTCATCCGGTGTTATGCTGTCGATTGGATTGTGCGACGCACCATGAGTTTGTGCAAATGCGAAGAGAGCAAGCGCCGTTGCAGGTTTTGCAACGGCGCTTGCTCCAGCCGTTTGGCGCGACGAGGCGGCAGGGCACCCGCCGCGCCACGGTCAGTGGGCAGGGCCTCCGAACTTCAGCACGAGCCCGAGCTCGAGACTGCCGAACCTGATGTCATCCGTCGCGATCCCGGCGCGTTCGCCAGCCAGCACCGCGTCGCCGTCGGGCGGGGTGAACGGCGCGACAGAATTGGTATCGAGGCCGAGCCGGCCCCGCGCGAACAGGCTCACGCCGCCGCTCAGGTCGATGACGATCGTCGCGCTACCCCGGGCGAACGTGCCGAAGCCGTCGTCGCTCTCGCTGAAGCTGTGCGTGAACCCCGGTGCGTCGGGACCGAAGTTGATCGTGTTGATCTCGACGAGATCGAAGTCGCGCCAGCTGTGCGAGAGGCCGCCGGCGGCCGCGAATTCTATCGCGACGTTCGGCGCCACCTCGCCGCCGACGCGGCCGAGCAGGCCCACCGAGGCGCGCACTTCCTCGAGCGAGAACTGCCGCAGGTTGCTGAAATCGAAGTTGAAGCCGCCGGCGGTCGTGCCCGAGATCCCACCCTCCATCAGGTGGTCGGTCTCGGTCCGCGAGACCTCGGTGAACACATCGAGCCCAAGCCCGAACTGGGATGGCTCGAACAGTTCGCCGGCGTTCGGGGCGCGAACGGCGCGGTTCGCGCTGCCGCGAAAGCGGATATCGCGGACCGGGGAGAAATCGATGCCGACGTTGTAGGTGGCCGTGACCCTTTGCACCACGACGTCGGATTGGACGTACCCGTTGAGCCCTTCGAACGCGCTGAAACCGGTGCTCTGCCCCGGAGAGAGCCCCGCATACGGGGCGCCGGAACGGATCAGTGGCTCGATGTCGAACGCGCCATCGCTGTCGCCCTCGGCGTGCGACAGCTCGACGATCAGCGGTCTGCCGCCGACCAGGAAACCGACAAAGGGATTGAAGGTGACGAAGTCGTTCGTGCGCCGCGAGGCGTTGGCCGGTGCCTCGTCGCCGTTGCGCTCGACGAATCCCTGGAATGCCCGCGGCAGCCGGATCTGGCCGAGGCCGATCGAGCCGCCGACGACCCATTCGCTCCCCTCCGCCTGCACCTCGTCGGCGGACCGGAGCGGGCAGCCCCCGGCCGCGAGGCGGGCGCGCCACTCCCCGTGCTCGTTCTGAGTCGGCGTTGGGACGATCTGGTCGTACGTCATATTGCGGGGGTTTCGGCCAAGAGAACGACCACCCTCATCATAGAGAAAGTAGTCGGTCCACTCGGCGACTTCGGCCATCGCCTCCTCGAAGGCCGGACAATCGCCTTGCTGCTGGGCCGCCTCCGCGCGGCGCAGGAGAGCTTCGACGGTCTGGATCGCCTCGGCCTGCCGGGCGACGTTGCCGGCTTCCAGCTCAGGTCCGGCTTCAGCCCGCCGTTCCCTTTCGACCGCCCGTTCCGCCGCCGTCCGCTGCGCCAGGGCCGGCGGGGACCAGGCGATCAGGCTCACGGCGATCACAGGCAGGCTCACACGAACGATGGCTTTCTTCGGGCGCATCGGCAGACTCCTCGCTGTCTCGCGCCGAGCCTGGTTCGCGGCCTGTGCGAAGTCGTTCCCAAGTTGTGAATTTTTCTGAATTGCGCCGATCGGGCGCGGCATTTGTCGTCGAAGGCCGGACCCGCTGGGCACGGCCCGGTCGGTCGCCTAGACAGGAAAGCCGGCGCGACCTAAGCGCCCGCCATGGACGCCAGCCACCTTCCCGACTCGATCCTGATCGTCGACTTCGGCAGCCAGGTAACCCAGCTGATCGCCCGCCGCGTGCGCGAGGCCGGGGTCTATTCGGAGATCGCTCCGTTCACGCAGGCCGCGGCCGCGTTCGAACGGCTCAGGCCCAAGGGCATCATCCTCTCGGGCTCGCCCGCCGGGGTGCCCGAGGAAGGCAGCCCGCGCGCCCCGCAGATTCTATTCGACAGCGGGTTGCCGATCCTCGGAATCTGCTACGGCCAGCAGGTCATGACCCACCAGCTCGGCGGCGAAGTCCGCCCCGGGCACGAGACCGGGGAGGGCGGCGAGTTCGGCCGCGCGTTCCTGACCGTGACCGAGGACTGCAAGCTATTCGACGGGCTGTGGCAGGTCGGCGAACGGCACCAGGTGTGGATGAGCCACGGCGACAAGGTGACCCGCTTCGCCCCCGGCTTCCGCATCGTCGCCACCAGCGACGGCGCGCCTTTCGCAGTGATCGCCGACGAGGAACGGCAGTATTACGGTACCCAGTTCCACCCCGAGGTCGTGCACACGCCCGACGGCGGCAAGCTGATCGCCAACTTCGT
>JBIQKN010000088.1:0-9861 GCA_044506565.1 Sphingomonadales bacterium | reverse complement strand
GGGGATGCGGCTGGCGTGGTCCGAGGCCGACGTGCGCGAGGGGTTCGATGCCGTCCGCCGCGAAGCCTCGGCCAGCTTCGGCGACGACCGGGTGCTGATCGAGAAGTTCGTCGAGAGCCCGCGGCACATCGAGATCCAGGTGCTCGGCGACAAGCACGGCAGTCTGATCCATCTCGGCGAGCGCGAATGCTCGATCCAGCGGCGGCACCAGAAGGTGGTCGAGGAAGCGCCCTCGCCGTTCGTCACACCGGCGATGCGCGCGCGGATGGGCGAGCAGGCGGTCGCGCTGGCGCGAGCGGTTGGATACCATTCGGCGGGGACGGTCGAACTGATCGTCTCGGGCGCGGATCCGAGCGGCGAGAGCTTCTACTTCCTCGAGATGAACACCCGGCTGCAGGTCGAGCATCCGGTGACCGAGGCGGTCACCGGCATCGACCTCGTCGAGCAGATGATCCGCGTGGCGGCCGGAGAAAAGCTGGCGTTCGCACAGGAAGACGTGCGGCTCGACGGCTGGGCGATCGAGACGCGGGTCTATGCCGAGGATCCCTATCGGCATTTCCTGCCGAGCACCGGGCGGCTGGTCAGGTACAGACCCCCCTCCCGCTTGCGGGAGGGGTCGGGGGTGGGCACGACCGATAGCGCCGCGCCTGTCGAACTGGCCCACCCCCAGCCCCTCCCGCAAGCGGGAGGGGAGTACATCCGCGTCGACGACGGCGTCGCCGAAGGCGGAGAAGTATCGCGGTTCTACGACCCGATGATCGCCAAGCTGATCACCTGGGCTCCGACACGCGAGCGGGCGGCTGACCTGCAGGTCGAGGCGCTCGACCGGTTCGAGATCGCGGGGCCGGGGCACAACGTCGATTTCCTCTCGGCGCTGATGCAGCATCCGCGGTTCCGCGCGGGTGAGCTGACCACCGGGTTCATCGCCGAGGAATATCCGGACGGGTTCGAGGGCGCGCCGGCGGAACCGGCACGCCTGCGAACGATCGCGGCGGTCGCCGCGGGCCTCGCCTTCACTCGCATGGGCCGGGCACGCCGGACCTCGGGCCAGCTCGACGGTCCGCCGCCTATGCCGTGCGAGTGGACCGTGCGCCTCGACGGGCACGACTACGCGGTGACGCTCGGCGAAGGCCACGCGATGGTCGATCAGCACCGGGTCGAGGGCACCTGCGACTGGCAGCCCGGGATGCGCACCGCCACCGCGACGGGCAACGGCGAAACGCTCGGGCTCAGGATCGAGCGGCAGGGGCTCGACTGGCTGATCACCACCCGCGGCCGCCGGCACCGCGCCCGTGCCCTGCCCGCCCGCCTCGCGCCGCTCGCCGCGCGGATGATCGAGAAGCCGCCGCCCGACCTCTCGCGGCTACTGCTGAGCCCGATGCCCGGCCTGCTCGTCGCGCTGCACGTCGCCGCCGGTGATACCGTCGAGCCCGGCCAGCCGCTGGCGACGGTCGAGGCGATGAAGATGGAGAACATCCTGCGCGCACCGAAGGCGGGCAGGGTCAAGGCGATCAGTGCCGAGACCGGGCAGACGCTGGCCGCCGATGCGGTAATCCTGGAGCTCGAATGACGTTCGACTACGAAGCCTACATCGCGGATTTCCTGACCGGGGACGACGAGACGCTGGTCGAGCGCTGGTTCGCCGAGGACTGCGCCATGGAAAGCGGCAGCGGCACCTTCGAGGGCCGCGACGGAATGCGGCGGTTCCTCGCCTGGGCGCACGACGGGGTGCGCGAGTGCCCGCGGATCGTCGCCTACGTGCAGCAGGGCCGCGACCTGTTCGCCGAGATAGACATGGACTTCCATGCGACCAGGGAGCGGCCGGACTTCCCGTTCCGGCACCTGTTCCCCGGCGATTCGATCACCGTGAAGTTTCTCGCCCACTACATCCTCAACGACCAAGGACAGGTGTGGCGCCTTAGGACGATGACCTGGCCGGCCGAGAAAGGCGTCAGCAAGCTCCCGCCGCTCGGGCCGCACCCGAGCCAGCTCGCCGCCTACCAGGCCTACACCGCGGCGTTCTCGAACGGAGATCCCGAGCGTTACACGCGGTTCTACACCGACGACGTCGAGCTGCTGCTCGGCTCGGTGCCGCCGATGAAGGGCAAGCAGGCGATCGCCGATTTCTACTCCGCAATGTTCAAGCGGGTGCGCGAGAGCCTCACCGTGCACGGTATCGAGGCGAGCGAGCGCGAGATCGTCAGCGACACGACCAGCCGCTTCACCGCGATCGAGGATGCGCCGGATTTCGTGGTCGGCCCGCTGAACAAGGGCGACTACATCGAGGTGCGGGTGATCGTGACCTACACCCTGCGCGACGGCCTGATCGAGCGGATCGCCGTGCGGCGAGCGGGCGAGCCGGTGACCATGCGGGCAGGGAGTTGAGAGGGGGCCAGAAGGAACCTCCTGCCAATCCCCTCTCCCAACCCTCTCCCCTGAAGGGGAGAGGGCTATCGAGCGAGAGCCCGTTCTACCTCCGCCAGGTCCTCCGGCGTGTCGACGTCGCGCAGCATTCCGGCGGGCGCATCAAGCAGCCTCGCGCCCTGCAGCAGCGGCCCGGCGCCGCGGTCGCCGGTGAGACGCGCGGCGAGGTTGAGCAGCGAGCGGTCCAGCAGCGCCGGGACGCCGGGGCGCCCGTCGCCCTGGCGCGTTGCGGCGGGGGCCGGAGTGGCGGCGAGGTCGCGCAAGTAGCCGGCACCGACCAGCGGCATGTCGGCGAGAAGGACGAGCAGCGCCTCTGCTTCGCCGTCGAGCGCGGCCTTGGCGGCGATGGCCAGCGAGGAGCCGAGGCCATCGTCCGGGCGCGGATTGACCAGCACGGTCCAGCCGGCGGCGAAGTTCGCGCCCTCCGGCCCGGTAACGATCGTGCCCGGCCCCAGCCCCGTCGCCTCGACCGCTTCGATCACCCACCGCCCCAGCGGCTTGCCGGCGCATTCGGCCTCGAGCTTCCCTCCGCCGAAGCGCCTCCCCCGCCCCGCGGCGAGCACGGCGGCGGCAAGCTCAGCCATGCGGATGCAGCGCCTCGTAGGCGCCGACGATCTCGGCCAGTACCGAGATCGCCAGCACGCCGGGCTCGCGGCTGTGGCCGATCACACCGATCGGCGAACGGATGCGCTCGAGCTGGTCCGGCGGGACGCCGTTCTCGGCGAGCCGTTCAAGCCGTCCGCGCCGGGCCTCGAACCCGCCTTGCGCGCCGATGTGGAACGCGAGCGTCGACAGCGCCCACTCGAGGATCGGCGCTTCCCATTCGTGATCGTGGAACAGCAGCACGACCGCGGTCCACCGGTCGGCTGACAGGCCCTCGGGCCGGCGGCCGAGCGACAGCGCGTCCTTGCCGTGCGCCTCGGCCTCGATCCCGGCCGCCTCGGCGAGCGCCGCCAGCGCCTCGAGCTCGGGCCCTTCGCCGAACAGCAGCAGCCTGAGCGCAGGAATGTAGCGCCGCTCGGGCAATTGCTCCGCGGGCAGCCGCAGCACCGTTTCCTCGCGCGCCTCGAGCAGCGCCGTCGCCGCGAGGCAGGCGATGGGATCGGGCTCCGGATCGATCAGCACGTCGAGCCCGCTGCCGCAGGGAAGGCGGAAGTCGATCAGGTCCGAGCCCGCGCCGAAGCGCTTGACCACGGGTCCGGTGGCTGCGGCGATCTCGCTGGCGAGCTGCTTTTCGAGGCAGCCGTCGGCGAGACTGCCGGTGATCGTGCCGTCCGGGTGCACGGCGAGCTGCGCCCCGAGCCGTCGGGAGAAGCTGCCTTCGATACCGACGATCGTGCACAGGCCGACGCCCGGCTCGCACGCCGCGCGCAAGGCGGCATGGTCTCCGGACCTGTCGGCCTCGCCGCGGGCTTCCGACATCAGGTTTGCGGCGGTGGGATCGTCACCATGACGACGCATTGGAAGCTCGCTTCATCGTTCGGATCGCCCTCGCCCTTGTACTTCGCGAATTGCGGCCACGGGCACAGCGGCCGGGACATCGGCGCGCGCGGCGGTCCGGCCGGCGCGCCCGGGGGACCCCCGGCGACGGTCGGCCGCGTGGCGACGATCCGCTCGGGCGCCGTGCCGGTGGTCGCCCATGCATCGAGCGTGCCGAGCGTGTCGAACACGCTCGCGCCTTCGCCGCCGCTGCAGTGATCCATCCCCGGAACCATGAACAGGCGGTACTGGCTCCTGGCCTGCTGCGCGCTCAGGGTCGGCAGCAGCGCATCGTGGAAGCGCAGCGCATTGGTCGCCGGGATCAGCCCGTCGGTCCACCCGTGGCTCAGCAGCAGCTTGCCGCCGCGCGCGAAGTAGGCGGCGAGGCCGCCGGCAGGGACATCGAGGATCGAGGCGCCGTACTCGCGTCCGATCTGAGCGTCGCGCTGGTAATCGAAGCTCTTCCAGTCCCAGCCTGGCCGGTCGCCGAACACCAGCATCGAGTAATAGGTCAACGCCACCGGAAACGGCTGCGGTCCCTGCGTCAATGCCGCGAGCTGCATTTCGCTGCCGACCGGCCATCCGGGCAGCCCCGGCGGGCCGCGGTAGATCGCGCGCACGGTCTCGATCTCGGGCGTCGTCAGGCAGTTGTCGCCGTCGAGCTCGGTGCACTGGAGCGCCCCCGGATCGAAGCCGCACACGTCGGGCCGGCCGATTATGCCGTCTTCGAGCCCGTCGAGCCTGTCGCACATCGCCACCGCCGCGCGATGCACGGTCGCCATCTTGGCCACGGAAACCTTCGCCCCCGGCGCCCGATTGGGCTGCCAGCCGGCCCACATCGACTGGGTCATCAGGTCGGTCATCGGGTTGGCCGGGGCCATCGAACTGATCGCGTCGAAGTCCTCCGGATAGCGGGCCGCGGCCATCAGGCCCTGCCGGCCGCCGGTCGAGCAGGAATTCCAGTACGACTTCTGCGGTCCGCTGCCGTAGTAGGCCTCGATCGCGCGCTTGGCGGTGACGACCATCTCGTGCACGGCGCGGTAGCCGAAATCGACCAGCTTCTCGGGGTGGCCGATCGCCCACTCGGCGGTCAGGCCGTTGCCGGTGTGCCCGGTGTCGGTCGTCGCCACGGCGTAGCCGCGCTTGAGCGGGTCGCCGAGCTGCGAATAGCTGAGCTGCCCGGCCCAGATGCCGTTGCCGATGCCGACGAACTTGCCGTTCCAGCCGGCGGTAGGCAGCCAGACCTCGACCTTGATGTCGCTGTCGCTGCTTGGCGTCAGCGTCGCCTGCACCCGGCAGAATTCGGGCAGGTCGGCGTAGGCTCCGCCGCCGACCCCGGGAGGCGGGCCGCCAGGCGCCTGCGGCTGGACGAACGCCCCCGGGGCGACGACTTCCGCGGCGGTGATCTTGCCGTTCGGCAGTGTCATCCTTGCAATGTCGCCGCACTCCGCTGCTGCCGCAGGGACGGCCCAGCCGACCATCGCTGCAGCGGCTGCCCCTTTCAGCAGAGCCCCTGTCCTGTTCGCACGCATCGTTGCCACTCTCCCGCCAATCGCTTCGATCCTTCATTACCGAGGACGATGGCGAAGGCCAGCGGCTCCGTTGTCGCAAGATGTGCGGGGTCTTGTGGCCGGATCTGAGCGGGATGGGATAGAGAAGGGACAGGAGCCCTCATCCAAGCTACGCTAACCGCCTTCGGCGGTAAGCTTCGCTATCCTTCTCCCACCAGTGGGAGAAGGAGAACGACCGCGGGAGCAGAGCCCTACTTCTCCCGCTGGCGGGAGAAGGATACGAAGACTTAGCCCCGTAGGGGCTTAGTCGGAGTTGGATGAGGGCCCCTGCCCTTCCCTACCCCGCCTTCTCCCCCGACCACGAGGCCTCGTCGATCGTCAGGTCGAGCCTCAGCGGGGACTTCGTCGTGTCGAGCAGGAACACCTGCAGCGGCCCCGTCGCGGAACCGCCATTCTGCACCGTGTCCATCACCCGTTCGAGCTTCGTGGAAACGGTTGGCAGCCGGTCGTAACTCGACACGATCTCGACCGTGTCGGGCCCGGTCTTGCTGATGGTGATCGTCACGCCCGAGCGCGACGACCCGCGCGAATCCGAGATCACGTCGCCGCGATAGGTGCCCGCGGCGAGGTCGGCGAGATCGGGCGGCGGCGAATCCGGCTGCGCCGAAAGACCGGTCGCGAATGCCGCGGCGGTGGCGGCTGCGGCGAAGGCCAGCGATCTGATCATGGGCCTGCTCCCGTGCTGGGGACGCGCTCTTCTAGCACGTCCCCGGCCCGGGCGGCACCCTCAGACGAGTTGGCTCGTGTCGATCGGCAGGCTGCGGATGCGCTTGCCGGTCAGTGCGAACAGCGCGTTGGTCAGCGCCGGGATCACCGGCGGCAGCGCGGGCTCGCCCATCCCGGTCGGCGGGTTGTCGGTCTTGACGAACTCGACCGTGATCTTCGGCGTGACCGGCATCCGCGGCAGTTCGTATTCGTGGAAGTTGCCGGGCTTGGCCGCTCCGCCCTCGATCTCGACCGCCAGCGCCACTGCCTGGCCGAGACCGTCGATGATCGAGCCTTCGACCTGGTTGAGCGCGCCGAACGGGTTGATGATGTGGCTGCCGACGTCGCCGGCGGCCCAGACGTTGTGGACCACGACCCGCCCGCGATCGAGGCTCGCCTCAACCACTTCGGCGAAGTAGCCGAGGTGGCTGTAGTAGAAGCCGAACCCCTTGGCGCGGCCCTCATGCGGCCGGCTGCGGAAATCCGACATCGCCACGACCTTTTCGATCACGCCCTTGGCGCGCGGCGGGCTGAAGCCGGGTTGCGCCCCGAACGGCCCGTTGGTCCCGGGAAACGGCTCGCGGTCGCCGAGCAGCTCGAGCATCAGCGCCGGGAGGTCGCGGCCCTGCGCGTGGGCGATCTCGTCGAGGAACGACTGGTAGGCGAACGACAGCGCGTTCGAACGCGGGGCGCGCAGCGCCCCGGTCGGCACGCGGGTCTCGATCGTCGACTGGCCGAGGCGGACGTTGTCGAGGAACTGCGCCGGGAATTCGTCGGCGGTCATCGAGTTCTCGAGCGTGACCTGGCCGTTCTTGATGAAGGTCACGAAGTGGTTGTCCATGCCGACAAGCTTGCCGTCGGCATCGAGCGCCGCGCGCATCTTGTGCCAGCCCGCCGGCCGGTAGAAGTCGCTGCGGATGTCGTCCTCGCGGCTCCAGATCAGCTGGATCGGAGTGCCCGGCTTCCTCGCCGCGATCGCCGCGGCCTGGACCATGAAGTCGTTGGTCAGCCGCCGGCCGAAGCCGCCGCCCATGCGGGTGATGTGGATGGCGATCTTGTCCTGCCCGATGCCGAGCTGCTGGGCGATGCCCTGCGCCCCCGCGGTCGGGTTCTGCGTCGGCGCCCACAGCTCGATGCGGCCGTCCTCATGCGCGAGCGCGGTGCAGTTCATCGGCTCCATCGCCACGTGGGCGAGGAACGGGTAGGAATAATCGGCCTCGATCACTTTGGCGGCCGAGGCGAACGCCGTGTCGACATCACCGGATTCGCCGAGGATCGTCTCGGGCTTGCCCTTGACCAGCTCGGCTGCCCGCGCGGCATAACCGGCCGTCGAGTGGCTCGCCCACTGGCCGTTGTCCCACTCGATCGCGAGCTTCTTGCGGGCTTCCTTCGCGATCCACCAGTTGCTGGAAATGACCGCGACGCCGTCGATCAGCAGCTCGGGATTGTCGCCCCCCTTCATCACGAGGACGTCCTCGACCCCCGGCACGGCTTTCGCCGCCTCGAGGTCGGCCGAGACCAGCTTCGCGCCGAACACCGGAGCGCGCTCGAACGCGGCGTACTTCATGCCCGGCAGCAGCGTATCGACGCCGAAGATCGGCTCGCCGCGAACGATGCGCGGGGAATCGATGCCGCTGATCGAGCGGCCGATGATGTGGAAGTCCTTCGGGTCCTTGAGCGCCACGGTCGCGAGGTCCGGCACGGGCTGCGACACGGCGTCGGCGGCAACGTCGCCGTAAGTCAGCGTGCGGCCCGAGGCGGGCTCGACGATCTTGCCGCGCTCGGTCCGGAGCGACGAGGCCGGCACGCCCCAGCGGGCGGCCGCGGCGCCGAGCAGCATCTGCCGGGTCGCCGCGCCGACCTGGCGCATCGGCAGCCAGTTCATCGGCGTGGCGAAGCTGCCTCCGGCGAACTGGAAACCGTACTTCTGCGGATCGAAGTCGGCCTGGGTGATGCGCACCTGCTCCCAGTCGGCGTCGAGTTCGTCGGCGATCAGCATCGGCAGCATGGTCTTGATGCCCTGGCCGATCTCGGGGTTCTTGCCGACGATCGTGATCACGTTGTCGGGGCTGATCGAGACGTAGGCGTTGAGCGTCGCCGGAGCGGCTCCGGTCGATGTTGCCGCCTTGGCGACCATCGGCAGCGAGGCGGTGAGCATGAGCCCGCCGCCGGCGAGGGCACTGGCCTTGAGCAGCGAGCGGCGCGAGAGCGTGGCGGCTTCAAGCATTGGCCGTCCCCTTCTCGGCAACCATCGCGATCGCGTCGTGGATGCGGGTATAGCAGGCGCAGCGGCAAATGTTCCCGGCCATCGCCTGCTGGATCTGCTCCGAGCTCGGCTGCGGGTTGCGGGCGAGCAGCGCGCTCGCGTTCATCAGCTGCCCGGCCTGGCAATAGCCGCATTGCATGACGTCTTCTTCGACCCAGGCCTGCTGCAGCGCCTGGCCGATCGGGCTCTCGGCGAGCGCCTCGATCGTCGTCACCTTCTTGCCTTCGAGCGCGCTGACCGGGGTCGAGCACGAGCGCGTGGCGACCCCGTCGACGTGCACGGTGCAGGCGCCGCACAGCGCCATGCCGCAGCCGAACTTGGTTCCGACCATGCCGAGCTCGTTCCTCAGCGCCCACAACAGGGGCATCTCGCCCGGTACGTCGAGCTCGCGAGTCTCGCCGTTGATTTCGACCCGGTAGGCCATGGAATTCTCCCGATTTCGGACCGTCGGCCGGAGCTGCCGGACAAAGTCAAGCCACTGTAGCGAGTGGCAGCCGGTCTGAAAAGCGCAACGCGCGCTTTCGAACTGCGGTTCGCTTGACAAGACGCGCCGGCACCCGCTTACGCTGGCCCAGGGGGGCGGCCGGGTTCCGTGTTCCCCTTACGCACCACGGACGACCCCGCGTTCGTGACGCCATCACTGGAAGCGGGAGACCGATGAGCACGGCGAGGACGGCAGGGGACAGGCACGAGCCGACGAGTCCGAAGTCCAATTTCGAGATCTATCGCGGAGGCGGCACCACGCGCGAAATTCGCGTGACCGTGAACCTCGTGCTGGTCGCGCGCCGCTGGCGTTCGCTGCTCGACGAGCGGCTGCGCGCGATCGGGCAGAGCTCGGCGCGGATGGAAGCGCTCGCGGCGATCATGAATTCGCCGTGGCCGAGCGCGCAAGTCGATATCGCCAAGCGCCTTAGGATCGAAGGTCCGACGATGACCCGCATGCTCGACACGCTCGAGGCCGACGGCCTGGTGGAGCGCCTGCCGGACCCGACCGACCGCCGCAGCAAGCAGTTGCGGCTGACGCCGGCGGGTGAGAACGCGCTCGAGGAGATCTTCGCCGTCGCCGACGATCTGCGCGAACGGCTGCTGCGTGGCATCGCGCCGGACAAGATGGAAGAACTCAACGAGCTGCTGGTGATGCTTACCGAGCGGCTGGATGCGGGCCTGCCGCCGGGCGATTAGGCCCTCGAAACAGGCAGATTTCAGCTAGAACAGGAAGTCGCCGGCCACGAGGTCGTGGAGCCCGTCGAGACGGATGACGAGGTCCGCGGTCCCATCCCCGTCGATGTCGCCTTCGACGAAGGTGTTTCCGCCCGACTGGACGAAGCGCAATTCGCCTGCGGCGCCCGAGAACGATCCGTCTCCGATCCACGAGAACGCCTGGTTGCCGTCTTCGGTCGTGTCGGCGTCGATCGC